>NZ_QKLE01000001.1:0-317692 GCF_003224275.1 Curtobacterium sp. MCSS17_011 | reverse complement strand
AGATGTGTATAAGAGACAGCGTGCGGTCCGTGGCGGAGGCGGGCGCGCCTCCCGTCCGTCAGCGACGCGAGCGGCGCGCGGACAGGCCCTGCGAGACGAACTGGACCCCACCGATGACCATCAGGATCATCAGTGCGGGCAGGACGACGAGCGCGGGGTTGGTCTGCAGGTAGTTCTGGCCGTCGGCGATGAGTCCACCGAGGCTGGGAGTCGGCGGCTGGATGCCGAGGCCGATGAAGGACAGCGAGGACTCGATCGTGATCACGGTGCCGACCTCGAACGCGGCGAGGATCGCGATCTGCGGCAGCACGTTCGGCAGCAGGTGGCGGCTGATGACCCACCACCCGGACCCGCCGGCCGCGGTGACGGCCGTGACGAACTCGCGCTCCCGCAGGGACACGGCGATCGACCGGGAGACACGGCCGTAGCCGACCCAGTTCGTCAGCCCGAGCATCACCACCAGCAGGGTGGTGCTCGAGCCGAGTGCGGCGACCAGCACGATGAGGAGCAGGACGACGGGGATCGAGAGCTGCACGTCCGCGACGCCCATCAGGAACGCGTCGAGACGACCGCGGCGCCAGCCTGCGACCAGCCCGATCGCCAGGCCGAGCACCATGGAGATGAGCACGGCGCCGAACGACACGACGAGCGAGGTGCGAGTCGCCACCGCCAGCCGGCTGAGGAGGTCACGACCCAGTGCGTCGGTGCCCATCAGGTGTGCGCCGCTCGTGAACGGCGTCTGCTGCGCACTCGCGAGGTCCTGCGAGTACGGATTGAAACCGGGGAGGAACGGCACCACGATCACGACCAGCGCGACGATGGCGAGCATGACGGTCGCGACGACGAGCGAGGGTGCTGCGCCGACGAGTCCGGCGGTGAGCGACCGCGCCTGGGTGCGGGTTCTGAGCCGGGTCGTTACCTGGGTCATGAGAGCCTCACTCGGGGGTCGAGCACCGCGTAGAGCATGTCGACGATGAAGTTGATGGCGACGAAGAGCATCGCGATGAGCACGACACCGGCCTGCACGATCGGGTAGTCCCGTTCGGTGACGCCCTGCACGATCAGGCGTCCGAGACCGGGCCAGTTGAAGACCATCTCGAGCACCACCGTGCCGCCCATCAGCACACCGAGGTTGATGCCGGCGATCGTGATGACCGGGAGGAGCGCGTTCGGGAGCATGTGCCGCACCACGATCCGGCCGCGGGAGACACCCTTCGCACGGGCGGTCCGGACGTAGTCGAGGGCCCGGGACTCGTCGAAGGAGGACGAGATGAGCCGGAGGTACAGGGCCACTTCGAAGGTCGCCATCGTCGCGACGGGGAGCACGAAGCTCGCGTAGCTCGTGCGGCCGATCGCCGGCAGGAGCCCCAGCGAGACCGAGAAGACGAGCACCAGGAGGATGCCGAACAGGTAGGGCGGGATCGCCTGCCGCACCGTCGCGAGCCACATCAGGGTCGAGCGGAGCCGCTTGCTCCCGGTGGTCTCGGCGACCACCGCGAGCGCCACGGCGAGCGCGAAGCCGATCACGAACGACGTCAGGGCGAGCTCGACGGTGTTCGGGAGTCGCTCGAGGACGAGGCCGAGCGCGGACTGCCCTTGACGGATCGAGTCACCGAGGTCGCCGCGGAACGCACCGGCCATGAAGTCGACGTACTGCACGAGCAGCGGTCGGTCGAGGCCGAGGCTGTGCCGGGCGGCCTCGACGTCGGCTTGGGTCGCCTGGTCGGGCAGCATGAGCCGGACCGGGTCGCCGGTCAGTCGGGCGAGCACGAAGGCGAACGTCAACACGGCGAGGACCGTGACGACGATCCGCGTGACGCGGGAGCCGATGAACCGCACCATGGGACGGTCCTTCCTTCTGGGCGTGTGCCGAGGTGATCCCCTCGGTGTGCAGGTGACGCTATGTGCCGATTGATTCCGCACCGTGACCTGTCGGTAACGCTTGATTGCGCGCCGCGGATCCGCATGAACACGCGGTTCCGCGGGGTTTCCGCCGACCGCGCCTGCCGTGCGGGGCGGCGCGCGCGGTCGCTCGGCTCAGTGCGAGGGCGTCTGTGTGTTGAGCATCGCGGGCACGTCCTCGTGCTTCGCCCACAGCGCCACCCGGTCGCCGCGGTAGTGGCCGTAGGCCAGCATGCCGACGCGACCGTCTGCGCCGCGCACGAGTGTCTCGCGCACCAGGATCGCGGCACCGACGGCGACCTTCAGGACCTTCGCGGTGCGCTCGTCGCAGTTCACGGCCTCCACCGTCGCCTCGACGTGGGACAGTGCGACCTGGCGCATCGCGTTGATCCGGGCGTCCCGGTCGTCGTCGTCCACGAGCAGGGTCGGCGCGTCCAGGGGGTAGTACCCGACGAGCACGCCGAGTGGTTCGCCGCCGCGGGTGACGAGGTCCTCCCGCATGAGCACGGAGTCGTCGTCGATCTCCAACCGGCTGCGGATGTGTTCGTCGGCCAGCACCGTCGCGCGCTCGAGCTCGGTCAGTTCGAGGGACACCGAGGGTCGGTCCGGGTCCTCCTCTGCACGGGTCCAGCCGCCGATCGGCAGGAGCTCCAACAACGGCAGCTCGGAGATCGACGCGGCGACGCTCGTCCCGACGCGCTGCCGGCGTTCGATGAGGCCTTCTGCGCCGAGCATCGACAGTGCTGAGCGGATGCTGGTGCGGCTCATCATCATCGACATGATGAGGTTCTGCTCCTCGAGCGGTCTCCCGGCGGAGAGCACGCCACGGCGGATGCTCGCTCGGAGGAGCACGTGGGCCCGCCGAGGGGAGGACTGCAGGAGTTCCCGGATACGTTGACCGCTCCCGCTCCGGGCACGGGCGATGGCCTCGGTGAGTTCCGTGTGCGTGTCCATGTCGCGTCTCCAGTCCGAAGCCGATGGTGGCAGCGCCGCCGTCGGTGTGGTCGACCCTATGGACGACGCGTGTCGGCCAACTGCAGCGCGTGTTACGTGTTGATTTCGCTTGTTGCGCGGTTCGTCGGACGTCGGACACGCCCGACGTTGGCGGTCCGGCCCCGGGTCGGCCAGGGTGGGCACGTGACCGCCCTGTCGACGACCACGCCCCCTCGGCTCGCTCCGCTGTACGCCGCGGGGTTCGTGACCGCCTTCGGGGCGAACGGTATCGCCGCGGCGGTCGGCGGCGAGCACCTCGAACTCGGCCTGACGCTCGCGTGGCTGGGGCTCTTCCTGGCGCTCTACGACGTCGCCGAACTCGTCCTCAAGCCGGTCTTCGGTGCACTGTCCGACCGCATCGGCCCGCGACCGGTGATCGTCGGCGGACTCATCGTGTTCGCGGCAGCTTCGCTCATCGGCGTCTTCGGAACCGGCCCGTTCTGGCTCGGGCTCGCCCGTCTGCTGCAGGGTGCCGGCGCCTCCGCGTTCTCGCCGGCATCTTCCGCCGCGGTCGCCCGTCTCGTGCCGGCGCAGCGTCGCGGGACGTACTTCGGTCGGTACGGCTCGTGGAAGGGTCTCGGCTACGCCGGAGGACCGGTCATCGGTGCACTCGTGGTGCAGTTCGGCAGCACGCAGTGGCTCTTCGGGATCCTCGTCGTGATGGCCCTCGTGACGGCGGTGGCGGTGTTCGTCGCAGTCGAGCCGATCGTGCCCCTGCCCCGGCAGCGGGCCACGCTCGCCGTGATGGTCCGAGCGGCCACGGACCGCCAGTTCCTGATCCCGGTCGTCGTCCTGGCCGTCGGCAGCGCTGCGATCGGCGCGCTGACCGGGATGCTCCCGGCGCTCGGCACCGACGTCGGCATCCCGCTCCTGGTGTCGACGCTCGCGGTCGCCGTCCTCGCGGTGACGTCGTCGCTCGTGCAGCCCGTCGCCGGGCGGCTGCACGACGCCGGGCGCCTCGGTACCGGGGTGGCGGGTGTGGCCGGGACGGCCGCGGTGGCCGCTGCGTTCCTGGTGGTCGCCGTCGCGCCGTCCGCGGTGGCGGTCTTCATCGCGGCCCTGCTCGCCGGGGCGGGTGTCGCCACGCTGACGCCCGTCGCGTTCGCGCACCTCGCCGGGACGACTCCGCCGGACCGGCTCGGGCGGACCATGGGCTCTGCGGAGCTCGGGCGCGAGACCGGGGACGCCGTCGGACCGCTCGTCGTCGGTGGTGTCGGCAGCGCGATCGGGCTGCCGTTCGGGTTCGCGGCCTTCGCGGTGGTGGCGCTGGTCGGGACGCTCGTGGCATCGCGGTTGCCGTCGGAGACTGCTCCACAGCAGGACGCGTAGGCGGCCGTCGGTCAACCGCCCGCTTCGGCCTCGAGCGCTTCCTCGAGTCGTCGGAGCGCCGTCGGTCCGACTCCGTGCAGGCGCGCGAGTTCGTCGACACCCACCCGGCGGACGTCGGCGAGCGTGTTGACCCCGGCAGAGCGGAGCGCCCTCGTCGCCGGCGCTCCGATGCGCGGAAGATCGGTTGCGTCCATCCGCCAACCGTACGTGTCGGCGGTAGCGTGGCAACCGAGCCGACCACGCTGGCCGGACCGACGAGGGGGGCACCATGAGGATCCTCAGCACCGTGACGCGAGGCCTGGGCTCGTTGCTGACGACGGTCGCGAAGACGCTGGGCGGGATGCGGGGCGCGAAGCCGTACACCGATTCCCACGCGGCGCAGGTCCCGCCACGTCGCGAGGACTACCGCCCCTAGGCAGCGAGACCGTGGTCCCACCCCGTCACCGTAAGATCGTCGAGCCGCAGCCGGCGGAACGACGGGGGAGCACCTGATGGCACAGCAGACCGAACGCTGCACGCGACCCCGTGTCGTCACGATCGCCGTGGCGCTCTGGTGGGCGTCCGTCATCATCAGCCTCGTGGCCGCGGCGCCCGGCATCGTCGTCTCGCTGCGTGAAGCCGGCGGCGGGATCATCGGAGCGTCGCTCGGGCTCGTCCTCGTCCTCGCCTGGTCGGCACTGTTCTTGTGGCTGGCGACGCGGATGGGACGAGGCTCCGGGAGCGCGCGACTCTGGCTCGCGATCATTGCCGCTCTGACTGCCTGCAGCGCTGTGATCACGATCGCCACCGACGGCGTGGACTGGAGCCTCGTCGACGCCGTCTGCATCGTCGTCGCCGCGGTGCTCAGCTACCTGCCCAGCGCCCGGCCGTTCTTCCCGCGCGAGGAACGACGCCCGCGAGCAGCGGAACCCCGCACCATCGGGTGGGACCCGACGACGGGCGAACGCATCGTCGAGACGCCCCCGTCGGGCGACCGCGCGCACTGACGCGAACCCGGGGAACAGCCGGAGAACGCGCGTTCCCCATTGTGGGGGTACCGCCGGACCCGGCCAGATGGTTCGATTCAGAGGTCGGCATCCCCCGGGTGCCGAGCAGCCACGGACCGTCTTGCGTCGCAGTGAAGGTGGTCGCCGCTGGTTACGGTGACCACGAGGTGCCGTCGAGTCGATTCGGGTTCGACACGGCGGCGCCTCCCTCACACCGGCGGACCGTCCGACCAGGAAGCAGCACCATGCGATCGCTCGTGTACACCAGCACCCAGACCCGTCCGATCACGGACTCCGAGCTCGCCCAGATCCTGGCGGTGGGCCGTGAGAAGAACACTCGGCTGGGCGTCACCGGCATGCTCGCGCACCGGGACGACAACTGCATCGGGATCATCGAGGGCGAGGACGACGTCGTCCGTGAGCGCTTCGACCAGGTCCAGGCCGACCCGCGGCACACGAACGTCCAGGTGTTGCTGGACGAGCCCATCACCCGGCGCTCGTTCCCGGACTGGTCGATGGCGTTCCAGTCCCTCGACCCGCTGGTGCAGGACGTGCCGGGGTTCAGTGACCTGTTCAGCGCCGGCCGCCCCACCGACCCGGCATTCGGTGCGCCCCGCGCCCGCGCACTGCTGGACTGGTTCCGGAAGCACCCGCTGGCTCCGCTGACGAACCAGAATGCCGACGACGAAGCGGTGCCACGCACCCGGGCGATCAACGGCGCGATCGCGGTCATCCACGACGGGGGACTGTCACGCTTCTCGCTCGAGGCCGTCGCGACCCGATCGGGCATGCGTCAGTCCGAGATCCTCGAGCTCTTCCCGTCCGAGCCCGCGCTGCTCGCTGCCGCGGTGATGCGGTGGACCCGCGCGGTGTCGGCGCCGCTGTTGCCCCTGGCCGACGAGAAGGGCACGGTGGCGTTCCTGCACGCGCTGCTCTCCGCCCACGCCGAGGACCCGGCCCTGATGCGGCTGATCGCCGCCACGCTCGCGATCTCGACCGACCCGTCGACGGACGGTGCCGACTACTACCGGTCGGCGTACCTGCAGTTCCGCGAGACCGTCCGCACCGCGTTGCGGGAGGACATCCGGGCCGGCCGCGAGCCGGCGACGATGGACCCGATCCGCGGTGCGCAGCAGCTGCTCGCCCTCTACGACGGCATCCGCCTGCAGGCGCTGCTGACGCCGGACACCGACGTCGTCGACGCGTTCGACCGTGCCGCCGCCCGGATGCGCCGCGGCTGGTCGGAGCAGTACGAGGAGACCACCGTCTGGGACATCTCCGCGCCTGCTGGCGGCTGACCCTCCGCGCACCATCCCGTCATCGAGCACGGCGTCGCGGATGCACAGCCGGTCCCGCTGCCGCGCCCGCGATCAGCGCCCGGTGCTCAGAGCTGGAGGTCCAGGGCGAGGAACCCCGCACCGCCGAGGAACAGCGGCACGATGATCCCGAACAGGGTCAGCGTCGCCCCGATCAGGATCGCTGCGAACGCGATGCCGTCGCCTCGCTCACCGGTCAGTCGCACATCGCGCCGCGCGATGAACCCGACGACGAGACCGCCGATCGGTGCCACGAACGCGAGGGCGATCGCGACGACCGCGAGCAGGCTGAGGGGCGTGATCGCCACGGCTGGCGACGCGGGGGACCCGGCGGCGCTCGGCGCGGATCGTTCGGGAGCGAGGTCGGTCACGTCGACCAGCCTAGGGTCGACGAGGATCCCTCCGCGCCCCCCTGGTCGAGGCTCACGCCGGTGGCTGCACCGCCCCCGCGACGTAGCGGACGAGTGCGCTCCGCCGACGGTCGTGCTCGGCGGGGGAGTCCTCAGCAGTCGCGACCGCGGTGATGGAGCCCTGCGCCCAGGTTGCCGCGCTGGCGATGAGCAGCGCCCAGAGGTCGACCGGCTCGAGGTCGTAGCGCACCCGTCCGGCGCGCTGTTCGGCCGCGATCTCCCGCAGGTGCTGCTCGTCGTGCTCCTCGAACCCCGGGTACAGGTACCCGGCGCCGTCCTGCTCGAGGCGCTTCCACATGAGCAGTCGCACGAGCGCCGGGTCGGCCAGGTAGTCGTCGTACAACCGTGCCGTGTACCCGGGCAGGTCGGCGGCGTCGAACGGCACGCGGTCGCCGTTGCCGAGGACGTGGGCGCGGAAGACGGCGTCGAAGAGCGTGCTCTTCCCGCCGAAGTACGTGTAGATCATCGGCTTGCTCATGCCGGAACGCGCGGCGATGCGGTCGACTCGCGCGCCCGCGATGCCGTGCGCCGCGAACTCCGTGGTCGCCGCGTCGAGGATGCGGGCGCGGGTGTCGTCTGCGGTGCTCACGCCACCGATCCTACGTGGCTACCAACTAGTAGGTAGTATCGGGCTCATGCTCACCACCGCACTCGTGTCCGACGCGCTCCACGATCCCCTCCACCCGATCCCGCTCCTCCGCCGCGACCTCCGTCCCGATGACGTCGACGTCCGCGTGACGTTCTGCGGGGTCTGCCACAGCGACCTGCACGCCCTCGCCGCGCCGCCGGAGCAGGGCGGGACGTTCCCGATCGTGCCGGGCCACGAGTTCGTCGGCGAGGTCGTGGCCGTCGGCACGGCGGTCACCGACTTCCGCGCCGGGGACCCGGTCGCGGTCGGCAACATCGTCGATTCGTGCGGCACCTGCGCGATGTGCCGTCGGGGGCAGGAGAACTTCTGCGGCGAGTTCCCGACGCTGACGTACGCGGGGCGGGACCGCGTCGACGGCTCCGTCACGGCCGGCGCCTGGGCCGGCCGGTACGTCGTGCGGGACCGGTTCGTGTACCACCGTCCGGCCGCGCTGGACCCGGCGTCCGTGGCACCCCTGATGTGCGCCGGCATCACGGTCTGGGAACCGATGCGTTCCGTCGGGGTCGGCCCGGGGACCCGCGTCGGTGTGGTCGGGATCGGTGGCCTGGGGCACCTCGCGGTCCGGCTCGCGCGAGCGCTCGGTGCCGAGGTCACCGCGTTCACGACGACGCCGGCCAAGGCCGCGGACGCCGAGCGGCTCGGGGCCGACCACGTCGTGGTGTCGACCGACGCGGCGGCGATGCAGGCCGCACGCGGTTCCCTCGACGTCGTCCTCGACACCGTCGCCGTCGAGCACGACCTGGGCTCGTACCTCGGGGTGCTCGACCTCGACGGCACGCTCTTCAGCCTCGGACACCTCGGCCCCGTGACGATCGCGACGACCGATCTGCTGATCGGGCGCAAGCGCCTCGCGTCAGCGGGCAGCGGCGGCCACCGCTGGACGCAGGACCTGCTCGACTTCTGCGGCGAGCACGGCATCGTCGCGGACGTCGAGGTCCTGCCCGCCGCCGACGTCGCCACGGCCGTCGAGCGCCTCGCGCGCGGTGACGTGCGCTACCGCTTCGTGCTCGACCTGCGTGCCCTCGACGTGCCCGAGCCGGCCTGACCTCGGGTGGCGAGCGGACGCTTGGGTCTCCGCCACGGACGGACGGGAGGCCCGGTGCCAGCTGGCACCGGGCCTCCCGTCCGTCCTGGGGTCGCGTCTCAGACGCGCACGGCGCGTTCGTCCGGGACGCAGTGCGTCATCATCAGGCCCTCGACGTCGCGGGACCCGTTGTGCCCGAGGTTCGCCAGGCGGGCGAGCTCGTCGTCGCTGAGCGTCTGGGACTGCAGCGGGGGCAGGTCCCGCACCTCGTCGAGGGTGATGCCGAGGCCATCGCCGACGCGACGCCCCAGGTCGTCCTCGACCATGTAGAAGTGCCAGAGCATGCGCTCCTGCACCGGACGGGCCGCCTGCGAGATGAGGTCGACGAAGTTCGCGACGAGGTCGTCGCGCTCCCAGTCCTGCAGGAGCAGGTACCGCTGACCGGCCTGGGTGTAGTCGTTCGTCCGGGGGATGCGCTTGCGGGTGAGGCGCCCGACGATCTCCGGCCCCTGGTCGTCGTGGGTCGGGTACTCCGCCTCGCGCAGGCCTCCGGTGATCGACGGCTCGTAGTTGACGTGCGGGTTCTCGCCGCCGTGGTCCTGGTGGTACGCCATCTGTCCGTCGCGCTGGTTGGTCGCGACGGCGCCGTTCTTCGGGGCGTTCACCGGCAGCTGCAGGTAGTTCGGGCCGACGCGGTAGCGCTGCGTGTCCGAGTACGAGAACGTGCGGCCGACGAGCATCTTGTCGTCGGAGAAGTCCAGGCCGTCGACGAGCACGCCGGTGCCGAAGGAGAGCTGCTCGTTCTCGGCGAAGTGGTTCGTGACGTTGCGGTTCAGGACCATCTTTCCGACGGGCTTCGGCGGGAACTCGTTCTCCGGCCACACCTTCGTGTCGTCGAGCGGGTCGAAGTCGAGCTCCGGGTGCTCGTGGTCGTCCATGAGCTGCACGCGGAGCTCCCACTCGGGGTACTCACCACGCTCGATCGCCTCGTACAGGTCCTTCGACGCGTGCCCGAGGTCGCCGGCCTGCACGGCGGCGGCGTCCGCCTCGGTCATCGAGGACACGCCCACCGACGGGATCCAGTGGTACTTGACGAGCTTGGTGTCGCCGTCGGCGTTCACCCACTTGTAGGTGTTCACGCCGAAGCCCTGCTGGGTGCGGTAGTTCGCCGGGATGCCGCGCGGGCTGAACAGGTTGACGAGCATGTGCATCGACTCGGGGGTCTGCGACATGAAGTCGAAGATGCGAGCGGGCTCCTGGCGGAAGGTCACGGGATCGGGCTTGAGGGAGTGGATGACGTCGGGGAACTTGATGGCGTCGCGGATGAAGAAGACACCGAGGTTGTTGCCGACGAGGTCCCAGTTGCCGTCCTCTGTGTAGAACTTCACGGCGAAGCCGCGCGGGTCGCGGGCGGCCTCGGAGGAGTCACGGCCGCCGATCACGGTGGAGAACCGGATCGCCAGGTCGGTGCGCTTGCCCGGCTCCTGGAACAGCTTCGCGCGGGTGTACTGCGCGATGGGTTCGTCACCCCACGTGCCGGTGGCCTCGAAGTACCCGAACGCGACGGCACCGCGGGCGTGCACGACCCGCTCCGGGATCCGTTCGCGGTCGAAGTGGCTGATCTTCTCGAGGAACTGGTAGTTCTCGAGCGTCGCCGGGCCACGGGCCCCGACGGTGCGCTGGTTCTGGTTGTCGTAGACGGGGTGGCCCTGGCGGTTCGTCAGGATGCGGCGGTCGTCGCCCTCGGCGGGCGGTTGGCTGGAGACGTCGGTCACGGGTCTCG
Organism: Curtobacterium sp. MCSS17_011; assembly: GCF_003224275.1. Lineage (NCBI taxonomy): Bacteria > Bacillati > Actinomycetota > Actinomycetes > Micrococcales > Microbacteriaceae > Curtobacterium > Curtobacterium sp. MCSS17_011. The sequence goes on along the minus strand of NZ_QKLE01000001.1, from coordinate 307,300 downwards.
TCCTCTCTGCGGTCGCGGTCGGCTCGGGTTCCCGACCGAGTGTGGACCGGGACGCGGGCACGCCCTCTCAGCGGCGTCGAGGACGCGGACGAGGACCGCTCGCTGGTGCGGTCGCCGCTGACGACCCGCCAGTACTTCGCCGCTGACGACCCGTCAGTACGAGGTGCGACCGGTGGCTGCTGCGCCGAGCACCGCGGCCGCACCGTGCGCCAGCAGGGTCCCGTCGGTCACCACGGCGACGCGGTCGAAGCCGAGTGCGCGGAGCCGTTCGGCGCGGGCCAGGTCACCCGCGAAGGCGCCGGTGTGCTTGCCGGCGCGGCGGGCTGCGGCGACGATCGCGGGGAGCGGGTCCGTGGCTCGGTCGGCCTCGAGCAGCTCGTGCAGTTCCATGCCGAGCCCGATCGACAGGTCGAAGGGACCGACGAACACCGCCGTGACGCCCGGGACCGCCAGGATCTGCTCGGCGGTACGGAGGCCCTGGGGTGTCTCGAGCATCACCCACACCTCGGGGTCGGCAGCGGCGGCGGACGGTGCCACGCCGCCCCAGAGTCCGGCCATCGGCCCCCAGCTCCGTCGGCCGCGCGGCGGGTAGTGGGCGGCACGGACGGCACGCTCGGCCTGCTCGACCGTCTCGATCATCGGGACGATCACGACGTCGGCGCCGAGGTCGAGCGCACGGCCGATCGCCGCGTCCGAGTTCTCGGCGACCCGAATGGCCACGGGGACCTGCGGTGCGACAGCGGCGAGCGCCGGCATCGTCGCCAGGAGCGTGGCGTCGTCGAAGGCGCCGTGCTGGGCGTCGAGCCCGAGCCAGGCGAACCCGTTCTGCGCGATCTGCGCCGTGGTGCGCGGTTCGCCGAGCGTGCACCACACGCCGGCGGCGCGGCCGTCTCCGAGTGCTGCCACCGTCGTCCTCCGTCTGCCCGCCGCTGCGGTCTCGTGTCCGACCGCGTCCGTGCCGGTCAGGCTACCGCGAGCGGAGCGGGCATCCGGGCGGCCGTGGTGCTTGACTCGGGACATCGGGCGACGATGCCGGGGAGGCTCACATGTGTCGGTGGCTGGGGTACGTGGGGGATCCGATCGAGCCGCGAGAGCTCGTCTACGACACCGAGCGCTCGCTCATCGACCAGAGCCGTTTCCACTCGCCGGCGACCCCCGCGCCGAACGGTGACGGAACGGGGCTGGGTTGGTACGGACGGCACGACCGGCCGACGCTCTTCCGGAGCGCCGCACCCGCATGGGGGGACGAGAACCTCCGCGAACTCGCGTCCGAGGTGTCGAGCGGGCTGTTCCTGGCGCACGTCCGGGCGGCGACCGGTACCCCGATCCAGGAGACGAACAGTCACCCGTTCCGGTACGGCAACCGCCTGTTCGTGCACAACGGCTTCATCAGGGACTTCGCCGTGGTGCGTCGACAGCTGCTCGCCGCGGTCCGCGACGACCTGTTCCCGTGCATCCTCGGCTCCACCGACTCCGAGCTCATGTTCCATCTCGCGCTGACCTTCGGCCTCGAGGATGACCCTGTCGGTGGGCTGGAACGCATGGCGGGGTTCGTGGAGTCGGTCGCGAGTGCGGCCGGCATCGATGGGGCCCTGCAGATGACGATCGGGCTCACCGATGGGGAGACGCTGACTGCCGTCCGCTACGCGAGCGCGGGGACCGCGAACTCGCTCTTCGTCAGCTCGGAGGTCGGATCGGTCAGGCAGCTGTACCCGGAGGTGGAACGACTGGCGCACATGCCCGAGAACGCGAGGGTGGTCGTCTCCGAGCCGTTGGTCGCGCTCCCGGGACTCTGGCGTGAGATCCCCGCCGGCACGGCGGTGACGATCGGCACCGAGTCCGTCGAGGTGCCGTTCCGTCCCGTTCCACCCCGGTGAGAACCGTGACGCTCACCGTGCCCGCTCTTGCGACGTGTTCTGCTTCCGGGAGTTCAGCAGCGGCGCCAGGAACCGTGCGTGCGGGTCGGCGTCCACGAGGACGCCCTTGACGAGGAGCGTGCACGGCACGGCGAGGACGGAACCGATCGGACCGAGGACCCATGCCCAGAACACCAGGGAGACCACCGTCGCGGACATGCTGATCCCGACGACGTCGCCGACGACCTTCGCGGGGACGATCGTGGTGACGACGGAGTTCAGTACGACGTACACGACCACGATCGCGACCGCGAGTTCGGGTCCGCTGTCGAGGAGCGCGATCAGCGCCGGCGGCACCAGGCCGATGACGAAACCGACGTAGGGGATGAAGTTGCAGGCGGCTGCGAGCACGCCCCACAGGACGGGGTACGGCACGCCGAGTGCACCGAGCAGGACGGCATCGAGCGTCCCGACCACGACGGCCAGCGCGGCGGTGACCGCGAAGTACCGTCGGGTGAGCCGGGCGGAGTTCGTCAGGGCAGCCGCGATCGCCGGCCGAGCACGTCGGATGCCCGCGAGCCGCTGGTCGACCTGGGTCGCTTCTATCGACAGGAACAGGAGCAGTCCGAGGAAGAAGACGACCGTCGCCCCCGTGCTGACGAGCGACGGCGCGACCGAGGCGGACCACCGCAGCAGCCGGTCCGGTGTGACGACGTCGGTGAGTGTGTGGGACTGTGCGTCGGTCAGACCGGCTTCCGTCAGCACACTGTGCACTCGGAGGACCAGCGTCTCGAGGTCGGAGCGGTAGGTGCGGACGACCGTGGTGAGCCGCACGGCCGCGAAGGCGACGACGGCCACGAGCGCCACGATCATCCCGAGCCCCGTGACGAAGGCGGCGAGGATCCCGAGCGCCGCGGGTGCGCCGCGTGCCCCGAGCCGACGAGACAGCGGACGGGTCAGGACGACGATCACCAGTGCGAGCAGGCACGGCGCGACCAGCCACGAGAGGGCCTTGACCCCGGCGACGCCCAGGACGACCCCGGCGACGACGGCGAACGACGTCGTCGCGGTCCGGCGTTCCCCGTGGTCGGTCATCGTCGTCGGTGCGGGGTGTCCTCGCCGCCGACGGCGATCGTCTCGTAGCGCGGCGGGAGCCAGACGAGGATCCCCTCGAAGAGCTGGGCCGCGGAGAACAGCACGAGGAACACCGCGCTCGAGGCCGTCGCGGCACCCACACCGATGACCGGGTAGGAGACCAGCGCGATGGCGATGCAGATGCAGAGGACCGCGGCGATGAGCGTCAACCCCCTCGCGACCGAGAACGTGGAGCCGGTGAGGACGACGGCTGCCTCGAGGACCCAGGCCACCGCGATCAGCGTGACCCATGCGGTGAGCTGACCGGGCGGGTGCACGACGGCGACGACACCGGCGACGAGGACGAGTGCGCCGAGGACCCCGTGGATGACGCGACGGGCCAGGGCCATCCCGTCGCCGACCTGCGCCCGGCCGATGCGGAGCAGGCCAGACAGCACCATGTACGAGCCGAGCAGGTGCACCTCGGCGTCGAGCGCAGCGGGTGGGCGGGTGAGGATCAGGATCGCGATGATGAACCCGGCGATCCCGGTGATCACGAGCACCATGCCCTGCCGTGCCCGTCGCGGGGCGGGGCCACCCCGCGCTCGGGCTCCTGCGCCGACGCGTTCCTCGCCTGTCCTCGCCATGTCCGTGCCTCCCACCCGTGCGGAGCGGCGTTGCTCCTTGACGGGGTTCGTACACCGCTTCGCCCGGTCGGGTTCGCTCTCATGCGTGCGCATCGAAGGTGGACGACTCCTCAGGTTCGGGTGTAGGCCTGTCCACAACACGGACTTCGAGCGCGGTCTTGCACCGCCAGCACCACCAGCACCACCAGCACCAGTCGGGACCTCCAGGGAAGGTCGGGCGGACATGAGTGTCGACAGTGAGGTCGACGGAGGACCGGAGTCGTCGTCGCCGGTCAGCAACAGGCTCCGCGCGGCGCTCGGCGTGGTCGGGGGCGTCGGGATCGTCGCCGGACTGGCTGCGCTGGTCCTGCCGCACGCGACGCTCTTCGCGGTCTCGTGGGTGTTCGGCATCTACCTGGTCGTCTCCGGGGCGGCGATGGGGGTCCGCGCGCTGACGGCGTCACCGAGGGTGTGGTGGCGGCTCGTCGGGCTGGTCGCGCTGGGACTGCTCGTCGTCGCCGGGGGCATCGTCGCGATCGTCGTCCCGCCGATCGGGGTGCGCTGGGTGGCGTTGCTCATCGGGTTCGCCTGGGTCCTCGAAGGCATCGCGATGATCTACTCGCCGTCGCAGGGGCATCGGGCACTGACCACGGCTCTCGCCGTCCTGAGCGTGCTGAGCGGGATCCTCGTGATCAACCTGCCGTACCTCGGTGCGCTGCTCACGGTCGCCGCCGTGGGGAGCGTGCTCATCGTCTTCGGGATCGTGCAGCTGACCGCCGCGTTCAGCTGGAGCCGTTCCGCCTCCACCGCACCCGGAGCGACCGTGCCAGCCGATCGGTAGCCGGTCGACCGACTCCGAGCGACCACGAGGGAGTGAACCAGATGGCATTGCAGGAGCAGCAGGCATCCGTCACGAGTGAGGACCGCTCACTTTCGGTCGTCGCACTCGCGGCCATGGTGGTCGGTTCGATGGTCGGGGCGGGGGTGTTCTCGCTCCCGCGCAACTTCGCCACGGGAGCCGGCGTCATCGCGACCGTCATCGCGTGGGTGGTGGCGGGGGTCGGGATGCTGATGCTCGTCTTCGTGTTCCAAGCACTCTCGACGCACCGGCCCGACCTCGACGCCGGCATCTTCGCCTACGCGAAGGCCGGTTTCGGCAACTACCTGGGCTTCTTCTCGGCGTTCGGGTACTGGGCGAGCGCCTGTGTGGGCAACGTCACGTACTGGGTGCTGATCGGTTCCACCCTCGGCTCGGTGCTGCCCGCGTTCGGTGAAGGGGACACGCTGCTGTCCGTCGTGGTGACGTCGGCGATGCTCTGGGCGTTCCACTTGTTCGTGCTGCGAGGGACGAAGAACGCCGCGGCGTTGAACACGATCGTCACCATCGCGAAGCTCGTCCCGATCCTGCTGTTCCTGGTCGTCGGGGCGATCGTCGGCACGCACTGGGACATGTTCCAGCTCAACCTCTGGGGAGGTGCGGAACCGAGTGCGGGTGAGCTGTTCAGCCAGGTGCGTTCGACGATGCTCATCACGGTGTTCGTCTTCCTCGGCGTCGAGGGGGCCACCGTCTACTCCCGGTACGCACGACGGCGAGAGGACATCGGGCGGGCGACGCTCAGCGGGTTCCTCGGGGTCCTCGCCGTCTTCGCACTCGTCACGTTGGTCTCGTTCGCCGCGCTGCCAGCCGCCGAGCTGCGGGGGCTGCGGCAACCGTCGATGGCCGGCGTCTTCGGCGAGATCGTCGGTCCGTGGGGAGCCGTCCTGATCAACGTCGGACTCGTCGTCTCGGTCCTCGGTGCGTACCTCGCCTGGACCCTGATGTCGAGCGAGGTGCTGTTCCAGGCGGCCCGGCAGGAGGACGCGCCCCGGTTCCTGACCCGCGTGAACCGGCACGGCACGCCGTGGATGGCGCTGCTGTTCACCAGCGGACTCATCCAGGTCTTCCTGGTGATCACGATGTTCTCGGACGACGCGCTCACGTCCATGCTCGAGCTCTGCAGCTCGCTGTCGCTGATCCCGTACTTCCTGTCGGCCCTGTACGCCGTGCAGTTCGGGATACCACGTTGGTCGCGGCGCGCCCACGGTGGAACCGAACCCGCCGGAGCCGTCGGCGGCCTCACCCGGAAGCAGCTCGTCGCGGCCGTCGTCGCGGCCGTCTACACCGTGTTCCTCGTCGTGGCGGCCGGCCCGCAGTACCTGCTCCTGTCGTTCTTGATCTACGCACCCGCGACGATCCTCTACGTGATCGCGCGCCGGGAGCGCACGCTCCGCGTGTTCACGACCGCCGAGCGGGTCCTCTGCGTCCTGTCGGTGGTCGGCGCGGTCGCGGCGATCGTCGGACTCGGCACCGGCTCCATCACACTCTGAGAAGGGAACTCCCATGACCACGGAGAACACCACCACCGGCGACGAGACGTCCGCCGCCCCCGCGTTCGGCGCGTTCTCCGAGGTGGGGAGGCTGCGGAGAGTCCTGGTGTGCGAACCCGGGCTGGCACACGGGCGACTGACCCCGAGCAACAACGACGCGCTGCTCTTCGACGACGTCCTGTGGGTGGAGAACGCACAGGAGGACCACCGTGCTTTCGTCCGCGACCTCGAGGGGCAGGGCGTCGAGGTGCTGGAACTCCACCGTGTCCTCGCGGAGACCCTCGGCGTCCCGGGAGCCCGGGACTGGCTCCTCGAGCGGAAGATCACCCCGAACGAGGTCGGTCCGCTCCTCGTCGACGCCACGATGAAGCACCTCGGCGGGTACACCGACAAGGGGCTGGCCGAGGTGCTCATCGGCGGACTCAACGTGGAAGACCTCGATCCGGACGGCCGTCCCGACTACCTGCGCCTGCACGGGAGCGCCTCGGCGGCGGACTACCTCATGCCGCCGCTGCCGAACATGCTCTACACCCGTGACACCACGTGCTGGATCAACGGGGCCTTGACGCTCAACCCCCTGTACTGGCCCGCTCGCCACGACGAGACGCTGCTCATGAAAGCGATCTACTCGTTCCACCCGGCCTTCGCTCCGGCGCTCGACCAGGTGGTGTGGGGCGACCCCGAGCAGGACTGGGGGCTCGCCACCTTCGAGGGTGGCGACGTGCTGCCGGTCGGCAACGGAGTCGTCCTGATCGGTATGAGCGAACGGACGTCACGGCAGGCGATCACCCAGGTCGCCGCCGCGCTGTTCGACCGGGGCGAGGCTGAACGGGTGATCGTCGCCGGGATGCCGAAACTCCGGGCGGCGATGCACCTCGACACGGTCCTCACCTTCGCGGACGTCGACGTCGTGACCGTGTACCGGCAGATCGTCGATCACATCAAGCCGTTCACGCTGTTGCCCGGCCGGATGGGGTCGGTGCACGTCGTGGAGGAGACCGCACCGTTCCTCGACGTGGTCGCTGCCGCCCTGCACATCGACGGCCTCCGCGTCGTGGACACCGGCGGCGACGAGTACGCCGCCGAACGGCAGCAGTGGGACAGCGCGAACAACGTCGTCGCACTCGAACCGGGTGTGGTCTACGCCTACGACCGGAACACGCTGACCAACGACCTGCTCTCGAGAGCCGGCGTCGAGGTCCGCACCATCCGCGGAGCCGAGCTCGGACGCGGCCGAGGCGGTGGCCACTGCATGACGTGTCCGCTCCTGCGCGACCCGTTGCCCGCATGAGCGCTCCGGGGTCCGGCACCGTACCCGGCCGGGCCCGCTCCTGGCTCTCCTTCGGAGCGAGTGTGGTCGCCGTGCTCGCCGTCGGCACCCTCGCCGGCTGGATCGGGTCGCGGAGCGAGGCGAGGACCGAACAGGCGGGGGCCGGCCGCATGACCAGCGCAGCGGTCTGCAACGCAGCCGACGTCGCTCGACGGGTGCTCCGGAGCGTCGTGACCATCGAGGTCAGCTCCGCGAGCGGCGAGGGCTCCGGCAGCGGCGAGGTCATCGACCCGTCCGGGATCGTGCTGACGAACGACCACGTCATCGCGGAGGGAAGCGGTGGCCGCATCACGGTGCGCCTCGACGACGGGACGGAACTCCCCGCCGAGATCGTCGGTCGTGATCCGCGGACCGACCTCGCGGTCCTGCGCACCGAACCGGACCGCCGGCTGCACGCGCTCGACTGGGGGGACTCGAACCGGCTCGTCGCCGGTGAACCCGTTGTCGCACTCGGTGCTCCGCTGGGGCTGTCGGGATCGGTCACCACGGGTGTCGTCAGCGCACTCGGGCGCAGTGTCCCGGTGCCGACGGCGGACGGAACCGGCACCACGGTGTTGACCGGTGCGATCCAGACGGACGCGTCGATCAACCCCGGCAACTCCGGGGGCGCCCTGGTGGATTGCGACGGGCGCCTCGTCGGCATCAACACGGCCATAGCGACCGTCCCGACCACGAACGGCGAGGGCAGCGGCAGCATCGGCATCGGCTTCGCCGTCCCGGCAGCCGTGGCCAGGCCGATCGCCGAGGCGCTCCGCGCGGACGGCGAGGTCGCCCACCCGACGCTCGGGATGCAGACGCTGCCGGTGGTCGTCCGACAGCAGACCGGTGTCGTCGAACCGGGCCTGCAGGTCACCGAGGTGACCACGCGCGGCCCGGCCGACCGTGCGGGCATCGCCGTCGGGGACGTGATCACCGCCATCGAGGGCGTCGACGCACTCCGTCCGGAGACGGTGACCTTCCTGGAGGCGACCAACGTGAGCGGAGACCGGTTCGCCGTCACCTTCGTCCGGGACGGCCGAGAGCGCACCACGACCGTGACCCTCCGGGCTGCGACGACGCGGTGAAGGACGCCCGCGGAGCACACCGAGAAGGAAGGAGAGAGTGATGGCAGAACGAGGAGGCAACCGGATCGTCGTCGGTTTCGACGGCTCCGACGCATCCGTCGGAGCACTGGACGCCGCGTTGACGATGGCGAACCGGCTCGGGGCATCGGTGGACGTCGTGACGACGTGGCGGTGGCCGACGAGCTGGAGTGCGCCGCCGGCCGGTTCGAGCTGGTCGCCGTTGCACGATGCCGAGGAGATCCGTGCGCACGCGGAGGAGCAGATCGGGCAGGAACGGCTGGACGCCGGGACGGTCACGACCCGCAGCGTCGAAGGTGGCGCCGCCCAGGTCCTGGTCGAGTCGGCGGCCGGCGCGGCCCTCCTCGTGGTCGGCAGTCGGGGTCGGGGAGGGTTCCGCGGGCTGCTCCTCGGTTCGGTGAGCACGGCCTGCATGCAGCACGCCCCCTGCCCGGTCATGATCCACCGGAATCCGACGCGGCCCGTCACCGGGTCGGGGACCATCGTGGTCGGGGTCGACGGGTCGGGGGAGTCCTGGAAGGCGCTCCGGTTCGCACTGACCGTGGCCGGACGCCTTGGCTCCTCCGTCCGCGCCGTCACGAGCTGGGAGTGGCCGACGGCGCTGAACCGTGACGAGCCCCCGTTCGACCACTGGTCACCGGACGGGGACGCGAAGGCCACGGCGGCGAGGGCGCTCGACGTCGCGGCGGACCTGGTGGGCGACGACGTCCAGGTCACCAGCGAAACGGCCGAGGGCCCCGCGGCGGAGGTCCTCATCGAAGCCGGTCGCGACGCAGCGTTCCTCGTGCTCGGCAACCGCGGGCTCGGAGGGTTCCGCGGGCTGCTCATCGGCTCGGTCAGCCAGGAGTGCGCGCAGCACGCCACCTGCCCGGTCGTCGTCCACCGAGCGTGAGTCCGGACGATGCACACCGCCGTCCGCTGGGAGCAACAGGGACCGAAGTCGTGGGTGGCGCGCGACCACGAAGCCAGCCTGGGGCTCGTGCTGCACGTCCGTGAACGGTTCCTGGCGTTCGACCAGGACGACCGGCCACTCGGGAGCGCACCGTCGCTGGCCGCGGCCCAACAGCTCGTCGCCGGCGCCGTCCGCGCGAGCGCCCGGGCCCGGCGGGACACCGTCGCGGTGGTGCTGTCGGTGCTCGCGGCACTGACCGTCGGGGGAGCGGCCGTCGTGCTCGCCGCCCGCGCCCTGATCTGAGCGGCGATCGTCGGCGGCGAGGCGCACCGGCGCGCTCACGCCGGGCGCACCGGTACCGTTGCGTCCGTGAACGACGACCCCGATGCCGCCATCGCCCAGCACGTCCACGACGCCTGGGACGGTTCCCTGCGCCTGGTGCACATCACGATCTCGGACGAGGACGGTGACGCCTACCCCGGGCAGGACGTCGACCGGTGGGTGATCGACGTCCGCGTCCCGATCACCGACGACGACGAGACCGAGGCGGTCTCCGTCGCCGAGGTCACCGCGTTCACGAGCCGTGCACCGGAGTCGCTCGAGGCGCTGGTGCTCGGCTACCAGGTCTCCGACGTCGCCGGGTCCTTCGCGTCCGCCGTCGCCGCGCAGGACGCGACGGGGGAGACGTTCTTCTCGCTGCAGTCCCACGCCGCCGAGATGCTCGGCAAGCCCGACCTGCTCGCCGTCGACCGGCTCACGGTCCGTCCCGCTCACCGGGGGCTGCCCGGTCTGGTGCCGGCGATCGTCGACGCCGTCCGCCACGGACCGGCTGGGCGCACCGCCTCGTGGGTGCTCGCGGACCCGACGGTGTGGGACGTCCCGTTCGGTGAGGACGACCGCTCGGCCGGGGCGTTCGTGCAGTGGGCCGACACGGCGGTGCTCACCTCGATGAACGCCGCGCCGGACGACCTGGAACGCCTGTCGCTCGTGCCGCCGACCGGGGGCATCGTGATGGGCTCACGGTCGGACGAGGTGCACCTCGGCGACGCGATCGACCACGCGATGACGCAGCCGGCCATCGCGGTGCCGTTCGACCTGCCGCCGAAACTCCCCGCCAGCATCTGGGCCGCCGCGCCCGAGGACGTCCACGGCGTACACCCGGACGAGACCACCGGGTCGATCACCGTCGAGACCCACGACGAACAGCTCGAGGTCGTCGGGTCACCGGGGACCGCACCGCAGCTCGTCGGGATCTCGGCCTCGGCCGACGCGCCGACCCAGGAGTGGCTCCGCACCGTGCACCAGCGCTGGTGGCAGTACGAGCCGGACCTGCACGCCCGCATCCACGACGTCATCGACGAGTACCTGTCCACCGGTCACATCGAGTCGGCGTCCGACGAGCTCGCCGGGCACCTGCACGCCCCCGACCTGCCCCCGTACCGGACGGAGTGGCCGGGCACCGGCACCGTCCTGCTCGAGGAGCTCGGCGAGGATACCGAACCCATCGTCTTCGACGCCGTGCTCGAAGACGGCACCCGGCACGAGCACATCGGCGTGGTCGTCGTGCACGAGTCCGGACACGTCCGTGCGTTCCTGCACGACGAGTGGGAGCCCGGGTTCCCGGCCGCCGAGGCCGCCGTCGCACACCTCATCAGCCTGGGTGCCGGCGAGTTCTTCGCGGACGCCCTGCACGACGAGCTGTCAGCGGGTGTCGAGCACGCGATCCTGACGGGTGACGTCCGCGGCCACTGACGGCCCGGCGGAACCGGCAGACGGCCCGGAGCACTCGGCACACCCGGATCCGTCAGCCCAGCCGGACCCGCCGGTTCAGACCGGGCGGTAGATCGCGATCGGCGGGGTGTCGTCGTCGCCCGCGTCGTGCGCATCGCCCGTCGCGAGCCAGGTGCGACCCTCGTGTTCGATCGTGGTCGGCAGGTCGCCGTGCACCAGGATCCGGATCGCGGGGGCATCGCCGTCGACCAGGTCGACGCCGTGGGCCTCGGACCCGCCGGGATTGTCGTGCACGTAGCTCATGGTCTGATCGAACTCCGTCCGCCTGTCGGACGGCCCGCGCCGCGCCGGACACGCCCGGAACCTTCACCGGAACCGGTGATGCCGCCCGTCATCGGGTAGAGTCATCTCCGCACGGCCAGCACGGCAGTGCGATGCGGATGTGGCGCAGTGGTAGCGCATCACCTTGCCAAGGTGAGGGTCGCGAGTTCGAATCTCGTCATCCGCTCGGGTCTGACACGACCAAGAACACGAGAACGAAGCACGAAGCACGAAGCACCAAGCACGAAGCACCACCGGAACCCCCGACCGCTCACCAGAGCGGCGGGGGTTTCGTCGTATCGGGGTGGGGGCCCAGCGGGCGCAGGCTTCGGGTTCCCGCGCCCACCGGGCGCGGAGGCGACCCTGCCCCCACTGGTACGCACCGGGTGGGTGGCCCGGAGCAGTTCCGAGGATGTATCCGGAGCCGTCCCCCGTTCGGGTGGGAGACGGATCCAGGGTTGCGGAAACCCGCAAGAAGCCCGCACGACCCGCCGATCGGGCCTTGTGCTACTCGATGCCGTCCGGTACGGAAGCCGACATCGTGCGTGCGCCGGGCATCCCCACCCACCGCCGGGCTCCGGACTCGACGACCGTGACGAGCACCGTGTCGCACCCGCGGCAGCGCGCCACCGACCCCATCGCGGTGCGGTAGACCGTGGTCTGCCCGAGCACCCCGAGCGAACCGCACCCGGCGCAGCGCAGGGTGACACCGGTCGGCTCCGGACCGAGGCTGTCGGCCAACGTCCCCGCCAGCGCGTTGCCGTCCACGACGACCATCAGTTGCCCCCGAACCGTTCTGCGCGCACGTCGCTCGTGTCGTGCCCGAGCTCGGTGAACCAGCGCAGCACCTGCTCGACGAACGGCGTCGACCCGCACACGTAGACCAGGGCACCCGCGTCCGGCGGGAACACCGCGGCAGCGAGCGCGTCCCGCGTCAGCCGGCCGGCCGGCACGGACGAGCCTGGAGGCGCGGTGCGGCTGTACACGTGGGTCACCTCGAGCGGTGCCCGGCTCGCGAGCGCCTGGTCGAGTTCCGAACGGAAGAACACGTCGTCCGGTGTGCGGACGGCCGCGAGGAGCCGGAAGGGCGCTGGGTCGTCCGCCTCGGCGTGGGCGGTCACCATCGCGACGAGCGGCACGATGCCGGAGCCGCCGGCGACGAGCTGGACCGGACGGCTGGACTCGCCCGGCCGCCAGACGAACCAGCCACCCAGGGGTCCGTGGACCTCGAGCGCGTCGCCGACCTCGACGGCGTCGACGAGGAACGGCGAGACCTCGCCGCCGTCCACCCGGTCGACCGCGAGCACGACGTCGGTCGCGGGGCCGGCCGAGGCGATGGAGTACGAGCGCTGTGCCTGGTAGCCGTCCTCGGCGGTCAGCCGCAGGTCCAGGTGCTGCCCGGGGTCGTTGCCCGGCCAGGTGGGGACGTCGAGGACGATCCGGCGCGCGTTCGTCGTCTCGCGGTCGACGGACGCGACGGTGGCGGCGTGCCAGGCCGGCCGCCTGCGCGTGGCGGGACGAGCGACGGGGGTGATCCGTGCCTCCAGGCCGGTGTCGGGGAGCGTCACCAGTACCGCTCTTCCTTCCACGGGTCGCCGTGCAGGTTGTAGCCCGCGTTCTCCCAGAAGCCGGGCTCGTCGTCGGACTGCATGACGATGCCGCGCACCCACTTGGCGCTCTTCCAGAAGTACAGGTGGGGGACCAGCAGGCGGGCGGGCCCGCCGTGCTCGGGCGTCAGGGGCTCGCCGTCGGCCTCGAACGCGATCCAGGACTTGCCGTCGAGCAGCTCGTCGAGCGGGACGTTGGTCGTGTAGCCGCCGTAGCTGTGCACCATGCAGTAGTCGAGTTCGGTATCGACGTCCTCGAACAGGCGGTCGAGCGGGACACCCCGCCAGGGCATGTCGAGCTTGGTCCAGTGCGTGACGCAGTGGATGTCGACGGTGACGTCCTCGACGCCGAGCGCGCGCACTTCGTCCCAGGTCCACTGGTGCAGGCCGGACTCGGTGCGGATCGAGAAGGCCCAGTCGGTCGGCTCGATGTCGGGCGTCGCGCCGGCGGACAGGACGGGCCAGTCGCGGACCAGGGTCTGACCGGGCGGGATGCGGGTGTCGTCGCGGCCGTCGCGGCGACCGCCGAACCCGCGGGTGAACGTGGCCATGGTCCTCCTCGGGGACGTCGGTGCGTTCCCGATCATGCCGTGTGCCGGGCGGTGCCGTGTAACGGGTTGGTAAACGTTCCACCCGTGCACGGAACGGTCGTCCCCGGGGGTGCATCCCCGCCGGTCCGCCGTTCTCGGCGCCCCCGGTCCCGACCCGACCGCCAGGAGCGGGCTTGGGGGATCAGCCGAGGACCTCTATCGTTCACCGGAACGATTACAGGAGGGGTCACCCCGAATGCAGCCCATCGTCCCCGAACCCCGAGGCGCCCACGGTCCGAGCCGTCGGGCGCTCATCACCGGCGCCGCCGGTCTGGCTGGCCTCGGCCTGCTCACCCTCGCCGGGTGCAGCTCAGGCGCGTCCGCCGGCACCCCCACGATCCCCGAGGCCGCGGCGACCGGCGTCGCCCGTCGCGGCGGACGCCTGCGCATCGCCCGGCCCGCCGCGTCCGCCGCCGAGACCCTCGACTCCGCGAGCTCGCTGTCGGCCTACGAGTACCTCGGCGCGCTGTACAACCGGCTCGTCAAGCTCGATCAGCAGGGCACACCGGTGCCGGACCTGGCCGAGGAGTGGTCCGCGAACGCCGACGGCACCGAGTGGACGTTCGCGCTCCGCCGGGGCGTGACCTTCCACGACGGGTCCCGGTTCACCGCCGACGACGCGATCGCGAGCATCCGGCACATCCTCGACGAGAAGACCGGCAGCCCGCAGGCCGGGGTGCTCGGCGAGGTCATGGACGCCGACTCGATGCGCGCCGTCGACCCGTACACGCTGCGCTTCTCGCTGACGAAGCCGAACGCCGAGTTCCCGTCGCTGCTCACCGCCTACCAGTGCTACATCGTGCCGGCCGACGCCATCGCCGACATCGGTCGCACCGGGATCGGGACGGGGCCGTTCCGGCTGTCGTCGTTCACCCCCGCGGGTACCGGGAGCGTCGAGGCGTTCGCGGACCACTTCGCCGGCCGCCCGGCGCTCGACGGCATCGACTTCTACTCGATCCAGGACACCACCGCGCGGGTGAACGCCCTGCTCGCCGGGCAGATCGACCTGATCTCGCAGACGAACCTGGACTTCGCGACCGCCCGGGTGGTGTCGGCGTCCGACCGCGCCACCGTCGCCCGGTCGAAGAACGCCCAGTGGTACACGATCCCGATGCTCGCCACGAGCGACGAGTTCAGCGACCCGCGGGTGCGCCAGGCGATGAAGCTCGCCTACGACCCCCGGAAGATCGTCGACACGGCGCTGCAGGGCACCGGTTCGGCGGGCTGGGACAACCCCGTGCCGCCGCAGCTCGCCGCGTTCGTCGACGACCACCGCGAGTACGACCCGGACAAGGCCCGGGCGCTGCTCAAGCAGGCCGGGCGTGAGGACTTCCGCGCCGCGATCTACACGTCGAGCTACGAGTCGGTGTTCACCCCGATGGCCGTCGCCTACCGCGACGCGGTCGCCGACGCGGGGATCCGTCTGACCGTCCGCAACGCGAGCTCCGACTCGTACTACACGCAGATCTGGATGCAGAAGCCCCTCATGGTGAGCTACTGGTTCACGGGGCGGCCGATCGACCAGCTGCTCAACCAGATCTTCCGCTCGGGGTCGTCGTACAACGAGAGCGCCTGGTCGAACGAGACCTTCGACGGGCTGCTCGACGACGCCCGCGCCGAGATGGACGACGCCAAGCGGCTCACCCTGTACCAGGACGCCCAGCGGCTCGTCGTCGAGGACGGCGCCGACATGACGCCGATGTTCGGCGACCGGCTCGTCGGGTTGTCCCGCGACGTCGTGAACTACTCGGAGTACGGCTTCGAGTTCGACTACCTGCGGATCGGACTGCGCCGATGACGACCACGAACACCCCGTCGGACGTCCTCGTCCCCGTCCTCCGCCGGGTCGGCATCGCCGTGCTGACCGTGGTGCTCGCCTCGCTCTTCGTGTTCCTCGCGGTGCAGGCGCTCCCCGGTGACGTCGCCCAGCAGCTGCTCGGACAGAACGCCACCCCCGACGCCGTCAAGCAGCTGCGCGAGAACCTCGGCCTCGACCAGAACCTCTGGCTCCGCTACCTGCAGTGGCTCGGCGGCGCGGTGCACGGCGACTTCGGCACCTCGCTCGTCAGCGGCGAACCGGTCGCCCCGACGCTGCTCACGGCCTTCCGGAACAGCATGCTCATCGCCGTGCCCGCGATGCTCGTCGGCGTCACGGTGTCCCTGACGCTCGGTGTCGTCGCCGGTGTCCGCCGCGGCCGTCCGAGCGACAGGGTCATCTCGATCGTCAGCCTGGTCGTGATGAGCGTGCCGGAGTTCATGGTCGCCACCGTCCTGGTGCTGCTGTTCGCGATCGGCCTGCCGGTCTTCCCCGCCGTCGTGCTGCGGGGGACTGACGCCACCGTCGCCGAGCTGCTGCCCACCACCTGGCTGCCGATCATCGTGCTGACCCTCGCGATGGCCGCCTACATCGTGCGCACGGCCCGCTCGTCGACCATCGACGTGATGGCGTCGGAGTTCGTCACGACGGCCGAGCTCAAGGGCCTGACGATGCGCCGGGTGGTCTGGAAGCACGCTGTCCCGAGCGCCCTGCTCCCGACGCTGAACGTCGTCGCGCTCAACGTCGCGTGGCTGCTCGGCGGTGTCGTGGTGGTCGAGAACGTCTTCAACTACCCGGGGATGGGCAAGCTCATGCTCGAGTCGGTGTTCAACCGCGACCTGCCCACCATCGAGGCGATCGCCCTGCTGAGCGCCCTGATCTACGTCGTGTGCAACCTGGCCGCCGACCTCGTCGCGCTCGCACTCGACCCGAAGCTGCGGACCCGCCAGCGACGACCGCGCACGCGCACACGCGGCGCCCGCAGCACCCGCAGCGCCCGCAGCGCCCGCAGCACCAGGAAGGCCGCCGCATGACCGCCACCGCACCCCGCCGCAGCGCCCGACGCGACGTGCTCGCCGGCGCGCTCGCACCCCTGCGCGGGTCGACGGCGCTGAGCATCGGCCTCGGCCTCATCGCCCTGCACGTCGTCCTCGCCCTGCTCGCGCCGGTCATCGCCGGTCACGACCCGGTCGCCACGAACGCCGGCGACGTGCTCGCCGGTCCGACGTGGACGCACTGGCTCGGCACCGACCAGTACGGCCGTGACGTGCTCTCCCGCACCCTGAACGGCGGGCGCTACGCGCTGTCCGTGACCTTCCTCGCCACCACGATCGCCGTCGCGGTCGGCACCGTGCTCGGCTGCGTCACGGCCTACGCCGACAACTGGTTCGACGAGGTCGTCATGCGCGTCGTCGACGCCCTGCTCAGCGTGCCGTCGATCCTGGCGCTCCTGGTCGTCGTGACGGTCTTCGACGCCGGCCTCTGGGTCATCGTCCTCGCCGTCACGGTCGTCTACGCCCCCGCGGTGACCCGGGTCGTCCGCGGCGCGGCCCGCACCGTGATCACCCAGGACTACGTCACCGCGGCCCGCGCCCGGGGGGAGCGGCCGCTGTCGATCGTGTTCCGCGAGATCCTGCCGAACGTGCTGGACGTCGTGCTCGTCGAGTACGCGATGCGGGCCTCGTGGATCGTGCTGCTCGTCGCGTCGCTGTCCTTCCTGGGCTTCGGCGCGAACCCGC
The DNA here is from genome assembly GCF_003224275.1 of Curtobacterium sp. MCSS17_011. Classification (NCBI taxonomy): domain Bacteria; kingdom Bacillati; phylum Actinomycetota; class Actinomycetes; order Micrococcales; family Microbacteriaceae; genus Curtobacterium; species Curtobacterium sp. MCSS17_011. Next base: position 290,269 of record NZ_QKLE01000001.1, on the reverse strand, counting down.
CGACCCCGGACTGGGGCCTGATGGTGCAGGAGAACCGCACCGCGCTCACCGTGGTGCCGCTCGGCACGCTCGCCCCGATCGTGGCACTCGCCACGCTGGTGATCGGACTGAACCTCGCGGCCGACGGGCTGAGCAAGTCGCTCGGTGTCGACCGTGCGAAGCAGGGAGTCAGCGCATGATCCGCACCGACACCGGCACGACGTCCGCCGCGACGACGACCGTGCCCGACGCGATCGTCCGCGTCGACGACCTGTCCATCTCGTACGCCGCCGGCAAGCGACGCGTCCCCGTCGTCCGGGGTGTCTCGTTCACGATCGAGGCCGGTCGCACCCTGGGCCTGGTCGGCGAGTCCGGCAGCGGCAAGTCCACCGTCGCGCGGACGCTCCTGGCACACCTGCGCGCCGGGTCGGCGATCGACGGCGGGACGGTCCGCGTCGACGGCGCCGACGTGTTCGCCCTGTCGCCGGCCGGCCGCCGGGCGCTCCGCGGCGGCACCGCCTCGGTCGTCGCCCAGAACGCCGGACAGGCACTCACCCCGTCGATGCGCGTCGGCGAGCAGATCCGCGAGGCCCTCCGCGCCCACGGCGAGCCCGACGGGCCCGAACGCGTCGCCGAGCTGGTCCGCCTGGTCCGGCTGCCGGACCCCGACGCGATCGTCCGCCGCTACCCGCACCAGCTCTCCGGCGGGCAGCAGCAGCGCATCGCCATCGCGATGGCCGTCGCCGCCCGGCCGCGCGTGCTCGTCCTCGACGAACCGACCACCGCCCTGGACGTCGTCACGCAGGCCGCGGTCCTCGACCTGGTCGCCGACCTCGGTCGGCAGCTCAGCATGGCCGTCCTGCTCGTCAGCCACGACCTCGGGGTGGTGTCCGCCATGGCGGACGAGATCGCCGTGATGCGCGACGGCGAGGTCGTCGAGCACGCCGCCACGGCGGCGCTCTTCGCCGCTCCGCAGCACGAGTACACGCGTGCCCTGCTGGCCGCGGTGCCGGACGGGCGACGGCCTGGAGGGAGGGATCGCGACGCCCTGGACCCGTCCGTCCCCGGGACGGTCGGCTCCACGGCCACCCGCACCGCGCCTCCCGAGCGCGCCGCCCGCCCCGTGGTGACCGCGGACGACCTGGTGATCCGCTACGGCCGCGGCCTGCCGGCCGCCGTCGACGGTGTCTCCTTCACGATCGCCGCGCAGGAGACGCTCGCCGTCGTCGGCGAGTCCGGCAGCGGCAAGTCGACGCTCGCGACGGCGTTGGCCGGCCTGGTGCCGGCCGAGTCGGGGACGTTCACGTACGACGACGGCACGACCCGCGGCGACCTGCGCGAGCCGATCGCCGGCCGCGCGCCCGACCTGCGGCGGGCCGTGCAGCTCGTGTTCCAGAACGCGGACACGTCGCTCAACCCGCGGCGCACCGTGGGTGCAGCGATCGCGCGGCCGCTCCGGTTGTTCAGCGGCTCGTCCTCGCGGGAGCGTGTGGGCGCCCTGCTCAGCCAGGTCGGGCTCGGGCCGGAGTTCGCCGACCGACTGCCCGCGCAGCTGTCCGGTGGGCAGCGCCAGCGCGTCGGGATCGCCCGCGCACTGGCAGCGGAGCCGTCGCTCGTGATCGCCGACGAGATCACCACGGCGCTCGACGTGCAGGTGCAGGCGGGGATCCTCGCGCTGCTCGCCGACCTGCAGCGCGAGCGGGGCCTCGCCTGCCTGTTCATCAGCCACGACCTCGCCGTGGTCCGGGGCGTGGCCGACCGGGTCGCGGTGATGACCGGTGGCCGGATCGTCGAGATCGGACCGACCGAGCGGGTGTTCACCGGCCCGAACCACCCGTACACGTCGACGCTGCTCGCGGCGACGCTCGAACCCGGCAGCACGACGCTGCCCGACGTCGGTGACGGGGTTCCGCGCTGGCGGCACGCCGACGGTTGGACCGACCACGGCGACGGACACCGCACCCGCAACTGGGAGGACGCATGACCACCGACGACGGCCCCGACCACGGCGCCGCCGCCGCCACCTTCACGGCCATCGGCGACCCCGGCTCGCTGCCCGCGGGCGTGACGGTCCGCGACGAGTGGATCCCGATGCCCGACGGGGTGCGGCTGCACGCCCGTATCTGGGCGCCGACGCAGTCGCCGACGCAGCCGGGTGAGCCGAGCGGTCCGACGCCGGTGCTGCTCGAGTACCTGCCGTACCGACTCGACGACTGGACCGCACCGCGCGACTCGGAGCGGCACCCCTGGTACGCCCAGCACGGGTACGCCTCGGTGCGGGTCGACATCCGGGGCACCGGGTCGTCCGACGGGTTCTTCGACGACGAGTACAGCGAGCAGGAGCTGCTCGACGGTGAGACCGTGATCGCCTGGCTCGCCGAGCAACCGTGGTCGACCGGCGCGGTCGGCATGTTCGGCATCTCGTGGGGCGGGTTCAACGCGCTGCAGCTCGCGGCCCGGGCACCCGCCGCCCTCAAGGCGATCGTGACGGTGTGCTCGACGGACGACCGCTACGACAACGACGTGCACTACGTCGGCGGCGCCGTGCTCGGCATCGACATGGCGGCATGGGGCGCGACGATGTTCGCCTTCAACTCCCGGCCGCCCCGGCCCGAGGTCGTCGGCGCCGGGTGGGTCGACCGGTGGCGTGAACGCCTCGAGGCGAACCGCCCGATGACACCGGTGTGGCTGGCGCACCAGGAGCGCGACGACTACTGGCGGCACGGCAGTGCCGCCGAGGACTACGACGGCATCCGGGCCGCGGTGCTCGCCGTCGGTGGCTGGGCGGACCCCTACCGGGACGCCGTGCTCCGGCTCGTCGACCACGTCGGCGCCCCCGTGAAGGGCATCGTCGGCCCGTGGTCGCACCAGTACCCGGACCGCGGGCTCGCGCCGGGACCCTCGATCGGGTTCCTGCAGGAGACCCTGCGGTGGTGGGACCGCTGGCTGCGCGGGGTGGACACCGGCGTCGAGGACGACCCGGCACTGCGGGCCTGGATCAACGAGGGCGAAGCCCCCGCGCCGTACTACGCCGGCCGCCGCGGCCGCTGGATCGGTGCCGAGGCGTGGCCCTCCGCCGCGACCCACGAGCGCGTCCTGCCCCTCGCTGCCCTGCGCGGCGGTGACCTGGGACCGGTCGTCGTGCGGTCGCCGCAGCACACCGGGGTGGACGCCGGTCGGTTCTTCCCGTTCGGCAACGCCACCGACCTGCCGCCGGACCAGCGCGCCGAGGACGGCCGGTCGGTCACCTTCGACCTGCCCGTCGGCAAGGCGTTCGACCTGCTCGGCAACGTGCTCGTGCGGTTGTCCGTCACGAGCGACCGGCCCCGGGCCACCCTGACCGTGCGACTCTGCGACGTCGCACCGGACGGCTCGTCGACGCTCGTCACGCGCGGGGTGCTGAACGCCGCGAAGCGCGACGGCATGGACCGCGACGACGTGCTCGTGCCCGGGACCCCCGCCGACCTGCCCGTGCGCCTGGTCTCGACCGGACACCGGTTCGCCGCCGGACACCGGCTGCGCATCGCGGTCTCGTCGTCCTACTGGCCGTGGGTGTGGCCGCACGGCGTCGAGGCCACCGTGACGATCGACCCGACCGCCTCGAGCGTCACCCTGCCCACCTGGACCCGGTCGACCGACGACGGGGTGGTCTTCGCCGAACCCGAACGGGCCGAGCCCCTCGTGATCGAACGCGTCGCGCCGGCCGAACCGCTGCCGCAGCGCACGGTGACGCACGACGTCGAGACGGGGGAGTGGACGCTCGACGTCGACCCCGGGTACGGCGGCGGGCGCGTCTACCCGGACGGCCTCGTCTTCACCGAGGACGCCCGCGAGACGTACCGGATCCGCTCCGACGACCCGACCAGCGCACGGGCGAATTCCCGCTGGGCGATCGGGCTGATCAAGCCGGAGTGGGCCGCGCGCCTCGAGACGACGTCCGAGGTCACCGCCGACGCCGACACCTTCCACGTCGTCAACACCGTGCGCGCCTGGGCCCGCGACGGCGGACCCGACGAACCCGAGGTGCTCGTCACCGAGCGGACCTTCATCGACGACGTCCCACGGACGTCGGCGTGACGGCGCCGGCACGGGTCCGGCAGCGGCCGGAGGTCCGACGCGCGATGATCGTCGAGGCCGCCCGCGCGGTGATCGTCCGGAACGGCGTCGGTGCCACTGGACTGCGCGACATCGCGGCCGAGGCCGGCGTCTCCGTCGGTACCGTGACGTACCACTTCGGCAGCGTCGCGGAGATCCTCAACGAGGTCGTGGTGCTCGAGACGGAACGGTTCTACGGCGCGATCGTCGCGGCGGTCGACGCCGAACCCGACGTGCTGGTGGGGCTGCGGATGCTCGTGGCCCCGCTGTTCGGCGACACCGAGCAGGTGCGCCAGCACTGGCGGATCTGGTCCGACTACTGGACCGCGGTGGTGCGTCGGCCCGAGGTCGCCGCCGAGTACGCCGAACGCATCCGCGTCTGGGAGGCGTGCCTGGTGCGGGTCATCCGGCGCGGGGTGGACGCCGGCGTGTTCCGGGGCACCGGAGACGAGGCCGGCGAACGGGCCGCGCACGGCGGCCCGGTGGACGCCGACACCGTCGCGCTGCAGCTCGCCGCCTACAGCGACGGCGTCGCGACCCAGATCGCCCAGGGCGTCCCGGGGCTCACGAACACGGTCGCGCTGTCCTGGATGTGGCGGTTCCTGTCGCACGAACTCGGTGTGCCCGCTGTGCACATCGCCGGAACCGGTCGTTCCCCCTTGTGATGAGGTAAGGCTTCCCTTACCGTTGCCACATGGCACGGACCCGGCGACAGCCCAGCGAACGTATCCTCATCGCGGGCGGTGCCGAGGACCTCGTCGAGATCCACCGCCAGCTCGAGGAACTCCCCGAGAACGCGTACGGCCAGGTGTTCGTCGAGGTCGCCCTCGACGAGCAGATCCGCATCCTGCCGGCCCCGCCGCGCGTCACCGTGACCTGGCTGGTCCGGAGCGCCCGCAGTTCGGCCGTCGCCCCGCTGGTCTTCGCCGACCACGGCGAGGCCCTCGCACACGCCCTGGCCGGGTGGGCCGCCGAGTGGTGCGTGACGGACTGCGAGCCCCGAACCTCGGTCTGGATCGGCTGTGCGGACAGCCCGTGGATCGAGCGCGCACGGTCCATGGTGCAGCTCGAACTCACCGACGCCGGCCAGCAGGTCCAGGTCGAGTACGGCGGGTAAGGGCAGCCTGCTCTTCCTTGCGGCATACAAGACAGGCGGGCATGGTTGTGACCATCGGCAGCACCGCGCCGGTCCGGAAAGGGCCAGGCACGCGGGTGTAGCCACGACGGAGGAGGAAACGACATGACCACGCAGAGCAGCACCACCACCACCCCGAGCACCACGTCCCCGTTCTCGACCACGCCGGAGCTCGCAGCCGGGGTCGCCCAGTTCCTCGCCCCCGTCGTCATCGACCTCGAGGCGCTCGTCGTCAACGGCAAGCAGGCCCACTGGCACGTCCGTGGCCGCAACTTCGTCGGCGTGCACGAGCTCCTCGACGAGATCGTCGAGCACGCGCAGGACTACGCGGACAAGGCCGCGGAGCGCATCGTCGCCCTCGGCCTGCCGGTCGACTCGCGCATCGCGACCGTCGCCGCGAACACCACCCTGCCGCCGCTGTCGCAGGGCTTCCAGAACTCGGACGTCACCATCACCGAGGTGATCGCCCAGATCGATGCCGCGCTGCTGCAGGTCCGCCGCGCGGTCGACGGCCTCGACGAGGTCGACCTCAACAGCCAGGACGTCGCGATCGAGATCGAGCGTGCGCTGACCAAGGACCGCTGGTTCCTGCAGGCGCACCTCGCCGCCTGAGTCGCGACCACCCGCAGACGGACGGGAGGCACGGTGCCAGCTGGCACCGTGCCTCCCGTCCGTCTGTGGTCGCGTCTCGGGTCCGTGAGACGCCGTCGTGTCTCTGCGACGCCGCTTCGTCACCGAGACGCCGCCGCACTCGGCGGCGTCTCGGGATCACGACGGCGTGTTACGGGGACGATCGCGGGGCGGGCGGCACGCCTGCGGCTGACGGCGCGCCTGCGGCTGACGGCGCGCCTGCGGCTGACGGCGCGCCTGCGGCTGATCGTACCGAGCACCCGGTCGACCGCGATCCCGAGCCCGGCGGCGACCACCATCGACACCAGGGCCGCGACGATCGGTTCGTGCAGCACGCTCGACGCGGCCAAGGCGATCCCGATCGACACCGTGGTCCACGCCAGCCCCGCGATCGCGCTGACGCCGAGGAACCGACGGTACGGCAGCCCGGTCGCTCCCGCGGTCGTGTTGACGGCGACCCGCCCGACGGGGACGAAGCGCCCGGTCAGGATGAGGCTGGCGGATCGGCGCTGCATCTGCCGCTCGGCGAACGCGAAGGCCGCGGCGATCCGTGGTCGTCTCGACCGGGCCAGTCGGGCGAACCCGATCCGGCGCCCGATCCAGTACGCGATCGAGTCGCCGGCGATCGCGCCGAGGGTGGCGACCACGAGGACCACGGCGAGCACGGGCTGCCCGGACGTCGCGGCGATGGCGGCGATCGCGACCAGGGCGGACTCGCTCGGCACCGGCGGGAAGAAGCCGTCCACCAGACACAGGGCGAAGAGGACGACGTAGGCGAGCGGACTCGCGGCCAGCTCGACGACGAGCGGGGTGATCTGGTCGAACACGGGGTGCTCCCTCCCGCCGACGGAACTCGTCGACGAGGACGACGCTACGGAGCCGACGCGCCGCAGCCATCCCGCGGCGGTCTGGACCACCCCCTACCGCGGTATGACGTTCCCGTCCGCGAAGACCACGTCGGGCGCGTCCACCCGGCGGTCGACGACGGTGGTCGGGGCCTCCAGGTGCACGGCGCCCGACGGCATGATGCCCGCACCGCCGAACCGTTCCATCACCCGCCACTGCGCGACGACGTCCTCGCCGGCGTGCTCCGGCGGCAGGGTGTCCCAGAACCGGAAGCCGCCGACCTCCTCGAGCGCACGACGGTCGTACAGCGCGCAGGCACCGACCCACGCGACGCGGTAGGGCACCCACTCGCCGGGGAGCAGGTCGAGGTCGGCGGCGACGTGCGTCGGGTTCGCGGCGTTGTGCAGGGACCAGCGGTCGAAGCCGGGGGTCCCGCGGCGCACCACCTCGGGCACGACGGGGCCGTCCCACCGCTCGAACACCGAGGTCTCGTGCGGACGGCGGTCCTGCAGGTAGGACAGCCCCTGCACGGCGCTGCCGACGAACCCGCAGCCCAGGGTGCGCAGCGCGTCGAGCATCCGCGCGATCGACCCCGGCTCAAGCCAGACGTCGTCGTCGAGGAACAGCGCCGCGGCTGCCTCGGCGTGGTCGAGCAGGAACTGCCGGTGCTCTGCCAGGCCACGCCGTTCCGAGTGGGTGAGGAGCGTGACGGGCCGGCCCTGCGCCTCCAGGACGCGCAGCATCGCGGCGACCGCCGGCGCGCTGGCGGCGTCCCCGTCCGCGGACTGGTCGCTCAGCACGACGCGCAGGTCGACGTCGGTCTGGGCGGCGAGCCCGGCCAGCGTCGTGGCGAGCTCGGCCGGCCTGCCGACGGTCGGGATGAGCACGTCGACGTCGACCGTGCTCGTGTCCGCTGGATCGGGGGCCTTCGCCCAGGACCCGGACCAGCGGGCGGTCACGGTGCCGGGTCCGGTTCGGACCGCGCAGCGGCTTCGCGGATCCGGCGCACCACGGCGCTGGTGGAGTGCTCGGGCACGTAGTCGACCATGACGACCTCGCCGCCGTAGCCGCGTACGACCTCGGTCTCGGTCAGCATCTCGGGGGAGTAGTCCCCGCCCTTGACGTAGACCTCTGGGCGCAGCCGTTCGATGAGCGGGATGGGGGTGTCCGTCGCGAACACCGTGACCAGGTCGACGCAGGCCAGCGCGGCGAGCACGCCGGCGCGGTCCTCGGCCGGGTTGATCGGCCGCTCCGGTCCCTTCAGCCGGCGCACCGAGTCGTCGTCGTTCAGCGCGACGACGAGCAGGTCGCCGAGGTCACGGGCCTGCCGCAGGTACGTGGTGTGCCCGCGGTGCACGACGTCGAAGCAGCCGTTCGTGAAGACGACGCGGCGGCCGGCCTGCCGTGCGGCCTCGACCGCGGTGGCGAGCTCGTCGTGGTCGACGACGGTCGCCGCCGGGGCGGTCACCGAGTCGAGCAGGGCCGCGGCGGTGCAGACGGACGTGCCGGCCTCGCGGACGACGACGTCGGCAGCGGCCTGGGCGACGGCGACGGCGTCGCGCAGGGGTGCCTGCACGGCGAGGGCGACGGTCGCGGCGGCGCAGAAGGTGTCGCCGGCGCCGGAGGCCTGCTGCTCCGAGGCGGGCGTCGCACGCGTGCGGAACCCCTGGTCGGACCCGGGCTCGAGGAGCACGGTGCCGTCGCGGTCGAGCGTGACCACCGCGGCACGGGCACCGCTTCGCGCGAGCACGTCGGCACGGGCCGCGACGACCGCGCCGACGCGGTCGGCGCCGGTGCCGAGTTCCGTGCCGAGCAGGGCCGCGGTCTCACCTGCGTTCGGCGTGACGAGGTCGGGGTGCAGCGCGGCCCAGCGGGTCAGGTCGTGTGCGTCGACCACGACGGCGCCGGGACGGTCACGGTCGAGCATCGGCACGACGTCCTCTGCCTGGACACCCAGGCCGTAGTCGCACACGACGGCGGCGTCGGCGCACCGGATGGCGCGGGCCACCGAGCGTGCGAGGCGTTCGCCGTGCTCGGCGGTCGGGGTCGCGGCCAGCTCGTCGACCCGGACCACGACGCGGTCACCGCCGACCACGCGGGACTTCGTGGTGGTGCGGGCCCCGGGGATCTCGACCAGGAACGACGTGTCGACGCCAGCTGCCTCGAGCCGCTGGCGCAGGACGTCACCGGCCTCGTCGTCACCGATGAGCCCAACCATGCGGACCCGGGCGCCGAGGGCGCGGGCGTTCACAGCCGTGTTCGCCGCGCCGCCCGGCACCGCGATGGTCTCGGTGACGCGGACGACGGGGGCCGGGGCCTCACGCGAGACCCGCTCGGCCTCGCCGACGGTCCAGCGGTCCAGGATGCAGTCGCCGATGACGACGACGAGGGGTTCGCGGTCGTCGATCGTGGCGACGAGGTCACGGACCAGCCGGACGTCGGCGGTCATCGGGTGCCTCCCACGGTGTCGGCGCTGCCGGCGGTGGCGCCGGCAGCGGCCGCGGGGCCGGTGTCGGTCGCGGTGCCGATGGTGGCTGCGGTGCTGTTTGTGGCTGCGCTGCTGCGGTCTGCTGCCGTCGACGGCTCGGCGGTGCGGCGCGGCGGTGCGGCCTCGAGGTGCACCACCGTCGTGGTCGTCATCTCGTCGAGCAGGTGCGGGCCGTACCCGAACCCGGCACCCGAGGCGCCGCGGGGCTGGGCGCTGCCGCCAGGAGCGCCACCGAACACGGCGTTCACCTTGACGGTGCCGACGGGCAGCTCGGCCGCGGCACGGAGCGCGTGCGCGGTGTCGTTCGTCAGCACGGTGGCGGCGAGGCCGTAGCGGTCGGCCGCGGCGAGCCGGAGGCCCTCCGCGAAGTCCGACACGACGCGCACCGGGGCGATCGGGCCGAAGGTCTCCTCGGTCAGCACGAGCATCTCGTCCGTGCAGTCGGTCAGGACGGTCGCCGGGTAGAACGAGCCGAGCCCGCCGGGCGTGACGCCACCGGTCCGGGCGGAGGCACCGCGGGCGATCGCGTCGTCCACGTGGTGCTGCACGAGCTCGCGCAGCCGGTCGTCCACGAGCGGCCCGAACTCGGCCGCGGGTGCGGCCGTGCGGCGCTCCGCCTCGGCGACGAGCGCGGCGACGAAGGGCTCGGCGACGTCCTGGTGGACGTACACCCGCTCGACACTGGTGCAGATCTGGCCCGTGTTCGCGAAGGCACCGAGGGCGACCTGTGCGGCGGCCCACTCCGGGTCGACGTCCGCGTCGACGATGACCGGGTCGTTGCCGCCGTTCTCGCGGATGACGTGGGCGCGGGTGGTCGCGGCCACCTCGCTCAGGCGGTCACCGGTCGCGGTCGAGCCGACGTGCGCGTAGACGTCGATGCCCTCCTGCGCCAGGAGCTGCTCGCCGGTGGTCGCGTCGCCGTCGACGCCGATGAGCACGCCGTCCGGCAGGACCTCGGCGAGGAGCGCGTTGAGTCGGGAGAACGTCGCCGGGCACCGTTCGCTGCCCTTGTGCACGACGGTGTTGCCCGTGACGATCGCCGCGCCGAGGATCCCGCAGGCCACGGCGACCGGGTCGTTCCACGGCGTCAGGGCGAGCACCACGCCACGCGGGTGCGGCACCGACCAGTCGGCGGCACCGAACTGCCCGCGCAGGGCCTCGCCGCGGTGCACCGGCCCGAGCTCGGCGTACTGCACGAGCGTGCCGATGCCGGCCTCGACCCCACCGAGTGCGTCGCCGGGCACCTTGCCGGTCTCGCGGGTGTTCAGGTCCGCCAGCTCCTGCGCGTGCGCACGGAGGTGCTCGGCCGCGGCGTGCAGCAGTGCACCGCGCTCGGCCGGTTCGGTCCGGGCCCAGGCGCCGGCAGCGGCACGGGCGCGGGCGACGGCGTTGCGGACGTCGTCCTCGGTCGAGCGCCGCACGGTGGACGCGATCGATCCGTTCACGGGGTCGGTCACCACGAGGTCGTCGGCGGCGGGGGGTGCGATCGTCATGGGGTCCTTCCGGAGGCGGGCGGGGCCTCACACGGTGCTCGTGCTCCGCTGTGTGCGGTCACGGCATCGCGCTTCTCGTCCATCCGGGGGCGCTGCTGGGCGTCCGGACGGGTCCGACCGGTAGACGTGGAACTGTGCAACAGATCGGTGTGGGCGGAGAACGGTTCGACGGGGTCAGCGAGATCGCGGTGCTCCGCGGTGGGGGACTGGGCGACCTGATGTTCGCCCTCCCGGCGGTCGAGGCGCTGGCTTCGGCGTACCCGGGAGCCCGCATCACGCTGCTCGGGGCGCCGTCGGCGCGCCCGGTGCTGCAGGGCCGGACCGACGCCGTCCAGGCATTCGAGGAACTCCCCGTCGTGCCGGGCGTGCGGGAGTCAGGCAAGGACGCTCCCACCGAGCAGGACTTCTTCGACCGGCTGCACGGGCACTTCGACCTCGCGGTGCAGGTGCACGGCGGTGGTCGGAACTCGAACCCCTTCCTGCTCCGGCTCGGCGCCCGCCACACGGTGGGTACCGCGACCGAGGACGCCGAGGTCCTGGAGCGCTGGGTCCGCTACGTCTACTACCAGCACGAGGTCGTCCGGGCGCTCGAGGTGGCTTCGCTCGCTGGCGCTGAGCCGGTCACCCTCGACCCTCGGCTGCACGTCTCCGAGGCCGCGCGTGCCGGGGTCCGACAGCGCCTCGGAGTCCGGGGACGACTCGTCGCGATCCACCCCGGCGCCACCGACCCGCGTCGCCGCTGGAGCCCGTCGCGCTTCGCCGAGGTCGCCCGCGCCCGACTCGCCGCCGGGGACGACGTGGTGCTCGTGGGTGACGAGACCGACGTCCCGGCGTCGTCCGCCATCGTCGCGTCGCTACCGTCCGAGCTGCAGGAGCGGGTGCACGACCTCACCGCGTCGCTGCCGCTTCGGGAACTCCCGGACGTCCTCGCCGCCGCCGACGTCATGGTCGGCGACGACTCCGGTCCGCGGCACCTCGCCGTGGCCGTCGGCACGCCGACCGTCGGGGTGTTCTGGTTCGGCAACGTGATCAACGCCGGGCCCTTCGACCGCGGTCGGCACCGGGTGCACCTGTCCTTCGTGACGCAGTGCCCGGTCTGCGGCGCGGATGTCACCCAGGTCGGCTGGACCGCCGAGCGGTGCGAGCACGACCCGTCCTACGTCGACCAGGTCGAGCCCGGGGCCGTCCTGGCCGACGTCGAGGACCTGCTGCGCACGGTCTGACGCTGCGCGGCGCGTAGTGGACGCGACCCACGGCGGTCCCACCGGTTCCGCGAGAGCGACAGTCTGCCGCGGACCTTCCGCGCGGATCCGTCGCCTTCACGGCGGAGAGCGACCGGCGCCGCGGAGATCCGTCGCTTCGACGGGGTGGTCCGGTCCACGGCCGGACGGGAGGCACAGCGCACGACCGGCAGCGCGCCTCCCGTCCGCCACCCACGAAAGCGACAGATCCATGCGAACCTTCCGCGGGCTCCGTCGCCTGGACGAGATGAACACGGCCGTGAGCGGCGGAGCTGTCGCTCAGGCGACGCAGACACGGGAGGCGCGGTGCCAGCCGGCACCGCGCCTCCCGTCCGTCAGCGGCGAGCGGCTACGGCCAGCTCGGCTCCGTCGCGGGCATGATCGACAGCTCGCGGATCTCGCAGCCGGCCGGCTGCGACAGCGCGAAGATGATCGAGTTCGCGACGTACTCCGGCTCGATGAGCTGCGCGTCCGGACCGGGCTTGTACTGCTCGGTGCGGTCCGCGAAGAAGTTCGTACGCATGCCGGCGGGGATGATGTTCGTCACGCCGATGCGACCGGCGGTCTCGGCGGCCAGCGCCTGCGAGAACCCACGGACGCCGAACTTCGACGCCGAGTACGCGGTGCCGTCGCCGACGCCGCGCAGGGCGAGCGACGAGGAGATGGTGACGACGCGACCGTGCGTTGCCTCGAGGGCGGGCAGGGCGGCCCGCACGGTCGAGGCGGTGCCGATCAGGTTGACGCCGACGATCTGCTCCCACTTGCCGGACGAGATGGCGTCGATCGGGGCGGGGGTGTCGATGCCCGCGGCGGTCACGACTGCGTCGAGTCCACCGTGCCGCTCGGCGGCGTCACGGACCGCCTGCTCGACGGCGTCGGTGTCGGAGACGTCCACGGCGACGGCGTCGACGCCCTCGGGGACGGCGTCGATCCGCAGGTCGAGGACGATCGGGGTACCGCCGGCCTCGGTGACGGCGGCAACGACGGCGGCGCCGAGTCCGGAGGCGCCGCCGGTGACGAGGACGCGGCCGATGGGGGTGGTGGGGACGGGCATGGATGTCCTTTGCGTAGTGGTGCGGGAAGTGGTCGAGCTGGTGTGGGAAGGCGAGCGGACGCTCACCCGACGCGTTCGATCGCGGCGGCGAGCCGGGTGGTCGAGCGGCCCGGGTGGAACGGCACCGTGACGACACGGCCACCCCACTCGGCGAGGGTCGCCGTCTCGGGCAGTTCGCTCGCGGTGTAGTCGCCGCCCTTCGCCCAGACGTCCGGGCGGAAGCGGCGCAGGGCCTCGTCGGGGGTCGACTCGTCGAAGACCACGACGGCGTCGACGCAGTCGAGCGCGAGGAGCAGCTCGACCCGGTCGTCCTGGGTCATGATCGGCCGGTCGGGGCCCTTCAGTGCGCGGACCGACGAGTCCGAGTTGAGGCACACGACCAGGCAGTCACCGAGCGCACGGGCGGCCGACAGGGTGCGGGCGTGTCCGGCGTGCAGCAGGTCGAAGCAGCCCCCTGTTGCGACGACGGTTCCGCCGGCGCTCCGGACGTCGTGCACCAGGCGCATGGCGTCCCGGTCGGCCCCGGGCACGGCGAGCGGCGCGGGCCCGTCGTCGGCGAAGAGCGCGGTGACGCCACCGGCGGCCAGGTACTCGGACGCGGCGACCACGCCGGCGGAGACGGCGTCGGGGACGTCCGCCCCGGACGCCAGTGCGACGGCGACGCCCGCGGCAAGCCGGTCGCCGGCACCGCAGGGGTCCCCGGCGCTGACGGACGGAGCGGGCACGAAGCGGCTGTCGCCCTGGGCGTCGGCGAGCAGCGCACCGCGGTCACCCATCGTCACGGCGACGGCGCCGGCCTGCCACTGTTCGACGAGCCGGGCGGCGGCGACGGTCGCGAAGGGCACACCGTGTCCCTCGACGTCGGTGAAGCGTCGTGCCTCGGCAGCGTTCGGGGTGGCGACGGTGGTGCCGGGCACGGGCGCGGCGCCCTTCGGGTGCGGGTCCCACACGACCGGCAGGCGCTCGGCCGCACGGGCGAGGGCGTCACGGAGTGCCGGGGCAGCGGCGACCCCGCGGCCGTAGTCGGCCACGACGATCGCGTCGACGCCGTCGAGGGCGGCGGTCATGGCCTCGGTGGCCTCGGGCACGGGCGGGGTCGCGCAGCCCTCGTCGATCCGGACGAGGGCGTGGTCGACGACGCGCACGCGGGTCTTCACGGGGGTGGGGGCTCCCGACGGCCCGGCGACGACCGCGACGTCGGGGAGCAGGTCGCGGATCTCCTGCGCACGGCCGTCGTCGCTCAGGACCGTGATCAGGGTGACGTCGTGGCCGTCGCGGGCGAGCATCGTCGCGACGAGTCCGGCACCACCGGCGCGGCGGTCGTCGGTGGCGACGTCCACCACGGGCACGGGGGCGTCGGGGCTCAGGCGCTCGCTCGTGCCCGACACGTCGACGTCGAGCAGGGTGTCCCCGACGACGGCGATGCGGAAGCGCGGTCCGGCGGAACGGCCACCGGCGGCGCCGGAACGCGGTGCGACGGCAGTGGGCCCGCTCATCGACGGCCCCCGCGACGCAGCGTCGGCTCCATCGCCTTGCAGAGCGCGTGCACCAGGACGAGCTGCGCCTCCTGCACGTTGGCGGACGGCCCCTCGATGCAGATCGCGTCGTCGACGAGGTCGGCGAGCGGGTTCGGCCGGGGTCCGGTCAGGGCGAGGGAACGCGCACCCACGGCGCGCGCTGCCTCGGCGGCGCGGAGCAGGTTCGGGCTCTTGCCGCTCGTCGACAGCAGCACGAGGACGTCGCCGGCCCGGGCGTGCGCCGACACCTGCCGCGCGAACACCTGGTCGTAGCCGTAGTCGTTCCCGATCGCGGTCAGGGCGGAGGTCTCGGCGTGCAGCGAGATGGCCGAGTACGCGGGTCGGTCGCCCTCGAAGCGACCGGTGAGCTCCGACGTCAGGTGCTGCGCCTCGGCGGCTGACCCGCCGTTGCCCGCGGCGAGCAGCCGACGACCGGCGACGAGCCGTCCGGCGATGTCGTCCGCCCACTCGGCGATGTGGTCCCGGTGGTCGACGAGGGAGGCGATCACGGGGACCGACGCCGCGACGTGGTCGACGACGACGCGGGCGCTGTCGGTGACGGCGCGGTCCTCGAGCCCGGTCTGCTGGTCGATGGTCATCGTGCGGTCCTCTCCGTCGACTGCGCGGCGCGGGTGACCCGGCCGGCGTGGGTGGTGCGCGAGCGGCCGGCGGCGGGCCCGGTGGCCCCGGCGGACGAGGTCGCGCCGGCGAGCAGGCGCTCGTAGACGCGCTCGCTGTCGGCCGCGACCTTCTGCCAGGTGTAGCGGGACTCGGCGCGCTGTCGACCGCCACGGCCGTACGCCTCGCGGCGCTCCGGGTCGTCGAGCAGTGCGCCGACGGCCTCGGCGACCGCGGTCTCGTCGCGCGGCGGCACGTGCAGGCCGGTGGCGTCCTCGACGACGGTGTCGATGAGTCCGCCGACGCTCGAGGCGACCACCGGGCGGCCGCAGGCCATCGCCTCGAGCGGCACGATGCCGAACGGCTCGTACCAGGGGGCGCAGACGACGACGTCGGCGCTGCGGTAGACGGCGGGCATGTCGTGCTGCCCGAGCTGCCCGCGGAACGTCACGTGGTCGCGCACGCCGAGCGAACGGGCGAGTGCGTCGAGGCGCTGGTACTCGGGGTCGTCCACCAGGTCGGCGCCGGCGACACCGGCACCGCCCACGACGACGAGCTCGACGTCACGGCCCTGTTCGACCAGCGCGGCGAGTGCGGCGATCGTCGTCCCGACGCCCTTCCGCTGCACGAGTCGTGAGGCCGTGAGCACCCGGAGCGGACGGTCGCGCTGTTCGACGGGGCCGTCCGGACGGAAGAGCGACACGTCGACACCGCACGGCACCACCGAGATGCGGTGCAGCGGGACACCGAGGGCCTTGAGCTCGAACGCCTCGTCCGAGCACGTCGCGACGACCTGGTCGACGCTCCGACCGACGGCGGGTTCGACCCACTCGCGCTCGGCCGGGCTGGTGTCGGCGGCACCCTGGTGCCGCCGCTTCACGACACCCAGGGCGTGGAAGGTCTGCACCACCGGGATCCGTACCCCGCCGGTCCGCGCCTGCACCTGCGTCACCGCGTCGAGGGCGGCGTGTCCCGACATCCAGAAGTGCGCGTGCACCACGTCGGGGCGGTCCAGGAACCACTCGGCGGCGAGCACCGACGCGAACGTCCCCATGAACGGGAACAGCTCGTCCTTCGGCACGGCACGCGCGGGACCGGCGTCGACGTGCACGACGTCAACGCCGGGACGCAGGGGCACACGGACCGGCTGCGACGCGTCGTCGCGCCGCGTGTAGACGGTCACGTGGTGGCCGCGGTCGGCCAGCGCACCGGACAGTTCGGCGACGTGGACGTTCTGCCCACCGGCGTCGACCCCGCCGAGCACGGCGAGCGGACTCGCGTGCTCGGACACCATGGCGATCTTCATCGCAGGCTCCCTTCGAGCGCGGCTCTCGCCGCACGGTTCCGTCGCGCACCGCGCGCGACGGCGTCGCCGAGCAGGTCGTCCCAGTCGGCCAGGAACCGACCGAGCGCGTGCCGTGCGAGCACGGCCTCCCGCGCCACGAGCCCCCGTCGACGCGCCTCGTCCGGGTCCTCCAGCAGCAGCCTGGAGGCCCGCACCAGCTCCTCGACGTCCGTCGCGATGGCCCCGGCCTCATCCGGCACCGTGCGGGCCGCGTCCGTCGTCGCGAGCACCAGGACCGGCATGGCCATGTGCATCGACTCGATGAGCGACAGGCCGAGCGAGGTCCAGCGGTTCGGGTGCACGTAGGCCCGCCGTTCGGCCAGCGCCGCGTGCATGGGATCGGCCTTGACGTCACCAAGCGCGACCACGCGGTCGCCGAAGCCGAGCTCGGGCAGGCGTTCGGAGCCGATGCCCCAGACGTCGACCGGGGCGACCTCGGCGAAGCGGGGGAGCAGGTCGGTGCCGACGACACGGTTGCGCCGGACGGGTTCGTTGATCACGACGCCGAGACGTTCGAGCGCGCCGGTGTACAGCGGCCCGGGGTCGACGACGCCGTGCTCGACGACGGTGGTCCGGGTGGTGCCGCAGTCCCACATCAGGGCGTTCCAGTGCGTCACGTGTGCGATCGTCAGGTCGTCGCGGTCGCGCATCGGGTGCAGGCTGTTCGGCACGTCGACCCGGGGGGCGTTGTGCTCCACGAAGACGATCGGCACGTCACGGCCACCGAGCAGACGACGGGCTTCCTCGAGCTCCTCGGTGCGCTGCAGGACGACCACGTCGACCTCTGCCTCGGCGACGTCGGCCGGGTCGATCTCGATCGCGGTGTCCGGCCAGTCGCGCCCGCCGCGGCCGAGTCCCCAGGCGTCACGGGCCGGGGTGGTCGGGATGAGGTACTCGTGGGGGCCGCGGACGAAGGCGTCCATCCAGCCGCCGTGCACGTGCCACACGAGGATCCGCATGCAGGGCCTTCCGGTCGGTGTCGATGGGGTCGCTCCCCGCCGCTGCCGGAGCAGCAGGAGAAGGAGCAGGAGAAGCAGTGGCGCACGCTACGCAGCGCCTTCTGAGCCGCCCCGCAGACTTCTCCGATCAGTCCGCGAAACGCGGTCGAGGAGGCGTTCGTGAGCGGCCAGCACGTCCGCGATGCGCACTCCGGACAGGCACGGGTGGCCGGGGACCGGGCACTCGCGAGCGCGGCTGAGACGGCACGGTGCGGCTTGGTCGCCGAGCAGTTCGACGAGCGGGGCGTACGGCGCCCACTTCACGGCGGGGACGACGGGCGAGAACAGACTCACGATGGGCGCTCCGACGGCGGCGGCGAGGTGGGCCGGACCGGTGTTCCCGACGACGACGACCTCGGCGCTGGCGAGGACGGCCGCGAGTTCGGCGGGGCTGGTGCGGCCGCCGAGGTCGATGCCGGTGTCGCCCGCCACGGCGGCGGTCAGAGCGCGTTCGCCGGGGGAGCCGGTGACGACGACGGGGACGCCGCGCTCGGCGTAGGCGGCGACGAGCGCACGGTGGTGGGACTCCGGCCACGACCGAGCCGGGACGCTGGCTCCGGGGTGGACGACCACGTAGCGGTCGAGGCCGGCCACGGGCGGGGGCAGGACGGCGTCGTGACGCACGGCGAGCCTCCCGTCGTCGTCCGGCGGCAGCCGGAACCCGGCCGCCTCGGCGATCCGCAGCGCGCGCTCGGGCTCGGGGAGGTCCTCGGGCAGGTCTTCGCCGGGGCGGAGCCGCACGTCGAGCAGGGACCCGGGGTGGTCGACCGAGGCCCCGGAGACCCGGGGGACCCCGGCCAGGCGCAGGAGCAGCGCGAGGGGCAGGGGCGACTGGTGGAAGGACGTCAGGACGACGGCCTCGTCGGGCTGTTCCTCGGCGACCAGCGCGCGGAACTCGGCGAGCAGGGCGTCGTCGATCGGACGCGCGGTCTCGGTGACCCACGGTGCCGCCCACACCCGCACCCGGTCGATGCCGGGGAGCAGGTCGGCGGCCGGCGCTCCCTGCGGTCCGCACAGCATCGTCACGTGCGCGGCCCCGGCGGCCACCGCGCGCACCGCGGGGCCGGCGACCAGGACGTCGCCGAAGGAGTCGAGCCGGGCGACGAGGACGCGCGGACTGGCGCTCACGCCCGGTCCGCCACGCTGCCGACGTGCTCGAGCACCAGGGTGACGGCCTCGTCCAGGTCCGCGGCGACGGTGTCGGCCTCGTCGACCTCCTCGCGGCGGGTGCGCGGGGTGGGCACGAGGATCCCCTGCGCGCCGGCGTTCCGGGCGGCCTGCACGTCGGCGCCGATGTCACCGACGACGACGATCGACTCCGCCGGGATGCCGAGCCGGTCGGCGGCGTCGAGGACCATCCCGGGCCGGGGCTTCCGGCAGGCGCAGTCGTCACCGGCGTCGTGCGGGCAGACGCACCACACGTCGAACGGGCCGACGAGCTCGTCGACCCGGGCGTTGGTGGCGTCGACCTGTTCGCGCGTGGCCATGCCCTTCGCGATCACCGACTGGTTCGTGACGACGCCGAGCTGCAACCCGGCGGCACGTGCCCGTTCGACGGCGCGGCGGGCACCGGGGACGGGGACGACCAGGTGCGGGTCGGCGTTGTACGGGACGTCCACCACGAGGGTGTCGTCGCGGTCGAGGAGCAGGCCGCGGATGACGCGGTCCGGTGCGAGGGCCATGCTCCGTGACTACCGGTCGACGGCCGGGGGCCGCCCCAGGAAGAGCCGCGGAGCGCGGTCCCGGCAGGACCGTCAGCGTGTCCGGTCTACCGTCGCGGCGGTGACCGCCCTCGAACGCCTGCCCGACCCCGACGGACGCCCGGAACTGCTCGTCCTCCGTGCCATCAAGCTCGGCGACCTGCTCGTCGCCGTCCCTGCGCTGCACGCGCTCCGCCGCGCGTTCCCCGACCACCGCATCACCCTCGCCACCACCGCGTGGCTGGCGCCGGTCGTCGAACTCGTGCCGGCGGTGGACGTCCACCTGGCCCAGCACGGTCTCGACCACCCGATCGCGGTGCCGCACGGGGCGGTCGACGTCGCCGTGAACCTGCACGGCGCCGGACCGGAGTCCTCGGACCTCGTCGCCGCGCTCGCCCCGCGCCGGGTCATCGGGCACGCCGACCCGACCCACGGTTACGAGGGCCCGGAGTGGCCCGACGACGTCCACGAGCGCGACCGCTGGGCGGACCTGCTCACGTGGCACGGCATCCCGGCGGACGCGACCGAGGTCCGCCTCGACCGCCCCGCCGAGCCGCCGGTGGTCGCCGACGCGGCCGTCGTGCACGTGGGCGCCTTCCACGGCGCGCGGCACTGGCCGACGGACCGCTTCGCCGACGTGGTGCGCGGGCTGCGAGCGCGCGGTGCCGACGTGGTCCTGACAGGAGGCTCGGACGACGTCGTGCGCGCCCGCGCGGTCGCCGACGCGGCCGGTCTTGCGCCGGAGGCGGTCCTGGGCGGCACCCTGGACCTGCAGGCCTTCGCCGCGGTGATCGCCGCGGCGCGGCTCGTCGTCACGGTCGACACCGGTGCCGCGCACCTGGCGACCGCGTACGGGGTGCCCTCGGTCGTGCTGTTCGGCCCGGCGCCGCCCGAGGCGTGGGGGCCCCCGGTGACCGGGCCGCACATCGTGCTCACCGATGCATCGGTGCGTCGCGGCGACGTCTTCGCCGAGGACCCGGATCCGGCGATCCTGGCCGTGACCGCGGACGACGTGCTGGCCGCGGTGGACCGGCTCCGGGTGACCGCTCAGGCGGCCGGGCGGTAGCGTCGACCGAGAGCCACCCGGACCTGCCGGATGCTCGGAGGGAGTCCTTCGTGTTCGAAGCCGCGAACATCCGTGACTGGATCGGTCTGCCGGTCGTCGACGAGGCCGACGACAAGGTCGGCACGCTCGAGAGCATCTACTACGACACCGCCACGTCCGAGCCGGCGTTCGGCGCCCTGACCACCGGCGTGGTCGGGTTCCAGAAGCTCGTCTTCGTCCCGCTGTTCGGCGCGACCGTCGCCCCGAAGCACCTGCGTGTGACGTTCCCGAAGAAGCTCGTCAAGGACGCCCCGTCGATCTCGACCGACGGCGAGCTCGACGCCGCGACCGAGCCCGAGCTGTTCCAGCACTACGGGCTGGAGTACCGCACCGGCAGCGGCGGCGAACGGCGACTCGGTCGCCGCTGAGCCCGCTCCGCCCCGGCAACGCTCCGACCCGACCCGCTGACCACCCGCCACACCCGCCCGGAGGCCGCAACTGCTCCGCACCGCCCGAACGACGCTGCTCGCCGCCGCCGCGGTAGCGGTCGCCGTCGTCGGATCGGTGGTGGCGGGTGTCGCGGTGCCCGGGTCGGTGCCCTCCGTGTCGGCCGCACCGATGTGGCCCGTCCCGCAGCCCTACCCGGTGCCGGACGACCCGGCCGAGCCGCTCGCCGACCTGCCGCCGGGCAGCGAGTACGTCGCCCTCGGTGACTCGTACTCGGCCGGCTACGGGCTCGGCGACCGGACCCGGCTGCCGACGAGCGCGTGCGTGCAGTCGGCCCGCGACTACCCGCACCGGCTCGCGGCGCGGTTCGGCCTCGATCTGACCGACGTCACGTGCGCGGGCGCCACCAGCGAGGACGTCACGACCGGGCACCAGTTCAAGGGCGTCCCCCCGCAGATCGAGTCGCTGTCGTCGCGTACCCGTCTCGTCACCCTGACGATCGGCGGCAACGACGCGGACCTGTTCGGAACGGCCGCATCCTGCCTGGCGATCTCGGCGGACGGCCCGGTGTTCTCCGGACGTGACGCGCCGTCGTGCGAGAGCACGCTCGTGCAGGACGGTGAGGACCAGCTCAGCGTGAAGATCCAGTCGCGCGTCGCACTCGGGATCGCCGACACCCTCGCAGCGGTGCAACGGGCCGCGCCGAACGCCGTCGTCGTGTTCCTCGGGTACCCGGCGATCTTCCCGGACACCGAGCACACCCCGGCGAAGGGCTGCTTCCGCTCGGCGCTCGACCTCGGCACGCTCGCCGGGTCGTTCCCCTCGGACACCTTCCCCTTCACCGACGACGACGTGGCGTACCTGCACGGCGTGCAGGAGGAGCTCGACGCCGTGTCCGCATCCGCCGCAGACGCCGCCGGGGTCCGGTTCGTCGACGTCCTCGAACGCACCGAGGCGCACTCGGCCTGCGCCGCGCAGGACGAGCGCTACGTCGCCGGCGTCAGCCTGACCGGCTCGAGCGACCTGCGACGCATCGACCTGAAGGCGGGCGCCCTGCACCCGAACGGCCGCGGTGTCGCGTACCTCACGGACCAGATCGCCGACGCGATCCGGGAACTCGCCGGCTGACCCGTCCGGACCCCGCGCTGTCCGTGTGGGCCGCCGGTGGGACGACGCAGACCGGTGCCGCCGTCTCACGGACGACGTCGTGGAGCAGTGCGCCGGACAGCACCCGCACGTGGCCCCGTCCGAGCACCACGAGCGACGCCCGCCGGGTGCGCGACGCGATGGCGTGCCCCGGGTGTCCCTCCACGAGCAGCGGACGGATCCGCACCGCCGGGAACCGCGCGGTCAGATCCTCGGTGACGCGCTGCAGCAGTTCGGCGTTCCGGGCGCGCCACCGCAGGGGGTCCTCGGCGAAGTCGGTGAGCCCGGTCCGGGTGAGCACGGGCATCTCCCACGCCCGGAGCAGCGTCAGTCGTCGGTGCAGCCGGACGGCCTCGGTGACGGCGATCGAGACGGCCCGTTCGTCGATCGGTTCCTCGACGGCCAGCACCACGTCGCCGTCGATCGGGTGCGGGCCCTCGGGGACGATCACGGTCGGCACGGCCGCACGGACCGCCACGCGCGCCGGGTCGCCGCCGGCGGTCGAACCCCGTCGGCTCCGGAACGTCCCGATCACCAGGAGGTCACCGCCGTCGGACTCCTCGACCAGGGCACTGGCGAACGGCCCGGCGTGCCGGTGCACCTCGACGGTGGCGCCGGGCAGGGCGGCGCGAGCGGCCTCGGCCAGGCGGTCGGCGACCGGTCCGGGGCCCTCGATCGCCGGCTCGGCGCCGATGATCCGGATCCGCTCGATCCCGGTGTCCGCCCGGGCGGCGATCCACCGCAGCGCCTCGTCGTGTGGCATCGCGGCGTCCGCGGCCAGCGTCACCGTCGTCCATCGTTCGTCCATCCCGATCGGCCTCCTCCATCGCAGGTCCTCCGGGGGCGTCACACGGCGCTCCGTGCGCCACACGGTACTCCCAGGGCGGGCGGGGGAACCGGCGGTGGGACCGGGCACGTCGGGTGGTGCGCGGCGCGTGTGTGGTGATCCGGGCCTCCCGGCCGGTTCTGCGTAGTCTCGGGGCGTGGTCGTGAGCGCCGGACTGTTGCTGCACCGGGCCGGTCCGTCCGGGCCGGAGGTCTTCCTCGCGCACATGGGCGGCCCGTTCTGGCGGAACCGACCGCGTGCCTGGTCGATCCCGAAGGGGCTGGTCGAGGCGGGCGAGGACCCGCTCGGCACCGCGCTGCGCGAGTTCGCCGAGGAGATCGGCGTGCCCGCCCCGGTGACCGCCGCGGACCTCACCGACCTGGGGGAGTTCCGCCAGGCGTCGGGCAAGCGGGTGCGGGTCTTCGCGGCACCGGCGCCGGGGTTCTCGGTCGACACCGTGCGGAGCAACACCGTGCGGCTCGAGCTGCCGCGCGGGTCGGGCCGGTTCGTCGAGGTGCCCGAGGTGGACGACGCACGGTGGGTCGGGCTCGACGAGGCGCGGGAGCTGGTGGTGGCCGGGCAGGTCGCGGCGCTCGACGCCCTGGTCGCGCTGGGTTGGGGTGCGGACGGTTCCTGACGCGCCGCTCGTGTTCCTCGAGCGGTCACGAACCGTCGTCCGACGGGCCTCCCGGCGACACTTCTCAGCCACTCGGCGATCGGCGCGCGGTATGTCGTGACCACTCGCCGGGCTCCTCGTCCTCGTGTCGGACACCGGACAAGAGCCGCGTCCTCCGGATAGCCTGAGTGGGTGTCGGGTTCTCCGGCGCCACAGCAGGGGAGTACGCATGCGACGCTGGCGCGCGGTCACGGCTGGGCTGACGGTCCTCGCACTCGGCGCAGGACTCGCGGTCGGCGGCGCAACCAGTGCGTCGGCGGAGCCGGTCGGCAACTGGGGGACCTTCACCCTCAGCGGAGCGAGCCGGGCCTACACCGGCACGATGACGCTCGCCGGGTTCCCCGAGACCACCTTCACGTCTGATTCTCGGCAGTCGACCGTCGTCAGCGGGGCATCGACCTGGCAGTCGGCCGTGACCCCGTCCGGCGCGGTCTACGGCACGAGCCGCGGCCAGACCTACATGAACCAGCGGCCGAACGTCGACTCGCCCACGTCCGGCGCCTCGACCACCACGTACACGTTCGCCGAGCCGACGCCGGGGGCCCAGAGCTGGTCGTTCGTGCTCGGCGACGTCGACGCCGACCGGGCGACGATCTCGGCCACCGTCTCCGGGGGTGGTGCCGCGACCGCGGAGCAGCTCGGCTACGTGAGCTCCTACAACTCGTGCTCGGCCGCCGTCACCGGAGGACCGTCGTGCACCGCCGACCCCGACGGCACGACCGGGCGGGACCTGCCCACCTGGGACCCGGCCACCCGGACCCTGACGGGCAACACCGGCGCGGTCGACACCGCCGGCGCCACGGCCTGGTTCACGCCGACCGTCTCGCTCACCAGCCTGACGATCACGTACCAGCAGCGCAGCGGGTTCCCGGTGTACCAGACCTGGTTCGCCGACCGCACCGCCGCGATCACCGGCACGGCGACCCTCGACGGAGCGCCGATCCCCGGGGCGATCGTCCGCGTGACCGCTCCGCGCGGCACCGTCTACACGACGACGACCGAGGCCGGCGGCACGTACGCGTTCCCGCAGCTGCCGGTCATCGCGAGCTACCGCGTCGAGATCACCCCGCCGGACGGCGCCGAGGGTCCTGACCAGCCCACGAGGGTCTCCCTCGCGCAGGCAGGCTCGCCGGGCGGCGTGGACCAGCAGGCCGACTTCGCGTTCACGTCGCCGGAGGACTCCGTGTCGGTCATCGGCACCGTGGTCGACGAAGACGGCTCCCCGGTGTCGAACCTCGAGGTCGTCATCACCGACCCGGACTCCGGGGACGTCCTCGTCGACACCACGACGAACAGCGACGGCGTCTACACCGGCTCCGACCTGCCGGCGGACACCGACCTCGACGTGTCCGTCGCCGACGAGCCGCCCGTGACCGTCACGACCGGCGACGTCGATGCGACACCGGCCGAGCCCGCACCGATCGAGGCTCCAGCGGCAGTCGTCGCCACCGTCACCGGTGTCGTGTCGCTCGACGGTGCACCGGTGCCAGCAGGACAGGTCGTGGAACTCCTCGACGACGCCGGGGCGGTGATCGCGTCCACGACGACCGACGCCGACGGCCGCTACGCGTTCGCCACCGAGGCGGGGACCTACACGATCCGGACCGGACGACCCGAGCCGGGGGCCACCGGAGCCACGTCGAACACCGGTGTGACGGCCGTCGCCGGCGAGCGTGCTTCGTCGGACCTGCCGTTCGCCTCCGCAGCCGCAGCCGCCGAGGTCACGACCGACCAGCCCGGCACGGTCTTCGACACGAACGGCGAACCCGTTCCGGACGTCGGGGTCGTCGCGACTCCGACGGACCCGCAGTCCGGCGATCCCGTGTCGGTCGTCACGGACGACGACGGTGCGTTCGACTTGACCGGGCTGGAGCCCACGACGGAGTACGCCGTCTCGGTCGACGTCGAGGGGGCCGAGACGGCGACCGTCGTCACCCCGGAGTCCGGGGCTGCGACGCCGCTGGCGTTCGTGGTGCGGGTTGCGGCGGGTCCAGCGCCGGCTCCTGCTCCGTCGCCGTCGCCGAGTGGCTCTCCTTCGGTGGCTCCGACCGGCCCCGCCGCCGGCTCGGGCTCCGCGCCGGTGTCGGGCCAGGGCGACGCGGGGGACGGTGGGCCGCTGGCCTACACGGGCGCGGACCTCGGGCCGGGGCTCATCGCCGCTGGTGTGCTCGTGCTGCTCGGTGCGGCGCTGCTGACCTACCGTGCGGTGCGCAACCGCCGCCGCACGGACCACCTGCAGGACTGACCGCGCGGCGGGCCCGTGGCGGCGTGTCGGCGGTCGCACAACACGCCGCCCGGGTTCGCCGAGGGGTCACGAACCGTCGCCCGCCGACCCCGCAGCCGACAGTTCGTGCACCTCCGACGCCCCGCCAACGGCATGTCGTGACCACCCGGCAACCGCTCGCCCCCGTCCGCCGCGGTCGCACAACACGCCGCCCGAGTCCGCCGAGGGGTCACGAACCGTCGCCCGCCGACCCCGCAGCCGACAGTTCGTGCACCTCCGACGCACCGCCAACGGCATGTCGTGACCACTCGGCGGCCCCGCTCGCCCGACCCCCGCCAGCCCGCGCCGGCCCTCAGCGCGTCCGCGGCCGCTGCACCGAACCCGTGACCACGCCGATCGACCCCGTGACCGTCTGGATCGCCCGTCCGACGACCGGCACCGACGTGGTGACGACCGCGAGCGAGGACGTGATGGCCTCGATGGACGAGGTCGACAGGTGCTCCTGCGCGTGCGAGTGCACCGGGAACCCCCGGCGCGCCAGCACGACGACCCCGAGCGCCCCGACCAGCACCGCGCCGCCGGCGAACGGCAGGTACTGCAGTCCGACGATCCCGAGCGCCTGCCCGCCGAACGCCGCACCACCGGCGATGCCGATGTTCGACGCACCGTTGACCAGCGCGCCGGCGATGTCGGGGGAGACGCCTCCGGCACGGATCGCCGCGGCCATGAAGAGCGTGCCGGTGGTTCCGTTCGCGGCCATCCAGACGCCCGCGACGACCATCGTCCCGATCAGCGAGCCGTGCACGAACGGCATCGTCGCGAAGGCCACGACCATCACGGCGACCGAGGCGATCAGCGTCTGCCGGGGCGCACGGTCGACGAACATGCCGGCGAGCCAGAGCCCGACGACACCGGTGCCACCGAGCACGAGCAGCGCCCCGCTCACCATGCCGGCGTCGAGCCCCGCGTCGATCGCGTACGGCCCGATGTAGGTGTATACGACGTAGTGCCCGCCGAACAGGAGCATGTCGGCGATCACGACGGACAGCAGTCCGGTGCGCGCCCAGGCCTTCGGTGACCCGATGTGCGGCGACGAGGCCCCACGGACGGCGGGCAGGAACAGCAGGGCGACGACCGCGAGGGCCGCTGCGGCGACCCCGACGGAGAACACGGCCTGGCGCCAGCCGATGTGCTGTGCCACCCAGGTCGCGACGGGCACGCCGAGCACGAACCCGAGCGAACTGCCCGAGTACACGAACGCGATCGCCCGCCCGGCCAGCCGCGGCGGCACGATCCGGGTGGCGTACGCCGAGGCGACCGAGAAGAACAGTGCGTGCGCGATGCCCCCGACGACGCGTCCGGCGCAGACGACGGCGAAGGACGGTGCGAGCGCCACCATCAGGTTCGACACGGTGTAGCCGACGAGCGTGGCGACGAGCACGGTCTTGCGGGGCAGCTTCGCGGTGAACGCGGTGAGCGGCAGCGCGAGGATCGCGACGGCCGCGGCGTACACGGTGATGACGATGCCCATGGTGGCCTCGGTGACCCCGAGGTCGGCGCTCATCGTGCCGAGCAGCCCGACGGGCATGAGCTCGGTGGTGATGGCGAAGAACGTGGCCAGTCCGAGCACGGCGATGCCGACGATCGACTGGGTGGTGACGGTGATCGGCCGCGTGTGGGGGGACACGGCCGAGGTGGTGGTGTTGGTGGACACGCTGCTGACCTCCTTGCGAGGCACGGTGGAGCGCGCGACGATGCCGACGGTTCTGACGGCGGTGACCGGGAGGGTCTGCGGGGCGCGCTCGCTGGCGGATGTGGATGATGTGGGTACGACTCCACAGCGAGTGCGCTCCTCCAGTGTTGCACGATGGAACGGCGCTCGCGAGGGCATCCAGCAAATACATCGGAGCGCTCCAATGAAACACTCAGCTCCGGTCACAGGGACGGCACCGCCGCTCAGTACGCGTTCGTCACCCGACCCTGGACTCCGCCGCCGCGCAGCTCGATGGTCAACGTGCCGCTCCTGGACTGCGCCGACATCGACACCGATCCGTGCAGGGCAGCCTGCCGCGGGAAGCACGCCGTCGACGACTCGATGCGGTCGGCCGTTGCCACCAGGCAGATCGTCGACCGGTCGGTCCCGATGCCGGCCCAGACGTTCCAGGGTGTCTCGGCGGTCCCGCCGTCGAGAGCCCGGTTCGTGAAGACCAGTCGCGTCGTGTGCAGGCTCACCGGCGCAGCGACCGGCCCCGGCAGCTGGTCGGCGTACGTCTGCGGGACGTCGAGCAGCTGCTCGAGCGTCACCGTGCCCGCCGTCGGCGTGACACTCGGCGCCGCGGCGACGTCCGGGCGCGCGGTCCCGACGAGCGTCCCGGCGGCGAACGCGACGCCCACCGCCGCAGCCGCGCCGCCCGCGATCCAGGCGCGTGGTCGCTCCGTCCACAACCACCGCCGCCACCGGGTCCGTCCGGTCGCCGCGGCCTGGAGGCCCGGCTCGTCCCCGCCGTCGCCCCTCGCGTCGTCGACGTGGTCGTCCCCACCGCCGCCGGTCGCCTCCGACACGTCGGCTCCAGCAGGCACGGCAGCCCCGCTGGCGGGCTCGGACACGGAACCGGCCGCGGGCACCTGCACGGACACGGACGCGGGCCCTGGAACCGACCGTGTCGCAGACGGGACGGACGTGCGGGCCGGATCCGGCCCTCCCGGCAGTGGATCCCGCGCCGTCGCGACCGCACGCGCGCGGGGTCGCCGTCCGCGTTCCAGGTCCTGCAGGACGATGCGGGCGCGCGCCGCGTCCGCCGGGCTCGATCCTGCTCCCCAGGCGACGGCCTCGAGCCGTGCCCGTTCTGCTGCCACGTCGTCGTGGGCCATGCGCACTCCCGCTCTGCCG
The DNA here is from genome assembly GCF_003224275.1 of Curtobacterium sp. MCSS17_011. Taxonomy (NCBI): domain Bacteria; kingdom Bacillati; phylum Actinomycetota; class Actinomycetes; order Micrococcales; family Microbacteriaceae; genus Curtobacterium; species Curtobacterium sp. MCSS17_011. The sequence goes on along the minus strand of NZ_QKLE01000001.1, from coordinate 261,876 downwards.
GTCAGGTCCATCGTGGCACCGCTCAGCCGTGCGCGCGCACCCAGAACGAGGGAGTAGTCGTGGTGCATGAGCACCGACCCCATGCCGCAGCACGACGCCGACGCCGAGACCCTCGAGCCGCTGAGCCACGACACCCAGTCCGGCGAGGCCGACTACGTCGCGACCAGCCCCGGCGGTGCCGGCACGGAACGCCACGTGCCGACCGCCGACGAGGAGCAGGGCCGTGGCACCGAGTACGACCCGGTCGACCAGGGGCCGCAGCAGGAGGGCCAGGGCGGCTAGCGGACCACCCGGCGCAGCACGGCCCGTTCGCCGAAGGTCCAGGCCGCACTCGTCACGACGTACAGCGCGGCGGCGAGCGGTGCGATCGCCGCGAACACGACCGTGATGAACGGCACGTACCGCCCGACGGCGGCGGTCGCGGCGGCCCCGGGCACGTCCGGTTCCGGCGCCGGCACCGGGTTCCAGTGTGCGTTCGACCGGCGGCTGAGCTCGACGACGACCGCGAGCACCGCCAGCAGGACCAGCACCACCCAGGCGTGCACCCACAGCGGCGACGTGAGCGTGACGATCAGGGAGTGGCCGAGCGGGACCCCGACGAGCGTCGCCTCCAGCAGGGCGTTCGCGGTGCCGTCGATCGAGGCGTGCGTGAACAGGGCGTAGACGAGCGACACCACGGGTGCCTGCGCCAGGACGGGCAGGCAGCCGGCCAGCGGCGAGACCTTCTCGTCGGTGTACAGCTGCTGCACCGCTCGCTGCAGGCGCTGGCTGTCGCGGCCGTGGCGCTTCCGCAGCGCCGCGAGCTGTGGTGCGAGGCGTCGGCGGTCCCGTTCGGCCCGCACCTGCAGGACGGACAGCGGGACCAGCACGAGGCGGACGGCCAGGGTGAGGAGCACGACGGCGATCGCCGCGGCGAACGAGCCGGCGACGGGGGAGAGCGCCGCGGTGAGGGCGGCGACGAGGTCCGCGCCGCCGTGCAGCAGCGGGCCGACGAGGGGCAGGGTGGACAGGTCCATGACGGTTCCGATCGGTGGTGGGTCAGCGGGGTGCGCGAGCGGCCCGGCCACCGGTCGGTGGTCAGGCCGGGGTCGCGATCCCCGGTGCCCGTGAGCGGACGTGCCCGTCGGCGTCGGGGTGGCTCCACCCGATCCGGGTGACCAGGTCCGGCACCGCCGACCGCTCCGACACGGATGCCGATCCGACCCCGAGGACGGCTGCCAGCACCGCGACGAGCAGCCGGGCGACGACGACGGTCACGGCGACCGCGGTCAGCCCGAGTGCCGCCACCGCCAGCAGGGGCAGCACCCCGGCGGCCGGGTCGCCGAGCACCAGCGCGGCGGTGGCGCGGAGCAGCAGCAGGACGGCGGTCATGGTCCGTTCAGCGTAACGCCCGCGTGCCGTCGAGGACCGGAAGGTGCGGCGGGGGAGGATCACGGCATGACCGCAGGTTCGCCGAGCACCCCAGCGACCGTCGCGCTCGAGACGGCCGGGGTCCCGTACACGCCGCACGTGTACGAGCACCACGAGAGCGCCACCAACTTCGGAGAAGAGGCGGCCGCCGCCCTCGGGCTGCGCGAGGAGCAGGTCTTCAAGACCCTGGTCGTGTCCGTCGACGGCACCCTCGCCGTCGCGATCGTGCCGGTGGCGAACCGGCTCGACCTCAAGGCGATCGCCGCCGCGGTCGGGGGCAAGAAGGCGACGCTGGCCGATCCGGCCCTCGCCGAGAAGCGCACGGGCTACGTCGTCGGCGGCATCAGCCCGGTCGGCCAGAAGACCCGGCTCCGCACCGTGCTCGACGAGTCGGCGCTGTCGTACGCGAGCATCTTCGTGTCCGGCGGACGTCGCGGATTCGATATCGAGGTGGCGCCGACGGACCTCGCGCGGATCACCGAGGCGGTCTCCGCAGCCATCGCGCGGACCTGAGTCGAGTCGCCGCAAGTTTCTTCCGGACCCGGGAATGACCCGGGCCCTCCTGCGTTGCATTGAGTCGAAGGCACTCAAGTTCCCCAGGAGGTCCCTTTGCCAGAGACGTTCGGCCCGACCGGTAGCAACGACTCGTTCGACGAGTTCCTCGCCCGCCTGCTCGCGGCACAGCGCACCGGTGACCAGCAGCGCGTCCGCGCGTTCGGTCGACCGGTCGACATCACCCGGCTGCTCAGCCGCCGGACCCACGAGCTGCTCCAGCACACCGCCGAGTACGCGGTCGCGCAGGGGCAGCGCGAGATCGACGCACTGCACATCCTGCACGTGCTCGTCCGCACCGAACCGTTCGACGCCGTCGTGCGTTCCGCCGGGGTCGACCCCCAGCGACTCGCCGAGGAGATCGAGCAGCGCCTGCCGATGGCGCACGAGCCGCTGGCCGAGCAGACCGGCCGCCCGGCACTGACCGGCACCGCCCAGCGCATCCTCGTCGAGGCGACGCAGGCCGCGCGGGGCTTCGGCAGCACCTACACCGACCCCGAGCACGTCTTCTTCGCGCTCGTGATGGACCAGGAGACCGTGACCGGTCAGCTGCTCGCCAGCGCCGGGATCACCCCGCAGGTCATGCAGGACTACGCCCAGCAGGCCGCGGCAGCAGCACGAGAGGGGCGCCCCATGCCCGGAACAACCGACGCCGTCGGCGCCGATCAGGCCACCGACAGCGACACCCCGACGCTCGACCAGTTCGGCACCGACCTCACCCAGCGCGCCCGTGACGGGCACGTCGACCCGGTGATCGGCCGCGCCGACGAGATCGAGCAGACCGTCGAGATCCTGCTCCGTCGCACCAAGAACAACCCGGTGCTGATCGGTGAGCCCGGCGTCGGCAAGACCGCGATCGTCGAGGGCCTCGCCCAGCGCATCGTCGACGGTGACGTCCCCGCCCTGCTGCAGGGCAAGCGGGTCGTCGCGCTCGACCTGCCCGGCATGCTCTCCGGCACCCGCTACCGCGGCGACTTCGAGGAGCGCCTCACCAAGGCGATGGACGAGATCGCGGCGCACGCCGACGAGCTCATCGTCTTCGTCGACGAGCTCCACACCGTCGTCGGCGCCGGTGGCGGCGGCGAGGGCGGCTCGATGGACGCCGGCAACATCCTCAAGCCCCGGCTCGCCCGTGGCGACCTGCACCTGGTCGGCGCGACCACGCTCAACGAGTACCGCCGGATCGAGAAGGACGCCGCGCTCGAGCGCCGGTTCCAGCCCGTCACGGTGGGGGAGCCGAACGTCGAGGACGCCGTCGCGATCCTGACCGGCCTCGCCCCGCGCTACGAGGAGCACCACGGCGTCGTCTACACGCCCGAGGCACTCCGCGCGGCGGTCGAACTCTCGCACCGCTACGTGACCGACCGGCACCTGCCGGACAAGGCCATCGACCTCATCGACCAGGCCGGTGCACGCCGCCGCCTCGCCCTCTCGGGCGACGTCGACGTCGAGGCACTGCGTGCGCAGGTCGCCGACCTGACGGCCCGCAAGGACCGCGCGGTCGCCGAGGAGCACTACGAGGAAGCGTCCGACCTGCGTGACGAGATCGTCGGACTGGAGGCCCGGATCACTGCCGCCTCGTCGGCGGACGCGAGCCACGCCTCCCGTCCGGAGTCCGGGGACACGTCGATCACGGAAGGTGACATCGCCGCCGTGGTCTCACGTGCCACCGGGATCCCGGTGACCCGCCTCGGCTCGGCCGACAAGACGCGGCTCGCCGCACTCGAGTCCGAGCTGCACGACCGCGTCGTCGGCCAGGACGACGCCGTGCGGGCGATCGCGAAGGCGGTGCGGCGCAGCCGGACCGGCATGGGTGACCCGCGCCGTCCGGTCGGCAGCTTCCTGTTCCTCGGCCCGACGGGCGTCGGCAAGACCGAACTCGCGAAGGCCCTGGCGTCGTCGCTGTTCGGTGACGAGTCCGCCATGCTCCGCTTCGACATGAGCGAGTTCGGCGAACGCCACACCGTCTCCCGTCTGGTCGGTGCCCCTCCCGGGTACGTCGGCTACGACGAGGCCGGCCAGCTCACGGAGCGTGTCCGCCGCAACCCGTACTCGGTGATCCTGCTCGACGAGGTCGAGAAGGCCCACCCGGACGTCTTCAACCTGCTGCTGCAGGTCCTCGACGACGGCCGGCTCACCGACGGGCAGGGGCGGACGGTCGACTTCCGGAACACCGTCGTCATCATGACGTCGAACATCGGCTCGGAGTTCCTGGCCTCCCGCTCGGGAGCACTCGGGTTCTCCCCGGTCGGTGCGACGGACGGATACGCCGAGGACGACCTGCGAGCCCGCGTGATGGGCAAGCTGCGCGAGGCGATGCGTCCCGAGTTCATCAACCGCATCGACGAGATCGTGCTGTTCCGCAAGCTCGACCGGTCGCAGATCGCGTCGATCGTGTCCCTGCTGCTGCAGGACACGGCGCTCCGGCTGGTCGCACAGGACATGCTCCTGTCGGTGTCCGACGCGGCGGTCGACTGGCTCGCCGAGCACGGGTACGAGCCGGAGTACGGCGCCCGCCCGCTCCGTCGGCTCATCCAGCGCGAGGTCGACGACCGCATCGCGACCCTCGTGGTCGAGGGCGGGGTCACCGCGGGTGACACCGTGCGGATCGACGTCGAGGGCGACTCCCTGACGGCGAGCGTCGCGGAGCACGCGGCGGTCTAGTCCGGTCGCACGCGCACACGAAGGCCCGGTACCGATTGGGTACCGGGCCTTCGGCGTGCACGGACCGCCACGGTGTTCGGGAATGCAATTCCGGACGTTTTCCGGAAAAGGGGTTGCGCTCCGAATTGCGGTGCCGATAGTGTTCACTCGTCGCGAACGGTCGAACATTCGACCCGGACGACTCCGCCAGCTCGAGACCGAAAGGGGGCCGACCATGATGATCACAACGACCACTCCGTTCCGTGGAATCCGTGGACGCGTCGGTACCCCGTTCCGCGTCCGCTGACCCGGGGCGTCCCACTCTCCTGACACCTGTGCCTCCGGGCACCGTGCGCTGAGCCGATCAGGCTCGCGCAGCACCGGTTCGTTCGTCTGCTGAACGGCTCGACGGCGCGTTGATGCGTGCCGTCCGATCTGCGCGGACGACGCCGGAAGAATGTCGGTGGACAGTGCGACGCTCCCGGGGTCGACGAGCATTCCGCGATCGTTGTCCGAACATTTCCGGACCATCCCGGAGTGCATTCTCACGCATTCAATTCCTGCTGCCCGCAACCCGGGCGGATTCGTCATGCCCGACATCCGGGCAGCTCTGCCGTGCCCTGAAGGGGAACACCGTGTCCACGAAGACAACCACCCGTCCACCCGATACCCGCGGGGTGCGCCGCCGGGTCTCACTCGCCGACCGCATCGCTCTCCGAGTCGGGATGTCGCTCATCATCTGGAGCCGACGCACCCGCAAGGTGCGGCCCGAGGTCGACCTCGCCACGCTGGCGCGCCTCGAGCGCGAACGCCAGCAGCGCGAGGCCGACTGGATCACCCAGGGCGCCGCCATGCGGATGTGGCGCTGACCCGCGGTGCTCCGGCGCTGCGCGTCGGCGGCGCAGCCGTCGGCGTCGCGCACGCACCGTGCGTCATTCCGGAGCCCGTGCGGCCTGAACGGCTCGGTGCGAGGAAACGACCTCGCACCGAGCCACCTTCGGCGAACCGTCCGACGGAACCCGCACCGTGCAGCGAACGGTCGGCCCCGCACGAGGCGACCACCCTCGCACCGTGCTCCGACGTGTCGGACGCACCCCGGGCCTCCCGTACCGTTGTCCGGTGACCGAAACCGCAGCTGCACTCGTCGAACGCCTCACCGCCCTCGTGCCGGACTTCCCGAAGCCGGGGGTGCTGTTCCGTGACGTGACGCCGGTGTTCTCCGACGCCGTCGCGTTCGGTCGTGTGTGCGAAGCACTCGCCGCGCCGTTCGCCGTCGGGGGCGGGTTCGACGCCGTCGCCGGCATCGAGGCCCGCGGCTTCGCGCTGGCCGGGGGCATCGCCGCCCAGCACCAGGTCGGCGTGCTCACCGTGCGCAAGGCGGGCAAGCTCCCCGGCGAGGTGCTCAGCGAGCAGTACGCGCTCGAGTACGGCGAGGCCGAGCTCGAGCTCCGCCCCGGTCAGCTGCCCGCCGGTACACGGGTGCTCGTCGTCGACGACGTCTTGGCCACCGGGGGGACCGGTGCCGCCACCATCACGCTGCTCGAACGGGCCGGGTACCAGGCGATCGGCTTCGCCGCCCTGCTCGAGCTCGACGGCCTGAACGGGCGCGAGCGGCTCGAGCCGCGGCTGCCCGTCGCCACGCTCGGCGCCGTCCCGGCCTGAGCGCGGGCAGCAGCGCGCTCCCCGCGGGCGTCCGCACGCGAGCACGTCTCGCACTAGTCTTGACGCACCATTTCGATCGAGGAGTCCCATCATCGTGACCGAGTCAGTCGCACCCGCGCCCGCCGAGCTTCCCCAGGCACCCGAGCCCCGGACCGCGACGACGACCACGACCGGCACCGAGCTCTTCGACGGTGAGCGCGGCGTCGTCGCGATCCGCGTCGACGGTGTCCTGAAGGACCTCGCGGCGGACGTGCAGGCCGGCGAGACCGCCGAGGCCGTCACCCTGCAGGAGCAGGACGGGCTCGACATCCTCCGGCACTCGGCCGCCCACGTGCTGGCACAGGCCGTGCAGCAGATCAACCCGGACGCCAAGCTCGGCATCGGGCCGCCCGTCACCGACGGCTTCTACTACGACTTCGACGTCGACGAGCCGTTCACCCCCGAAGACCTCAAGGCGATCGAGAAGGGCATGGACCGCATCGTCAAGCAGGCCCAGCGTTTCCGTCGCGTGGTCGTCACCGACGAGCAGGCACGCGAGCTGATGGCGGGGGAGCCCTACAAGCAGGAGCTCATCGGCCTGAAGGGTGCGGCGTCCGACGGCGACTCCGGCGAGAGCGTCGAGGTCGGCGCCGGCGAGCTGACCGTGTACGAGAACGTCGACCCGAAGTCGGGCGAGGTGCTCTGGCAGGACCTCTGCCGCGGCCCGCACGTCCCGCACACCCGCTGGATCGGCAACGCCGCCAAGCTCATGCGCGTCGCCGCTGCGTACTGGCGCGGCTCCGAGAAGAACCCGCAGCTGCAGCGCATCTACGGCACCGCCTGGCCCGACAAGGACCAGCTCAAGGCGTACCTCGTGCGCCTCGAGGAAGCCGCCAAGCGCGACCACCGCAAGCTCGGCGCCGAACTCGACCTGTTCTCGTTCCCCGACGAGATCGGTTCCGGCCTGGCGATCTTCCACCCGAAGGGCGGCATCATCCGCCGCGAGATGGAGGACTACTCGCGCCGTCGGCACGAGGAGAACGGCTACTCGTTCGTCTACACGCCCCACATCACCAAGGGCGACCTGTTCGAGACCTCCGGGCACCTCGGCTGGTACAAGGACGGCATGTTCCCGGCCATGCACATGGACGAGGCGAAGGACGAGGACGGCAACGTCACGCGGCAGGGCGCCGACTACTACCTCAAGCCGATGAACTGCCCGATGCACATCCTGGCGTACCGGTCGCAGCCCCGCTCCTACCGTGACCTGCCGCTCCGGATGTTCGAGTTCGGCACGGTGTACCGCAACGAGAAGTCCGGCGTGATCCACGGGCTGACCCGCGTGCGCGGCATGACCCAGGACGACGCGCACATCTTCACCACGCAGGACAAGATGAAGGAGGAGCTGACCACGACCCTCGAGTTCGTGCTCTCGCTCCTGCGCGACTACGGCCTCGACGACTTCTACCTCGAGCTGTCGACGAAGGACCCGGAGAAGTACGTCGGTGACGACGAGGTCTGGGACGTCGCGACGAACACCCTGCGCGAGGTCGCCGAGGAATCCGGCCTCGAGCTGGTGCCGGACCCCGCCGGTGCCGCGTTCTACGGCCCGAAGATCTCGGTCCAGGCCCGCGACGCCATCGGCCGCACCTGGCAGATGTCGACCGTGCAGCTCGACTTCAACCTGCCCGAGCGCTTCGGCATCGACTACACCGCGGCCGACGGCTCGCGCCAGCGCCCGGTGATGATCCACCGAGCACTGTTCGGCTCGATCGAGCGCTTCTTCGGGGTCCTCACCGAGCACTACGCGGGCGCGTTCCCGGCGTGGCTCGCGCCCGTCCAGGTCGTCGGCATCCCGGTCGCGGCCGAGTACGGCGACTACCTCGACGAGGTCATCGCGAAGCTCCGCACGCACGGGGTGCGCGCCGAGGTCGACCACTCGGACGACCGCATGCAGAAGAAGATCCGCACGCACACCAAGGCGAAGGTGCCGTTCCAGCTCATCGCCGGTGGCGACGACCGTGACGCCGGCGCCGTGAGCTTCCGCTTCCGCGACGGCCGCCAGGACAACGCGGTGCCCGTCGACGAGGCCGTGGACCGCATCCTCACCGCGATCCGCGAGCGCGCGCAGGTCTGATGGCCCTCCCAGGAGGCCCGGAGCAGGCCGCGGGGACCGGTCACGTCGACGACGTGGCCGGTCGCACCGCCGCCGCGGGCTCCGACGGCGCGGACACCGATCCGCTGGTGATCCGCGACGCGGCCACCGGTGCAGCCGTCCCGGACGCGTTCCAGCGGCTCTGGAACCCGCACCGGATGGCGTACATCGACGCCGGCCGCGAAGGCCGGGGGCGCGGGCACGACGACGACTGCCCGTTCTGCGAGGCCCCGCGGATGTCCGACGAGGACGCCCTGATCGTGGCCCGGGGCGAGCACGCCTACGTGCTGCTCAACCTGTTCCCGTACAACAACGGGCACCTGCTCGTCTGCCCGTACCGGCACGTCCCGCTCTACGACGAGGCGACGCCGGACGAACTGCGCGAGATCGGCGAGCTGACCCAGACCGCGATGCGGGTGCTGCGCGAGGTGTCGCACTGCGACGGCTTCAACATCGGCATGAACCAGGGGGAGGTCGCCGGTGCCGGGGTGGCCGCACACCTGCACCAGCACATCGTGCCGCGGTGGCAGTCCGACGCGAACTTCTTCCCGATCATCGCCCGGACGAAGTCGATGTCGCAGTTGCTCGGCGAGACGCGTCGACTCGTCGCCGATGGATGGCCCGAGGCGCACTAGACTGGTCGGCATCATGAGCGACAGCACCAGCACCTCCGGCACCCCTGGCACCTCGATCACCGGCTCCGACCGCGTCAAGCGCGGCCTCGCCGAGATGCTCAAGGGCGGCGTGATCATGGACGTCGTCGACGCCGAGCAGGCGCGGATCGCGGAAGAAGCCGGCGCGACCGCCGTCATGGCCCTCGAGCGTGTCCCCGCGGACATCCGTGCGCAGGGCGGAGTCGCCCGCATGTCCGACCCCTCGATGATCGAGGAGATCATCGCCGCGGTGTCGATCCCCGTCATGGCGAAGGCCCGCATCGGCCACTTCGTCGAGGCGCAGGTGCTCCAGGAGCTCGGCGTCGACTACATCGACGAGTCCGAGGTGCTGTCGCCGGCTGACTACGTGAACCACATCGACAAGTGGAAGTTCACCACTCCCTTCGTCTGCGGTGCCACCAACCTGGGCGAGGCGCTCCGTCGCATCACCGAGGGTGCGGCCATGATCCGCTCCAAGGGCGAGGCCGGCACGGGCGACGTGTCCGAGGCCACCAAGCACATCCGCACCATCACCAAGGAGATCGCGGCGCTCCGCAACCTGCGTGACGACGAGCTCTACGTCGCCGCCAAGGAGCTCCAGGCCCCGATCGACGTCGTGCAGGAAGTCGCCCGCACCGGCAAGCTCCCCGTCGTCCTCTTCACCGCCGGTGGTGTCGCCACCCCGGCCGACGCCGCGATGATGATGCAGCTCGGCGCCGACGGTGTATTCGTCGGGTCCGGCATCTTCAAATCCGGCGACCCGGCGGCCCGTGCTGCAGCGATCGTCAAGGCGACGACCTTCCACGACGACCCCCGGGTCATCGCCGAGGTCTCCCGTGGTCTGGGCGAGGCGATGGTCGGCATCAACGTCGCTGACGTCCCCGCACCGCACCGCCTCGCCGAGCGTGGCTGGTAGTCCGACGGGCGGCGCCCGGCCCCGCATCGGGGTCCTGGCGCTGCAGGGTGACTTCCGGGAGCACATCGCCTCGCTGACCGAACTCGGCGCGGACGTGGTGCCGCTCCGTCGTCCGGAGGAGATCGAGACCCTCGACGGTGTCGTGATCCCCGGGGGCGAGTCGAGCGTGATGGACAAGCTGTCCCGCGCGTTCGGCGTCGCCGAGCTCCTCGCCGACGCCATCCGCGGTGGTCTGCCCACCTACGGCACCTGCGCCGGCATGATCATGCTGTCGTCGCGGATCACCGACGGCATCAGCGGTCAGCAGACCCTCGACGTGCTCGACACCACCGTGCGCCGCAACGCGTTCGGTGCGCAGAACGACTCGTTCGAGATCGACATCCCGATGCCCGACCTCGGCGAGGCCCCGGTGCACGCGGTGTTCATCCGGGCCCCCGTGGTGGAGCAGCGCGGCGACGACGTCCACGTCCTCGGCGCGCTGCCCGACGGGCAGGTCGTGGCGGTGCAGCAGGGCAACGTCATCGCCAGCGCGTTCCACCCCGAGGTCGCCGGCGAGGACCGCTTCCACCGCCGCTTCCTCGACCTGGTGCGCAGCGCCTGAGGCGTGACCGCCCACCTGCCGCACCGGCGGGACGGAAGCCGCGCCGCGCCTCCAGGCCGGTGTTGGGCCCACAGGGCCGCTAAACTGAGCGGGACTTTCCGCAATACGCAAGGAGAACCGTGTCCGGGCATTCCAAGTGGGCAACGACCAAGCACAAGAAGGCGGTCATCGACCAGCGCCGTGCCAAGTCGTTCGCCAAGCTGATCAAGAACATCGAGGTCGCCGCGAAGATGGGCGGTGCCGACATGTCCGGCAACCCGACCCTGGTCGACGCCGTGCAGAAGGCGAAGAAGACCTCGGTCCCCAACGACAACATCGACCGCGCCGTCAAGCGCGGTGCGGGTCTCACGGGCGAGACCATCGAGTACACGACGATCATGTACGAGGGCTACGGCCCCAACGGCGTCGCGATGCTCATCGAGTGCCTCACGGACAACAAGAACCGTGCTGCGGCCGAGGTCCGGACCGCGATGTCGCGCAACGGCGGCACCATGGCCGACCCGGGCAGCGTCGCCTACAACTTCTCACGGAAGGGCGTCATCTCGGTCACGAAGACCGACGGCCTCGACGAGGACACCGTGATGACCGCGGTGCTGGACGCCGGCGTCGAGGACGTCATCGACCAGGGCGGCGGCTTCGAGATCATCACCGAGGCGAGCGACCTGGTCGCCGCCCGCACGGCCCTGCAGGACGCCGGGATCGACTACGACTCCGCCGACGCCGAGTTCGTCCCGGGCCTCAAGGTGCCGGTCGACGCCGAGACCGCCCGGAAGGTGTTCCGCCTGATCGACGCGCTCGAGGACTCGGACGACGTGCAGAACGTCTACTCGAACTTCGACATCCCCGCGGACGTCCAGGCCGAGCTCGACGAGGACGAGGGCGAGTAACCGTGCTCCGTGTGCTCGGGGTGGACCCCGGGCTCACCCGGTGCGGCGTCGGCGTCGTCGAGGTCGCACCGAACCGGCGCGCACGACTCGTCCACGTGACGGTCGTGCGCACCCCGCCGGACATGCCGCTCGAGCAGCGGCTGCTCCGCATCGCGGACGGCATCGCCGCCGAGATCGACGAGCACCACCCCGATGCGGTCGCCGTCGAGCGGGTGTTCGCGCAGGCGAACGTCCGCACCGTGATGGGCACCGCGCAGGCGGCCGGCCTGGCGCTGCACGCCGCGGCCGCCCGCGGCCTGCCCGTCGGGCTGCACACGCCGTCCGAGGTCAAGGCCGCCGTCACCGGCTACGGCAACGCCGACAAGCGTCAGGTGCAGACCATGGTCGCGCGCGTGCTCGGGCTCGACGAGGCCCCGAAGCCGGCCGACGCCGCCGACGCGCTCGCGTTGGCCGTGTGCCATGCCTGGAGGCTCGGATCACCCGACGCCGCCGGCTCGCGTGCCACGAACCTCACCCCCGCACAGCGCGCCTGGCGGGACGCCCAGGGCGGCACCGTCGACTCGCCGCTGGCCCGCGCGGCCGCCGCCGCGGCCCGCCCGCAGCGTGGCAGGTCGGCGTCGTCGGTGGGCGGCCCTAGGCTCGGAACATGATCGCGAGTCTCCGGGGCACCTGCATCGACATCGCCGGCTCGGCCGTGGTGATCGAGGTCGGGGGAGTCGGGTACGCCGTCACCGTGACCCCCGCACACGCGCTCACGATGCGCCACGGGTCCGAGGTGTTCGTGCGGACCGCCATGATCGTGCGCGAGGACGAGCACCTGCTCTTCGGCTTCGAGTCGACCGACGCGCTGCAGGTGTTCGACCTGCTCCGTGGGGTCTCCGGTGTCGGTCCGAAGTCCGCGATGGGCGTCCTGGCCCACATGGACCCGGCGCAGGTCGCGAACGCCGTCGCGAACGAGGACGACGGCGCGTTCCGCAAGGTCTCCGGCATCGGCCCGAAGACCGCCAAGCTCATCATCGTCGCGCTCTCCGGCAAGCTCGTGGCCTACGAGCAGGCTGCCGTGGTCGCCGCCGCACGGGGGACCGCAGTCCACCCCGCCGCGGTCGACGTCGTCTCGGCGCTCATCGGCCTCGGCTGGCGCGAAGACGCGGCACAGACCGCGGTCGACGACGCCGTCGCCAACGAGCCCGGTGCCGCCGCGATGGGTACCCAGGCCCTGCTCCGCGCCGCCCTCGGTGCGCTCCGACCCGCGGCAGCCGGCCGGTGAGCGGCATCACGTCCGCCGGCGCCGAGTCGCAGGAAGAACTCGCGTTCGAAGGCGCGCTCCGTCCCCGCTCGCTCGACGAGTTCGTCGGGCAGCGCAAGGTCCGTGGGCAGCTCGACCTGCTCCTCAAGGCCGCGGGCATGCAGGAGCGCACGCCCGACCACATCCTGATGGCGGGTCCTCCCGGCCTCGGCAAGACCACGCTCGCGATGATCGTCGCGCACGAGTCCGGGCGACCGCTGCGCATGTCGAGCGGCCCGGCGATCCAGCACGCCGGAGACCTTGCCGCCGTGCTGTCGTCGCTGGTGCCGGGCGAAGTGCTGTTCATCGACGAGATCCACCGCATGGCCCGCTCGGCAGAAGAGATGCTCTACCTGGCGATGGAGGACTTCCGCATCGACGTGATGGTGGGCAAGGGTGCCGGTGCCACGAGCATTCCCCTCGACCTCGCACCGTTCACGCTCGTCGGCGCCACCACCCGGGCCGGCCTGCTGCCGAACCCGCTGCGCGACCGCTTCGGGTTCACCGCCCACCTCGAGTTCTACGAGAAGGACGAGCTCGAGCAGGTCCTGATCCGAGCGGCCCACCTGCTCGAACTCGACATCGACCGGACCGCCCTGCGCGAGATCGCCGGACGCTCCCGTGGCACCCCGCGCATCGCGAACCGCCTGCTCCGCCGGGTGCGCGACTACGCCCTCGTGCACCGCACCACCGACGGCATGGCCGCGGTCCAGGGTGCGCTCGACCTGTACGACGTCGACGAACTCGGCCTCGACCGCCTCGACCGTGCCGTCGTCGAGACCATGCTGACGCGGTTCGACGGGGGCCCGGTCGGCCTGAACACCCTGGCCGTCTCCGTCGGCGAGGAATCCGAGACGATCGAGTCGGTCGTCGAACCGTTCCTCGTCCGCGTCGGACTCGTGACCCGCACCCCCCGCGGGCGCATCGCGACACCGCGGGCCTGGCGACACCTCGGCCTCACCCCGGGGCAGGGCGACGGCGGGCAGCCCGGGCTCTTCGACGACCCGGAATCCACCGTCTGACCGCCGATCAGTCGGGTGACATGCCACGGACACCGGCGTGCCCTAGACTGCTACGGCCCGAAACCGAGCAACCAGAGAAGGCAACGCATCATGGGTCAAGAAGTCATCCTCATCGTCATCGTCGTGGCGTTCGCGGCCTTCATGTTCTACAACAGCCGCAAGCGCAAGAAGCAGCAGGCCGAACTCGTGGACAAGATGGTCCCGGGCGCGAAGGTCATGCTGTCCTTCGGCCTCTACGGCACGCTCCTCTCCGTGAACGAGGAGAAGGTCACCGCTGACGTCGAGATCGCACCGGGGACCGTCGTCACCGTGCACCGTCAGACCCTGTCGCGCGTCGTCGACGACAACGCGTCCGACGTCGAGACCACCACGTCCACCGAGGACGAGCCGAAGCCGGTGGCCGAGCTCAACGGTGAGCCGGTCTACGGCGAGCGGGTCGACACCGACCGTGTCGACGAGACCGACGCCACGAAGCGCAAGTCCGACGACTGACGCCCTCGGCCGCCGGGTCGTCTGACCCGGCGGCCTCCCTCTGCCGTCGCACGGTGTGCCGACGGTCCTGAACAGAAAGACGAGACGACCGGTGGCACGATCGACACCCGTCAAGAAGGCGCTGCGCTCGCTCACCTGGTTGGTGATCCTGATGGCGATCCTCGCCGGCGTGAACACCGCCGCGTCGATCCTCGCCGGCTCTTCGAAGGACGACACCGACAAGTGGTACCAGGGCGCGAGCTGGGTCCCCGAGCTGGCTCTGGACCTCCAGGGCGGCACGCAGCTGACCCTGGCGGCGCAGAACACCGAGGGCGACTCCGTCACCTCGCAGCAGCTGCAGCAGGCGGTGAACATCATCCGCCAGCGCATCGACGCCACCGGTGTCTCCGAGTCGGAGATCAACACCCAGGGCGCGAACAACATCGTCGTCTCGATCCCGGGTCGCCCCGACAAGGCCACGATCGACCGCATCGAGGCAGCGGCCAAGCTGACCTTCCGTCCGGTGCTCTTCACCGAGGCCGCGACGAACTCCGCCGTCGGCGACGACGGCAAGGGCACCGCATCGGCCACGCCGTACTCGCCGCCGGCCTCGCTCGCCGCGACGCCGAGCGCGAAGCCGACCAACGCGAGCGACCTGAACTGGGTCACGCCGAAGCTGCAGGACCTGTACACCAACTACAACTGCGCGGCTCCGGACGACGTCACCACGGCGCCCGACGACGAGCCCCTGGTCACCTGTGACCAGGACGGCGCGGGGAAGTACATCCTCGGACCGGTCGAGGTCTCCGGTGCCGACATCAGCAACGCCACCTCCGGTCTCGCCACGGACTCGCAGGGCACGTCGACGGGCCAGTGGGCCGTCAACCTGACGTTCAACGGCGAGGGCTCGAAGGACTTCCGCACCGTCACGAACCGTCTCGTCTCGCTCCAGCAGCCGCAGAACCAGTTCGCGATCGTGCTCGACGGTTCGGTCATCACCGCGCCGACGACGAACTCCGCGATCACGAACGGCAAGGCACAGATCACCGGGTCGTTCACGGCCGAGTCGTCGAAGACCCTGGCCGACCAGCTGAAGTACGGTGCGCTGCCGATCAACTTCCAGGTGCAGTCGAACGAGAACATCTCGGCGACGCTCGGCACCGCGCAGCTCATCGGTGGCCTCGTCGCCGGTCTGATCGGTCTGATCCTGGTGATCATCTACTCGGTCATCCAGTACCGGGCCCTGGCGTTCGTCACCGTGCTGTCGCTCGGGATCGCCGCGGTGCTCACCTACCTGGTGATCGCGATCATGTCGTGGCGTGTCGACTACCGCCTCTCGTTGGCGGGTGTGGCGGGTCTGATCGTCGCGATCGGCATCACGGCGGACTCGTTCATCGTCTACTTCGAGCGCATCCGTGACGAACTCCGCGACGGCCGTGCCCTCGAGAGCGCGGTCGAGTCCGGCTGGAACCGTGCACTCCGCACGATCCTGGCGTCCGACGCGGTGAACTTCCTCGCCGCCGTCACGCTCTACGTGCTCGCGGTCGCCGACGTGAAGGGCTTCGCGTTCACGCTGCTCCTCACGACCCTCATCGACATCGTGGTGGTCGCGCTCTTCACCCACCCGATGATGCAGCTCATCGCCCGCAGCCGGTTCTTCGGCGAGGGGCACCGGTTCAGTGGTCTCGACCCGGCAGCTCTCGGTGCCGTCTACCGGGGGCGCGCACAGTTCCGCGCACCCGTCGTGGACGGCAAGCGCCAGCGCAGTGCCGGTGAGGCACAGCGCCGACAGACGATCGCGGAGCGGAAGGCCCAGCAGGCCTCCGGCGACAACGGCTCGACGCCGGACGGGAAGGACGACTGATGGCCAGCTTCAGCCAGTTCGGCAGCGACCTGTACACGGGGAAGCGGTCGTACGACATCATCGGGCGCCGGAAGACCTGGTACCTCATCGCCCTAGCGATGATCGTGATCTCGCTCGTCACCCCGTGGCTCCGTGGCGGGTACCAGCTCGGCATCGAGTTCACCGGCGGCTCGGAGTTCACGATCTCCGACGTCAAGACGCTCGACCAGAACCTCGCCACCGAGACCGTCGAGGACGTCGTCCCGGAGTCGATCCCGCGCGTCTCGCAACTCGGCACGCACGGCATCCGCGTGCAGACCGGGCAGCTCACCGACCGGCAGACGACCGAGGTGCAGGACGCCCTGGCGAAGGCCTACGACGTCCCGGAGAGCCAGGTCGCCGCGACCTTCATCGGCGCGACGTGGGGTGCCGACGTGCTCGCGCAGGCCATCCGTGGTCTCGTGATCTTCCTCGCCCTCGCCGCGGTCTTCATGACGCTGTACTTCCGCACCTGGAAGATGTCGCTGTCCGCGATGGCGGCGCTGCTGCACGACCTGCTCATCACCGCCGGCGTGTACGGCATCGTCGGGCTCGAGGTCACGCCCGCGGCGGTGATCGGGTTCCTGACGATCCTCGGGTACTCGCTCTACGACACCGTGGTGGTCTTCGACAAGGTGCGCGAGAACACCGCGCAGGAATCGATCCGGACGTTCAAGCAGTCGGTCAACCTCGCGGTGAACCAGACCCTCGTCCGATCGATCAACACCTCGGTCGTGGCGCTGCTGCCGGTCGCGGCGATCCTCTTCATCGGGTCGTACGTGCTCGGCGCCGGTACCCTGCGCGACATCTCGCTCGCGCTGTTCATCGGCATCATCGTCGGCACCTACTCGACGATCTTCATCGCGTCGCCGATGTACGCGCAGCTGCGCGAGAACGAACTGAAGATCAAGGAGTCGGACGCCAAGAAGACCCAGGCGGCCGAGAAGCGCCGGCGTGAGGTCGACGCGGCAGAGGCGAACGTCTGATGCCCATCGAGATCCAGGAGATCGACGTCGCCGAGGCCCAGCGCCGCATCGACGCCGGAGCCCGGCTGTTCGACGTCCGCGAGCAGGGGGAGTGGGACGAGGTCCACGCGCCCCAGGCCACGCTCGTGCCGATGTCGGAGTTCGTGGACCGCTGGCAGGAGATCGACGGCGGCGACCAGCCGGCCATCATCGTCTGCCACTCCGGCGGTCGGTCGTCGCGCATCGTCGCGGCGCTCGAGCAGTCGGGCGTGCCGGCCGTCAACCTCTCCGGCGGCATGCTCGCCTGGGAGCAGGCGGGGGCGCCGGTGGAGCGCGACGCCCAGGGCGAACCGCGTCACGGGCACTGACCGGGGACGCGTAGTCTTGTCGGATCGAGCTCGGATCGAGCTCTCGGACCGAGTCCTGGGAGGCGCATCATGACGGACACCCGCGAAGAGCCGTCCGCGCCGAGCCGCCCGGGTTCGGCCCCGCGGCCCTCGAGCCCGATCGGTCCGAACACCACCGGCAACCTCGGTTCCCTCCGCTCGCTGCTGCCGCGCCTGTTCTCGCGCGCCCAGCCGGCCGGCGCGGTGGACACGCTGATCCGCACGGTCCGCTCGCACCACCCCAAGGCCGATGTGACACTCATCGAGCGTGCGTACTCGGTCGCCGAACGCGCGCACGACGGTCAGAAGCGCAAGTCCGGTGAGCCGTACATCACGCACCCCGTCGCGGTCGCGCAGATCCTGGCCGACCTCGGCATCGGCACGATCACCATCGCGGCCGCGCTCCTGCACGACACGGTGGAGGACACCGACTACCAGCTCGACCAGCTGCGGGCCGACTTCGGCGACGAGATCGCGATGCTCGTCGACGGCGTCACCAAGCTCGACAAGGTCAAGTACGGCGACAGCGCGCAGGCCGAGACCGTCCGCAAGATGGTCATCGCCATGTCGAAGGACATCCGCGTCCTCGTCATCAAGCTCGCCGACCGCCTGCACAACGCCCGCACGTGGGGCTTCGTCGAGTCGGCCTCCGCCACGCGCAAGGCGAAGGAGACGCTCGAGATCTACGCGCCGCTCGCGCACCGGCTCGGCATCCAGATGATCAAGCTCGAGCTCGAGGACCTGTCGTTCGCGGTCCTGCACCCCAAGCTCTACGTCGAGATCGACAGCCTGGTCAAGGAACGCCAGCCGAAGCGCGAGCAGTTCGTCCAGAACGTCATCGGCACCCTGAAGAAGGACCTGAAGGCCGCCAAGGTGCGCGGCGACGTCATGGGCCGGCCGAAGCAGTACTACTCGATCTACCAGAAGATGATCGTGCGGGGTCGTGAGTTCGACGAGATCTACGACCTCGTCGGCATCCGCGTGCTCGTGCCGACCGTGCGCGACTGCTACGCCATGCTCGGCTCGGTGCACGCCCGCTGGACCCCGCTGCCCGGTCGCTTCAAGGACTACATCGCGACCCCCAAGTTCAACCTGTACCAGTCGTTGCACACCACGGTGCTCGGACCGCAGGGTCGTGCGGTCGAGATCCAGATCCGTACGCACGAGATGCACCAGCGCGCCGAGTTCGGTGTCGCCGCCCACTGGAAGTACAAGCAGCGCGCTGCCGGCCGTGACGCCGGTACCTCGTCGACCACGGACGACCAGGACATGGCGTGGCTCGCCCACATCACCGACTGGCAGGCCGAGACCAGCGACCCGGGCGAGTTCCTCGACTCCCTTCGCTACGAGATCGGTGCCAAGGAGACCTACGTCTTCACGCCGCAGGGCAAGGTCATCGGCCTCCCCGCCGGAGCCACCCCTGTCGACTTCGCCTACGCGGTGCACACCGAGATCGGGCACCGGACGATGGGTGCGAAGGTCAACGGCCGCCTCGTCCCGCTCGAGAGCCAGCTGTCCAGCGGCGACGTCGTCGAGATCTTCACGTCGAAGAACCCCGACTCCGGCCCCTCACAGGACTGGCTGCAGTTCGTCCGCAGCCCCCGCGCCCGCAACAAGATCAAGCAGTGGTTCACCAAGGAGCGCCGCGAAGAGGCGATCGAGCAGGGTCGCGACGCCATCGCCCGGGCGATGCGCAAGCAGAACCTGCCGCTCCAGCGCATCATGAGCCAGGACAGCATCGCCGAGGTCGCCTCGTCGATGCGGTACGAGGACGTGTCCGCCCTGTACGCCGCCATCGGCGAGGGCCACGTCTCGACGCAGTCGGTGATCGAGAAGGTCCTCGGCAACGTCCAGACCGAGACCGAGACCGACGAACCCGAACTCGCGTTCCCGCGCCAGGTCACCAGTCGGCAGCTGCGCACGAGCGACAGCGGCGTGCTCGTCCGCGGTGCGCCCGACATCCTCGTCAAACTCGCGAAGTGCTGCACGCCGGTGCCGGGCGACCAGATCGTGGGCTTCATCACCCGCGGCCAGGGCGTCTCGGTGCACCAGTCGTCGTGCACCAACGTGAAGTCGCTCATGAACGAACCCGACCGGATGATCGAGGTCGAGTGGGCCCCGTCGTCGAAGTCGGTGTTCCTGGTGCAGATCCAGATCGAGGCGCTCGATCGGTCGGGCCTGCTCAGCGATGTCACCCGGGTGCTGACCGATCACCACGTGAACATCCTGTCCGCGACGGTGTCGACCTCGTCCGACCGTCTCGCCCTCAGCCGGTTCGTGTTCGAGATGGGCGACACCATCCACCTCGACCGTGTGCTCAACGCGGTGCGTCGCATCGACGCCGTCTACGACGTCTACCGCGTCAGCGCCGGCTAGGACGAACCCGCCCGCCAGCGGTCGCAACTCGCCGCACGGGTGCCGTCGACCGCTCACGAACCGTCGACTGCGGCCCCGCCAACCGACGGTCCGTGACCAATCGGCGAACGTGAGCGGGGTGCCCTGACCGCTCGCACCCGCCGGACCGGAGGCCCGTGGCGGCCCCGCCCCGCGCCTCCAGTCCGTCGACCGGTCACGACTCGCCGCACGGGTGCCGTCGACCGGTCACGAACCGTCGACTGTGGCCCCGCCAATCGACGGTCCGTGACCAATCGGCGAACGTGAGCGGGGTGCCCTGACGCCCACGCGCGCCGGCGCGGAGGCCCGTGGCAGCCCCGACCCGCGCCTCCCGCCCGTCGCCGGTCACGACTCGCCGCGCGGGTGCCGTCGACCGGTCACGAACCGTCGACTGTGGTCCCGCCGACCGACGGTCCGTGACCACTCGGCGGACGTGAGCGGGGTGTCCTGACCGCTCGCACCCGCCGGACCGGAGGCACGTTGCAGCCCCGACCCGCGCCTCCCGCCCGTCGCCGGTCACGACTCGCCGCACGGGCACCCGTCGACCGGTCACGAACCGTCGCCTGCGGCCCTGCCAGCCGACCGTTCGCGACCACTCGGCGGACGCGAGCGGGGTGTTGTGACCACCCGCACCCGCGCCGGCACCCGCGACGCGCTACCGGACAGCACCACCAGCGCCCCCGGCCGCGTCCTGCAGCCCCCGCAGCCGCCGTTCCGCCTGCCGCGCCATGGGGATCGTCCCGAGGGCCGTCAGCCGCACCTGCAGCTCGACCGCGGTGACCGCCCCGATCGCGAGCAGCCCGTGCACGGCCGTGCCCTCGGCCACCCCGAACACTCCGGCCGAGGGCCCCGGCGTCCGGAGCAGGTCGACCGCGGTCCGCGCCGGTACGGTGACCCGCAGCCGCGAGAGCTCGACGGCGTCGTCGACGTCGATCCGGACCTCCCGCAGGCGGACGTCCGGACCGACGTGCACGCGGACCTGCGGCGGGATGCAGGCCTCGAGCGCAGCCGGCGGCCGGGACACCGCACCCCAGATCCACGCGGCGGTCAGGGTGCAGGCGATCAGGCGCGCGTCCCGCAGGACCCATGCGGCAGCGGCGGCGCGCAACGACGGCGTCTGCGGTTCGGCAGGGGAGGCCCAGCACGGGCCGACGGCGACGAGTTCACCGGCCAGGACCGCCGCACGGAGTTCGGCCTCCGGCCAGTCGTCACTGGTCAGCAGTCGCGGGCGGGGCACCCGCACATCCTGCCCGACCCGCGGGCGGGACCGACAGGCCTGTGGACAAGCCGCGGACCGGCCGGGAGGCCCGTGGCGGGCCCGCACCGCGCCTCCAGGCTGTCGGGGATCACGTCCACAGCGTGGGTCGCGTCGACGACGCCGCCGACCGACAGCCGCGCGCCGGATCGGACGCGGCCGGACGCGACGCGCGCGCTCAGCGCAGGACGTCGGCGCGGTGCACGAGCGCCGCGGCACCGATGAGCGGACCGTCCTGGGACAACCCGGTCGGCACGATCTGCACCTTGGTGACGAACCCGAACTCGACGCGCTCCGCCACGGCCTGCCGGGCGTACTCGAACAGGTCCGGCGTGACGTGCGAGAACCCGCCGCCGATGGCGACGATCTCGAGGTCGACCAGGCTCGTGGCGGCGGCGATGGCCTGCCCGAGGGCACGGCCGCTCCGCTGGACCGCGGCCACGGCGATCTCGTCGCCGGCGGCGTACGCGGCCGAGAGCTCCTCGCCGGTCGTGCCCGCGAAGCCCTGACGACGTGCCCAGGCCACGGTCTTCGGGCCGCTGGCGATCGCCTCGAGGCAACCGGTGCCCCCGCAGGCGCAGGGGTCGTCGTAGCCGCCGCACTCGACGTGGCCGATGTGGCCGGCGTTGCCCGTCGGTCCGCTGACGGTGCGGCCGTGCAGGATGAGCCCGCCGCCGACGCCGGTGGAGACGATCATGCCCATGACGTGCTCGTAGCCCTGGGCCGCGCCGACCCAGTGCTCGGCGAGGGTGATCGCCAGGCCGTCCATGCGGAGCGTCACCGGGACGCCCTCGGGCACGAGCGCCGCGATCCGGTCGCGCAGCGGGTGGCCACGCCAGACCGGCATGTTGAGCGGGGAGACGAGGCCGTGCTCCTCGTCGACGGGCCCGGCGGAACCGACGCCGACGCCCACGAGCGTCGCGTCGGCGGGCAGCGCGCCGAGCGCGGCCGTGACGACCTCGTCGACGGCGGCCTGCAGCTCGTCCGAGGTGCGCTGCGGCCCGGTGGGGCTCCGGAACCGGGTCGCCGGCAGGACGACGCCCTGGTCGGTGACGAGCGCGGCCTCGACCTTCGTGCCGCCGAGGTCGACGGCCAGGGCGAGGGCGGGGGACTGGGGTGCGGTGCTGGACATGCGCGCTCCGATGCGGCGGTCTGGAGGCACGGTGCGGTTCGCCGACGCGTCGTCGCGTCCGGTGGGCACCGGCCTGGTCGTGGTGGTTCGGGCTGGGTGGGACAGGTGGGCTGGACGCGCCGACTCAGCCCGGTCGGCTCAGCCCGGTCTGCTCAGCCCGGTCGGTTCAGTAGGACGTCGTGTCGTCGCCGAGCGCCGAGGCGACACCCGTCTCGGCGCGGTGCGCGACCTCGTCGAGGATGCGGGCCGATGCGCTCGTGCCGATGCGGTTGGCGCCCGCCTCGACCATCTCGAGCAGGGTGTCGAGCCCGCGGACGCCGCCGGACGCCTTCACGCCGGTGTCGGCACCCACCGTGCGGCGCATGAGGGCGATGTGCTCGGCCGTCGCACCGCCGCCGGCGAACCCGGTCGAGGTCTTCACGAACGCGGCGCCGGCGGTCTGTGCCGCACACGACGCTGCGACGATCTCGTCGTCGGTCAGGAACGCGGTCTCCAGGATCACCTTGACGACGGTGTCGCGGGCGGCGTCGACGACCGCGCGGACGTCCTGCTCGACGCGCTGCCAGTCACCCGACTTCGCGGCGCCGATGTTCTGCACCATGTCGAGCTCGAACGCGCCGTCGGCCAGGGCCTGCAGCGACTCGGCGACCTTCGCCGCGGTGGACGTGGTGCCGTGCGGGAAGCCGATCACCGTGCCGACGCCGACGCCGGTGCCCGTGAGGCGCTCGACGGCGTGGGCGACGTCGCTCGGACGGACGCAGACGCTGAAGACGCGGTGGGCGGCGGCTTCGTCGAGCTGGGCGTCGACGTCCGCGCGGGTGAGTTCGGGCTTCAGGATCGCGTGGTCGATGAGGCCGCGGACGGCATCGGCGGTGACGGGGAAGGCTGCGTTGTCCACCCGGCAAGCCTACCCGTCAGGCGTGCCGCGTAGCGTGCAGGGCATGCAGGTCCTCGTCACCGGCGCCACCGGGTACATCGGTGGTCGTCTCGTCCCTCGTCTCCTCGAAGCCGGCCACTCCGTCCGGGTGTTCGTGCGCAACCCCCGGAAGCTCCAGGACGTCCCGTGGAGCAGTGAGGTCGACGTCGCGGAGGGCGACCTCCAGGACGCCGAGGCGGTGCGCGCCGCCGTCGACGGGATCGAGGCGGTCTACTACCTGGCCCACGCGATGGGGGCCGACGGCGACTTCGAGTCGGCCGAGCGCGAGGCCGCCGAGACCATGGCACACGAGGCGAAGGCGGCCGGCGTCAGCCGGTTCGTCTACCTGGGCGGGCTGCACCCGGACGGCGAGCTGTCGAAGCACCTCCGCAGCCGCAAGGAGGTGGGGGACATCCTCCTCGGCTCGGGCGTGCCGACCGTGGCGTACCAGGCCGGCGTCGTGATCGGCTCGGGCAGCACCTCGTTCGAGATGATCCGGCACCTCACCGACGTCCTGCCGTGGATGCCCGCGCCGCGCTGGGTCCGCAACCACATCCAGCCGATCGCGGTCCGCGACGTCCTGTACTACCTGGTGGCCGCGCTCGACGTCCCCGCCGACGTCAACCGCACCTTCGACATCGGCGGCCCTGACGTCCTGCGGTACGGCCAGATGCTGAACGGCTACGCGGTCGAGGCCAAGCTGCCCCAGCGCCCGATCACGGTCCTGCCGGTGCTCACCCCGCGCCTCGCCGCACACTGGTTCAACGCCGTCACCCCGATCCCGCGCAAGCTCGCAACGCCGATCATCGAGTCGCTGCAGTTCGAGTGCGTGCAGCGCGAGCACGACATCGACGACGTCGTGCCGCAGCCCGAGGGCGGGCTCACCTCGTACCGTCGGGCCGTCCGTCTCGCGCTCAACAAGATGCGCACCGGCCAGGTCCAGACGAGTTGGCGCAGCGCCACGCTCTCGAGCGCATCGGCCGACCCGATGCCGAACGACCCCGACTGGGCCGGACACACCGTCTACGTCGACGACCGCAAGCGGCACTCCAACGCCTCCGCCGAGGACGTCTGGCGCGTCGTCGAGTCGATCGGCGGCGACAACGGGTGGTACTCGTTCCCGCTCGCCTGGGTCGCGCGCGGCTGGATGGACAAGATCGCCGGTGGCGTCGGGCTGAACCGTGGCCGTCGCGACCAGCAGCGCCTCGAGCAGGGCGACGCGCTCGACTGGTGGCGCGTCGAACGGCTGGAGCGCGGCCGCTACCTGCGGCTCCGCGCCGAGTTCAAGTCGCCCGGTCGGGCGTGGCTCGAGATGACCGTCACACCGAACCCCGACGGCGGCAGCGACTACCACCAGCGGGCGATCTACTTCCCGCAGGGACTCGCCGGGCGGCTGTACTGGTACGGCATCCTGCCGTTCCACGGCATCATCTTCCCCGGTATGGTCGAGCGCATCACCGCCGCCGCCGAGCGGGAGTCCGACCACACCGAGTCGACGCAGCGCAACCGGACGCAGCAGACCGGGACCCCCGAGCCGGCGCACGAGGAGGCAGCATGACCGACGACCGCAGCCCCGTCCTCTTCCTGGGGGACAGCATCACCGAGCAGGGTGACTGGGACACGTGGCTCCCCGACGAGCACACGGTGAACCAGGGCATCGGTGGCGACACGACTGACGGCGTGCTGACGCGCCTCGACGCCGTCGTCGCCGAGCAGCCCGAGGTGATCGTCCTGCTCATCGGGACGAACGACTTCGGCAACCACCGCGCGAGCGCGGAGCACGTGGTCCGCAACGTCGAGACGATCCTCGTGACACTCCGCCGCGAGTTGCCGGGGGTACGCCTGTTGCTCGTGTCGATCCTGCCCCGGCAGGCCGAGTACGCCACGAAGATCGAGCAGGCCAACCGGCACCTGCGCCAGTTCGTCGCCACCTGCCACGCGCAGTACCTCGATGCGTGGCCCGCCCTGGCTGACGGCGACCACCTGGACGCCCGCTTCACCGAGGACGGCCTGCACCTGACCGAAGAGGGCTACCGCGCGCTGGTCGGAGAACTGGTGCCGGCGCTCGAGCGTGTCCGCGACCTGCCTCCGATGTCGCGGTCGATCCAGGCGATCGACCTCGACGGCTCCGCGGACTGATGGCCGCACGCAAGGGGCGGCCCCCGGTGGGGTCGTCCCAGCACGGCGTGCCCGCAGGGTCTCACCGACCCGCGGCCGCCGCACCGGCCCCGGCCGACGGTGGCCGCGCCACGCCGCCCTTCACCCGTCCCGCACTGGCACCGTCGATGATCGCGGCGATCGTGCTGCTGGCGTGCGTCGCCATCGTGGACTCGTCGGGCTTCGTCTTCGCCCGATGGGGCGTCACCGTGCTCGCGTTGATCGTGCTCGTCTTCGCCGTGCGCGGGAAGGTCTGGTGGGCCGCCCTGCTCATGGCCGCCGTCGCTGTCTGCTGGAACCCGCTCGTCACGGTGCCGATCCCCGGACAGGTGTGGGCTGCGCTGCAGCTGGTGGCCGCAGCACTGTTCATCGTGGTGGGCATCGTCGTCAAGGTGCCCCGCGAGTCGGACGGACGGTAGGATCGGCAGGTCGGGTACAGGACCCGACCGCACGACCCGAAGGGCATGGATGAACGACGAGACCGAGCCGGTGACCGAGAGTCCTCTGCTGAACCCTCGACCGTCCTCCGGCGGTCTCGACCGATCCGACGTCGTCGTCCGCAAGGGCCGACTGACCCTGATCAACGGACACCTCACGCCGCAGCAGTCGATGATCGAGGACCTGCTGTTCCTCGACGACGCGCTCACCGCGGCTGACGTCGACCACCTGCTCATCCGCGGCAACGACCAGCGCCCGGTGATCGCCCTCGACGAGCGTGACCGCCAGCGGGCCGAGAGCGCCGTGATGTCCGCGGCCGTCAACGAGCCCTTCTACGCGAAGCCCCCGGGCAAGCCGGCGGTGCTCGTGCAGGACGACGGACTCGGCTCCGTCGAAGAACCGGTGCTCCGCGTGTTCCGCCCGCGGCTCGAACCGCTCGGACGCCTGCGCTACGGCGCCGAGACGAGCGTCCAGCTCGAGTTCTGGCGAGTGACCGACATCGAGGTCCTCGCACCGGTCGAGAACGCCCTGATGCGTCGCAGCCTGCCGATCGACGAGTTCGTCCTGGTCGACATCGAACGCTACGGCCGCACCTGGCGCACCGTCGAGCACATGTTCGACGACCACGTCTCGGACATCCGCTTCCCGATCGACATCGTCTTCTCGTGGGTCGACGGCAACGCCATCGAGTACCAGCGGGCCCGCCAGGCCGCACAGTCGAACGCTGTCCTGGGCGAGGGCGACGACGCCCCCGCCCGGTTCCGGCAGATCGACGAGCTGAAGTACGCGCTCCGCTCGGTCCACACCTTCGCGCCGTGGATCCGCCAGATCTACATCGCCACGGACTCCCCGGCGCCGCACTGGCTCGCTGAGCACCCGAAGGTCAGGATCGTCCGCAGCGAGGAGTTCTTCGCCGACCCGTCCGTGCTGCCGACCCACAACTCGCAGGCCGTCGAGTCGCAGCTGCACCACATCCCGGGCATCAGTGAGCACTTCATCTACTCGAACGACGACATGTTCTTCGGGCGCCTGACCGACCCGTCGATGTTCTTCAGCCCCGGGTCGGTGACGAAGTTCATCCTCGCCACCACCCGCATCGGGCTCGGGTCGAACAACCCCGCACGCAGCGGTTTCGAGAACTCCGCTCGCGTGAACCGTCGCCTGCTGCAGCAGCGCTTCGGTGCGGTGACGACCCGGCACCTCGAGCACGCCCCGACGCCCCTGCGCGCCTCGATCATGACCGAGATGGAGCACGAGTTCGCCGACGAGTTCGCGTCGACGGCAGCCTCGCGCTTCCGTGCCGCGGACAACATCTCGGTGACGAACTCGCTCTACCACTACTACTCGCTGCTCACCGGTCGGGCCATCGTGCAGGAGACCGCCGACGTCCGCTACATCGACACCACGATGCAGTCGGGGCTCCGGTCGCTCGACGAGCTGCTGAAGAAGCGGAACGCCGACTTCTTCTGCCTCAACGACGGCAGCTTCCCGGAGGTGAGCGACGAGGAGCGCACGCAACGCGTGACGGACTTCCTGGAGCGTTACTTCCCGTTCCCCGCGCCGTGGGAGCGCCCCAGCGCTTAGGACGCGCCAGCGGCCTGCTGGGGCGCTCCGGGCGAGCCTGCGAGCCCGGTCCCGCTGGGCGCTGAGGACGCGCCAGCGGTCTGCTGGAGCGCTCCGGGCGAGCCTGCGAGCCCGGTCCCGCTGGGCGCTGAGGACGCGCCAGCGGCCTGCTGGAGCGCTCCGGGCGAGCCTGCGAGCCCGGCGGCGGAACCAAGCCCCGTGGTTCGCACGCTCCATCGGCCTCCGCCGGCCTCGACCGGTCACGACTCCCCGCCACCCACACGCCGAGCGGTCACAGAACGTCGCCTGCGCCGCCCGCAAACGACGGGACGTGACCACGCGACGCAGCACCGGCGGTGTGCCGCGACCACCCCGCGGGCCGGGAGGCGCGAGTCGGCCCTGCCACGGGCCTCCCGGCCGTCCGGCGTGCCGTCGGGCGTGCAAGCCGGCACGCGGTCAGGACACCCCGTTGGCTGCCCGCCGAGCGGTCACAAACTGTCGGCGGCAGCGCCGTCGGGCGACGGAACGTGACCACTCGCCTCGGGGTGACGGGGAGTCGTGACCGCCGGCCCCCGCGCTTGGAGTGCAGGAGCGGACGGACCCGACCGCTTTTGCACGCGAAGTGCGCGGCGCTACCGGTGGATGGGGGAGACGGGCACCGAGTCGAGCGTGAACACCGGGATGCTCGAGGTGACCGGTGCCGGTTCGACGGCCGCGGGGATCGTCACGCCGTGCGCGGCGAGCTTCGCCTCGGTCTCGAGCGCGGAGACGGGCTGTCCGACGGTGGCGTAGTGACCGATCGGCACGACCGAGTGGACGACATTTCGGCCGTAGACGTGCACGAGGTTGAACGACTGCGCACCGTCACGGCCGCGGGTGCCGCCCTGGTACTCGGTGAGGTCCTGGGTGTAGCAGGTCGCGCTGGCGACGGACACCGGGACCCCGGCGAACACGGCACTGGTCGAGTAGTGCAGGTGACCGGCGATGATGGCGAGGACGTCACTGCCCTCGACGACCTCGGCCAGGGCCTGCTGGTCCCGCAGTTCGACGAGGACGGTGAGGTCCTGCACGCTGGGCACCGGCGGGTGGTGCATCGCGAGGATGGTGCCGTGCGGCGCTGCCTCGGACAGGACCTCGGCGAGCCAGTCGAGCTGCTCGGGGGAGACCTCGCCGTGGTGGTGACCCGGCACGCTGGTGTCGAGAGTGATCACGCGGAGGCCGTTGACGTCGTAGATGAAGTCGACTGGTCGATCGGTGGGCTGCAGGCCGAAGAGTTCCTGGCGGAAGGCGCCACGCTCGTCGTGATTGCCCATCGCCCAGATGACCTGTGCGCCGATGCGCTCGGCCGCGGGCTCGAGGATCTCGCGGACGCGGGCGTACGCGCCCGGCTCGCCCTTGTCGGCCACGTCGCCGGTGACGACGATCGCCTCGGGACGCGTGCCCGAGGCTTCGATGTCAGCAACGATCTGCGTGAGCCGAGCGGCGGAGTCGACATCGCCGTACAGATCACGGTCCCCGGAGACGAGGTGCGTGTCGCTGAGGTGGAGGAGGAAGTGGTTCGGCCTGGGGTGTTCGGCCGTCCGGCTGTCCATCGGGGTCTCATTCCGTTGGCGGATGCGTGGTGCAACACGTTGCCACACCGTCCTGGACGAGTCCAGCACGCCAGGGTGAACCAGCCGTGAACTGGGGGCGGCGTTTCGCGGTGTGGACGAAGAAACCCCCGCCACTGGGTGACGGGGGTTGCTTCGTGCGCTACCGATCAGTGATCGCCGGGGCCGACCTGGGGAGCCTGGTGGCCACCCTCGAGGTTCGGGCCGTGGTGCGCGGCGTGCGCTGCCTCGAGTTCTGCCTTCGAGACCGGCTCGATGCGGTCTTCGAAGAAGAAGCGGGAGACGCCGGCGCGGACCTTCTGCAGACCCGTGATCTTGCCCTTGGCGTTCGGGCGGATCATCAGCGGCTTGTAGTCGTTGAACTGCAGGAGCTTCCACCGCTCGTACTCGTCGAGCTGCTCGTGCACCTCGATGTACTCGCCGTGGGGGAGTCGGACGATGCGGCCCGACTCGTAGCCGTGCAGGACGATCTCGCGGTCCTTCTTCTGGAGGGCGAGGCAGACACGCTTCGTGATCCAGAAGGCGATGAACGGACCGAGGACGGTCGTTGCCTGGATCACGTGGATCACGTGTTCGATCGACACCAGGAAGTGCGTCGCGATGATGTCCGACGAGGCTGCCGCCCAGAGGCTGGCGTAGAGCGTGATGCCGGCGGCACCGAACGCCGTGCGCGTCGGGGCGTTGCGCGGGCGGTCGAGGATGTGGTGCTCACGTTTGTCACCCGTGACCCACGCCTCGATGAAGGGGTAGAGCAGGATCGCCAGGATGAGCAGCACCAGGACCGCGATCGGCGCCAGGATGTTGAACGACACCGTGTAGCCGAACCACACGACCTCCCAGTGCGGCGGGACCAGTCGGAGCGCGCCGTCGGCGAAGCCGATGTACCAGTCGGGCTGTGTACCGGCGGACACCGGGGAGGGGTCGTACGGGCCGTAGTTCCAGATGGGGTTGATCGTGAACAGCGACGCGATGAGGGCCAGGATGCCCGCGACGATGAAGAAGAACCCACCGGCCTTCGCGGCGAACGCCGGGAGGATCGGGACACCGACGACGTTCTCGTTGGTCTTGCCCGGACCGGCGAACTGCGTGTGCTTGTTGATCACGACGAGCACCAGGTGGACACCGAGCACCGCGACGAGGATCGCCGGCAGCAGCAGGATGTGCAACGTGTACAGGCGGCCGACGATGTCGGTCCCCGGGAACTCGCCACCGAACAACAGGTAGGCGATCCAGACACCGATCACCGGGACGCCCTCGATCATGCCGACGATGATCCGCAGACCGTTTCCGGAGAGCAGGTCGTCGGGGAGCGAGTAGCCGGTGAAGCCCTCGGCCATGGCGAGGACCCAGAGCAGGAAGCCGAAGACCCAGTTGAGCTCACGGGGCTTGCGGAAGGCACCGGTGAAGAACACGCGGGCCATGTGCAGCATGATCGACGCCACGAACAGCAGGGCCGCCCAGTGGTGGACCTGACGGACGAAGAGTCCGCCGCGGATGTCGAACGAGATGTCGAGCGTGGACTGCAGGGCCGTCGACATCGCCACGCCCTTGAGCGGGACGTACGAGCCGTTGTAGACGACCTCGGTCATGGACGCCTGGAAGAAGAAGGTCAGGAAGGTCCCGGACAGCAGCACGACGACGAAGCTGTACAGCGCAACCTCGCCGAGCATGAAGCTCCAGTGGTCCGGGAAGATCTTCCGGCCGACTTCCTTGACGAGGCCCGAGATGCTGGTGCGCTCGTCGATGTAGTTGGCGACCCCGCCGATGATGCGGGATCCGCGCTCCGGAGCCGGCTTGTTCGTCGACGTGTTCGGTGCGGTGGTGGTGGTGCTGGTCATCAGCGTTCACGCTCCCAGAAGGACGGTCCGACCGGCTCGTGGAAGTCGCTCTGGGCAACCAGGTAGCCGTCGTCGTCGATCGCGATCGGAAGTTGGGGGAGGGGGCGTGCTGCCGGACCGAAGATGACCTCGCAGTTGTTCGAGACATCGAAGGTGGACTGGTGGCACGGGCACAGCAGGTGGTGCGTCTGCTGTTCGTAGAGCGCGACGGGGCAACCGACGTGGGTGCAGATCTTGGAGTACGCGACGATGCCGTCGTAGCCCCAGTTCTCGTGGCCCTTGGACGGGTTGAGGTCCTTCGGGTCGAGACGCATGAGGAGGACGGAGGCCTTCGCCTTCTCTTCCAGCATGTGCTCGGACTCGAGCATGCCCTCGGGGATGACGTGGAACACCGAACCGATGGTGACGTCGGAGGCCTTGATCGGCAGACCCGTCGGGTCCTTCGTCAGGCGCAGGCCCTGCTTCCAGAAGGTGTGGCGGAGCAGCTCGTTGGGGTCCTCGGCCGGAGCGAGGTCACGGACCAGGACGATGCCGGGGAGCGGGAACGCGGCCAGGGCACCGATCATCGAGTTGCGGATCAGCTTGCGACGACTGAAGCCGGACTCCTTGTCGGCGAGCTGGAACGCCTCGACCGCCTTGGCGCGGGTCGCGTCGGTGCCGCGGGTGCCGTGTCGGAGCTCGGTGATCTCTCGGTCGACGACGAGCGACTTCGACCAGTAGACGGCACCGAGGCCGAGGGCGAGGAGCGCGAGGGCGATCGACAGCCCCAGGAAGAGGTTCGCGGTGCGGACCGTCCCGAAGTCGCTCGGGTCGATCGGGAAGGCGACGTACGCCGCGATCGACAGGACGCTGCCGACGATCGACAGGTAGAAGTACGCGGCGACCTGGCGCTCGGCCAGACGCTGCTTCTTCGGGTCGACGTCGGTGCGACGCGGGCGGTGCGGCGGCTCGCCCGGGTTCTCGAACGGGTCGACGGGGAGGACCGCGATCCCGGGGGAGGTGGTCGTGCCGTGCTTCTCGACAGCCGAGGACGAGTTCAGCGTCTCGTCGTCGTGCTCTGCCATGGTGTTCCCTTCAGTGTCGTTCGACACGGACGATCAGTTGGACTTCGCGGTCAGCCAGACGGTCATCGCGACGACCGCGCCGAGTCCGAAGATCCAGATGAACAGACCCTCGGCGACCGGCCCCAGGGAGCCGAGTGCGAAGCCACCGGGGGACTTGTTGTCCTGCACGTACTTCAGGTACGTGATGATGTCGGCCTTCTGCTCCGGCGTCAGGTTCAGGTCGTTGAAGACCGGCATGTTCTGCGGGCCGGTCAGCATGGCCTCGTAGATGTGCTTGCCGGAGACCGTCTCGAGGCTCGGGGCGTACTTGCCCTCGGTCAGCGCACCACCGGCGCCGGCCACGTTGTGGCACATGGCGCAGTTGATGCGGAACAGCTCGGCGCCTTCGGCGGCGTCGCCCTCCTCGCCGTTGGTGAGCTCGGTGGACGGGACCGACGGGCCGGGGCCGAGGGAGGCCACGTACTGCGCGAGCGCGTCGACCTGCTCGTCCGTGAACTGCGCGGGCTTCTCTTCGGCCTGCGGACCCTGAGCGGCCATCGGCATGCGGCCGGTGCCGACCTGGAAGTCGACCGACGCGGCGCCCACGCCGATCAGGGACGGGCCTTCGCTCGTGCCCTGCGCGGAGAGACCGTGGCAGGTGGCGCAGTTCGAGGCGAAGAGCTTCTCGCCTTCGTTCACCTGCGACTGGCTCGAGGCGGCGACGGTGCTCGTGCTGTCGTCGGCGTTCGCCGTGGAGCTGAACAACGCGTACGCGCCACCGGTGGTCATGAGACCCACGACGATGAGCGACACGGTCGCCATCGGTGAACGGCGGCCCTTCTTGGACTTGGTTCTGTTGAACATGTGCTGGGGGGTGTCCAGTTCCTACTTGAGAAGGTAGATGACGGCGAAGAGGAAGATCCACACGACGTCGACGAAGTGCCAGTAGTACGACACGACGATGGCGGTGGTCGCTTCCTTGTGGCCGAAGTTCTTGGCGGCGAAACCGCGGCCGAGCGTCAGCAGGAAGGCGATGAGGCCACCGGTCACGTGGAGCCCGTGGAACCCGGTGGTCATGTAGAACGCCGAGCCGTAGGCGCTGGAGGAGAGCGTCACGCCCTCGTGCCAGAGGTTGGCGTACTCGAAGATCTGGCCGCAGACGAAGATCGCACCCATCGCGTAGGTGACGAAGAACCACTCCGTCATGCCCCAGTGGCGCGGGTTCCAGCTCGTCCGGTGCACCTGGAAGCGCTCCGCAGCGAACACGGCGAACTGGCAGGCGAAGCTGGACAGCACCAGGATGATCGTGTTCACGGAGGCGAAGGGCACCTCGAGCTTGCCGGTCTCGGTCGCCCAGAGCTCAGGGGACGTGCTGCGGAGCGTGAAGTAGATCGCGAACAGGCCGGCGAAGAACATGACCTCGCTGCCCAGCCACACGATCGTCCCCACGGCCACGGCGTTCGGCCTGTTGAGGGCCGGACCGCTGGCTGATCTGGAGAGAGAGGTGCTAGTCACGTCCTCCATTATGGCCGAAACCCCTGACAGTGTTTTCGCAGGCGACTGGCGGGTCTTCCGAATTCACTACGATCGACCCATGCCTGACGCACTTTCTTGGCCAGCGGTGATCAGCGCGCTCATGGCGCGCGAGGACCTGACGATCAGGCAGTCCACATGGGCCATGGAGGAGATCGTGCACGGGCGCGCCACCCAGGCACAGATCGCAGCCTTCGCCGTGACGCTCCGCGCGAAGGGCGAGACCGTTGACGAGGTCGTCGGGTTCCGCGACGCGATCCTGGACGCCGCGGTTCCGCTCGACGTCGACCCGATGGCACTCGACATCGTCGGGACCGGCGGAGACGTCGTCGGCACCGTGAACGTCTCGACGATGGCGGCCATCGTGATCGCCGCCGCCGGCGTCCCGGTCGTCAAGCACGGCAACAAGGCCAGCTCGTCGAAGTCCGGCTCGAGCGACGTGCTCGCCGCCCTCGGACTCGATCTCACGATGGACGCCGCGCGTGTCGCGGACACCTTCCGGCGTGTCGGGCTGACCTTCGCGTTCGCCAACGCGTTCCACCCCGGTTTCGCCCACGCAGGCCCGGTGCGCCGCGAGATCGGCGTGCCGACGGTGTTCAACTTCCTCGGGCCGCTCGTCAACCCCGCACGGTGCGAGGCCAACGCCGTCGGCGTCGCCCAGCTCGACCTCGTACCGATCATCACGGGCGTGTTCCAGACGCGCGGGGCGACGGCGCTCGTGTTCCGCGGCGACGACGGACTCGACGAGCTGACCACCACCGGGCACAGCCACATCTGGGAGGTCACCGGCGGCCGCGTGACCGAGCACGACCTCGACC
Organism: Curtobacterium sp. MCSS17_011; assembly: GCF_003224275.1. Lineage (NCBI taxonomy): Bacteria > Bacillati > Actinomycetota > Actinomycetes > Micrococcales > Microbacteriaceae > Curtobacterium > Curtobacterium sp. MCSS17_011. The sequence goes on along the minus strand of NZ_QKLE01000001.1, from coordinate 227,710 downwards.
CGCGTGACCTCGGCATCGCCCGAGCCCGGACGGAGGACCTGCTCGGCGGCGACCCTGAGCACAACGCCGCCGTCGTCCACCGGGTGCTCGCGGGGGAGACCGGACCCGTCCGCGACATCGTCCTGCTGAACGCCGCGGCCGGCCTCGTCTCGTTCCGGCTGGCACAGGACCCGAACGAGTCCGACCGGCCGATCCTGCAGCGCTTCCGTGAGCAGCTGGTCGTCGCCGCCGAGGCGATCGACTCCGGCGCCGGTGCGCGCAAACTGGCTGATTGGGTCGGCGCAGCGCCCGCCGCGTAGGCCGGGTCGCTCCCGCGCACGGTGCGCGGTGCGCGCCTGACGGCTCGGTGCTGCGCCACGGGCGCGCCCCAGGCGGTCACCGCTGCACCCGGTGAACAAGACCGCACCGTGCCGTGCCGGCAACCCCCCTGCCGGACTGGAGGCCCGCGGCGGGCCCGCCCCGCGCCTCCAGTCCGCACCGTGCGCGGTGCGTCACCCGGTGCGAGCCTGACGGCTCGGTGCTGCGCCACGGGCACGCACCAGGCGGTCACCGCTGCACCCGGAGAACAAGACCGCACCGTGCCGTGCCGGCAACCACCCGACCACCCGACGACCGCGGCCGACGCGCAGGAGACGCAATGCGCAGAAGGCCCGGTGCCGGTTCCTGGAACCGGCACCGGGCCTCCCGTCGGTGCGTTCAGAGCACGCGGTCAGCGTGCGCCTGCTTCGTTACTGCACGTCCTCGTCGACCCAGTCGAAGGTCTTCGTGACGGCCTTCTTCCACAGGCGGAGCGTGCGCTCGCGCTCGGCGGCGTCGAGCTGGGGCTCCCAGCGCTTGTCCTCCTGCCAGTTGGCACGGAGCTCGTCGAGGTTGGCCCAGAAGCCGACCGCGAGACCGGCGGCGTAGGCCGCACCGAGCGCCGTGGTCTCCGCGACGACCGGACGAACCACCGGCACGTTGAGGATGTCGGCCTGGAACTGCATGAGCTCGCTGTTCGCGGTCATGCCGCCGTCGACCTTGAGCTCGGTCAGGTCCACGCCGGAGTCGGCGTTGACCGCATCGAGCACCTCACGGGTCTGCAGCGCCGTCGCCTCGAGGGCGGCACGGGCGATGTGGCCCTTGTTGACGTAGCGGGTCAGACCGACGATCGCACCGCGGGCATCCGGGCGCCAGTACGGCGCGAAGAGCCCGGAGAACGCGGGCACGAAGTACACGCCACCGTTGTCCTCGACGGTCTTGGCCAGGGCCTCGACCTCCGGGGCGCTGCCGATCAGACCGAGGTTGTCGCGGAGCCACTGGATGAGCGAGCCCGTGACGGCGATCGAACCCTCGAGGGCGTAGTGCGTCTCCTGGTCGCCGAGCTTGTACCCGACGGTGGTGAGCAGGCCGTTCTCGGAGCGGACGATCTCGGTACCGGTGTTGAAGATCAGGAAGTTGCCGGTGCCGTAGGTGTTCTTCGACTCGCCCTGGTCGAACGCGGCCTGACCGAAGGTCGCGGCCTGCTGGTCGCCGAGGATGCCGGCGATCGGGACCTCGCGCAGCAGGCTCGAGGACTCGACGTGTCCGTAGACCTCGGAGGAGCTGACGATCTCGGGGAGCATCGACTTCGGCACGCCGAAGTCGGCGAGGATGTCGTCGCGCCACTGCAGCGTCTCGAGGTCCATGAACAGCGTGCGGGACGCGTTCGTGACGTCGGTCTTGTGCACGCCCCCGTCGACGCCACCGGTCAGGTTCCAGAGGACCCAGGTGTCGGTGGTGCCGAAGAGCAGGTCGCCCGCCTCGGCCTTCTCACGCGCACCCTCGACGTTCTCGAGGATCCACATGATCTTGGTGCCGGCGAAGTAGGTCGCGAGCGGGAGGCCGACGATGGCCTTGTACTTGTCGGTGTCGCCGTCGGCGAGCTGGTCGACGAGCGCCTGCGTGCGGGTGTCCTGCCAGACGATCGCGTTGTAGATCGGCTTGCCGGTGGTCTTGTCCCAGACGACGGCGGTCTCGCGCTGGTTGGTGATGCCCACGGCTGCGACGTCGTGGCGCGTGATGTCGGCACGCGACAGCGCCTGACCGATCACCTCGCGGGTGTTGTCCCAGATCTCGCTCGGGTCGTGCTCGACCCAACCGGCACGCGGGAAGATCTGCTCGTGTTCCTTCTGGCCGGTCGAGATGATCGAACCGGAGTGGTCGAACACGATTGCTCGGGTCGAGGTCGTGCCCTGGTCGATGGCGACGATGTAGTCGGCCATTGGTGCTCCTTACGGGTGTTCGGTGCGGTGCGCGGTCGGTCCTGCGGAAGGAACGCTCACGCCTTCGGGGTGGGGGTGGTTCAGCTGACGACGGGCAGCAAGGCGTAGGACAGGCCGGCGGCGAGGGCGCCACCGATGAGCGGTCCGACGACCGGCACCCAGGCGTAGGCCCAGTCGCTCGAGCCCTTGCCCTTGATGGGCAGGATGGCGTGCGCGATGCGCGGGCCGAGGTCACGGGCGGGGTTGATGGCGTAGCCGGTGGGGCCACCGAGGCTGACGCCGATCGCGATCACGAGGAAGGCGACGGGGATCGCGCCGAGCTCCGACGGGGTCTGACCGTTCGTGAACGCGATGACGACGAAGACCAGCACGAAGGTGCCGATGATCTCGGTGACGAGGTTCCAGCCGTACGAACGGATCGCGGGGCCGGTCGAGAAGACGCCGAGCTTGGCGGCCGCGTCGGGCTCCTCGTCGAAGTGCTGCTTGTAGGCGAGCCAGACGATGACCGCACCGATGATCGCGCCGATCAGCTGGGCGAGCCAGTACAGGAACATCTCGCCGACGGTGATGTTGCCGAGCATCGCCTGCGCGAGGCTGACGGCGGGGTTGAGCTGTCCGCCGGACTTGTAGGACACGGTGACACCGGCGAAGACCGCGAAGCCCCAACCGATCGTGACCATCAGGAACCCGGCTCCGAAGCCCTTGGACTTCGCCAGCGAGACGGCGGCGACGACGCCGCCACCCAGGATGATGAGCATCGCCGTGCCGACGAGCTCGGACAGGAAATTGACGCCGATGCCGTCCATCGGTGACCTCCAGTGCGTGAGGGTGGGGGTCCGGCCGTGCTGCGCCGCACTCCCCGTTGAGTGATTGAGGCCAACCATAGTGATGCCGTTCACGGCCGGGTGGTGAATTCGTGAGCGAAGTGCGGGATCGTGCACGAACGTGCAGGACGAGTGTCCCCAGCACGATCTCGCGCCGGTGACGCGTCCTCGGTGCGCTGCACGAACGTGCATCGACAACGGACGGCTGCCCGTGCCGCGGATGTAGATTGGGCGCACTCCGGTCGATGACGCGCGGTGTGACCGCCACGGCTCGACCCCGTACCCGTGGAGGCACCGCATGAAGAAGCTCATCAACGACCCGCAGGCCGTGGTCGAGGAGACCGTCCGGGGGTTCGCCCGGGCACACGCCGGACACGTCGTCCTGGTCGAGGACCCGATCCACCTGCACCGAGCCGACGCCCCCGTGGCCGGCAAGGTCGGGATCGTCAGCGGCGGCGGCAGCGGGCACGAGCCCCTGCACGCCGGGTTCGTCGGGTACGGGATGCTCGACGCCGCCGTGCCCGGTCCGGTGTTCACGAGCCCGACGCCCGACCCGATCGTCGCCGCGACCAAGGCCGTCGACGGCGGCGCGGGCGTGCTGCACATCGTGAAGAACTACACCGGGGACGTCCTGAACTTCGAGACCGCGGCCGAACTCGCCGCGATGGACGACGTCCGCGTCGAGTCCGTCGTGGTGGACGACGACGTCGCGGTGCAGGACTCCCTGTTCACCGCCGGCCGCCGCGGTGTCGCCGGGACCGTCGTCGTGGAGAAGTGCGCCGGCGCCGCCGCCGAGCGCGGTGACGACCTGGACGCGGTCGCCGCCGTTGCCCGCCACGTCAACGACGTCACGCGGTCGATGGGGCTCGCGCTGGCCTCGGGCACCGTGCCGCACGCGGGGGAGCCGTCGTTCGTGCTGGCCGACGACGAGGTCGAGCTCGGCATCGGCATCCACGGCGAGCCGGGCCGCGAGCGGATCGCGATGGCACCGGCGGACGAGCTCGTCGACCGCGTGCTCGAACCGATCCTGACCGACCTCGACGCCCCGGCCGGGTCGTCGCTGCTGCTCCTGGTGAACGGCATGGGCGGCACCCCGCTGTCCGAGCTCTACATCGCGTACCGACGCGCCGCCGAGGTCCTCTCCGACCGCGGCCACCAGGTCACGCGTAGCTTGGTCGGCGACTACGTCACGTCCCTCGAGATGCAGGGGTTCTCGCTCACCGTCACGGTGCTCGACGACGAACTCACGACCCTCTGGGACGCCCCGGTGGAGACCCCGGCCCTGCGCTGGGGACGCTGAGCGACCGCAACCGCGACTTCGACCGCAACCGCAACCGCAACCGCAACCGCGACTGCGACTACGACCGACCACGGCCGCTCGACCACCGGACCACGACACCGGGCCACCGGGCCCGACACACGAAGGGAACCGCATTGGCGCTCGACACCGCATGGGCCATCGACTGGGTCCGTCGCACCGCCGCGACGATCGACGAACACCGCGCCGAACTCGTCACGCTCGACCGTGAGATCGGGGACGGCGACCACGGCGAGAACCTCGACCGCGGGTTCCGGGCCGTGCTCGAGGCCGTCGGCTCCGGGTCCTTCGACACCCCGGGTGCCGTGCTCAAGACCGTCGCGACGAAGCTCATCTCGACCGTGGGCGGGGCGGCCGGCCCGCTCTTCGGCACCGCCTACCTGAAGGCGGCGCAGGCTGCCGGTGACGCGGCCGAACTCGACGCGGACACCCTCGTCGCCGTCCTCACCGCCGCCCGCGACGGGGTCGTCTCACGCGGCAAGGCCGCGGTCGGCGACAAGACGATGGTCGACGCGTGGAGCCCCGCGGTCGACGCCGCAGCAGCGGCTGCCGGTGCCGGCGACGACCCGGAGGCCGTGCTCGCCGCAGCAGCCGACGCCGCCGCGCAGGGTGCGGCGGACACCGAGCCGCTCGTCGCCCACAAGGGCCGCGCGAGCTACCTCGGCGACCGTGCGATCGGGTACCGCGACCCCGGTGCGCAGTCGACCGCGTACATCCTGCGCGCAGCGGTGGACGCAGCGTGACCGTCGGCATCCTGGTCGTCTCGCACAGCGCGGCGATCGCGACCGGCACCGTCGAGCTGGCCCGGCAGATGGCTGCGGACGTGCCGCTCGTCGCCGCGGGCGGCACGGACGACGGCGGCATCGGCACCTCGTTCGAGGCGATCACCGCCGGCATCGAGGAACTCGCCCAGGCGGACGCCGTCGTGGTCCTGTGCGACCTCGGCTCCGCCTACCTGACGACCGACACCGCGCTCGACTTCCTGGACGACGACGTCCGTGCCCGCGTCCTCGTGTCGCAGGCCCCACTGGTCGAGGGAACGGTGGCCGCTGCGGTCGCCGCCCAGACGGGTGGTGACGCCGACGCGGTCCTGGCCGCCGCGGCATCGGCCGCGGGTTCCGAGGCGGACGCGAGCAGCGCCTCCCATCCGTCCGGTGACCAGCCTGGAGGCACGGGGCCGGCCGACGGGGCTGCTCCCGTCGACGGCGCGGCCGGCTCCGACCGCGTCAGCGCGTCGGTCGAGCTGGTCAACGAGACCGGGCTGCACGCCCGGCCCGCCGCGGAGTTCGTGAAGACGGCGGCGAAGTACGACGCGAACGTGCACGTCAACGGCGTGGACGCGAAGAGCCTGCTGGCGATCATGGCCCTGGCGCTGCCGAAGGGTACGACGGTGTCGATCGTCGCGACCGGCCAGGACGCGCAGGCCGCGGTCGACGCCCTGGTGGAACTGGTCAGGTCCGGCTTCGGCGAGTGACACCGCCGCCGGGGCGACCCCGACGGCGGTGCCCGTTCCGGTCAACGGATCGAGATGGTCCCCGCCAGGTCGAGGTCCGAGGGGCCGCCGGTGACCCCGGCGTCCGCGAGCAGGGTGGCACCGAACACGGCGCTCCAGAACGTGCGGGCGTCCCGGGCGACGCCGCTCGGGCTCGTCCAGCCCTGGTCGGCGACGACACGCTCCAGGTAGCGCTCGGACTGCCGGAACAGCACGGCGAGCAGCAGCCGCACGCGCTCGCGCTGCGCCGGGTCGTCCCCGGCTGCCCCGAGCGCGCGGACCACGAGCGGGGTCGACGGCATCGCGAGGGCGGTGCGGGCGAGGACCTGTCGGAACGACTCCGGCGATCGGGCGCGCCGGCCGGCCGCCTGCAGTCGCGTGGTGTCGCGGAGGAACAGCGCGAACGCGGCGTCAAGCACCAGGCGGTCCTTCGAGCCGTAGTGGTGCGTGATCTGGTTCGGGTAGACGCCCGCGGCCCGGGCGACCTCGCTCACGGTGACGCTCCGAGCGCCCGCGCTGAGCAGTCCGGCCGTCGCGGCGAGGATCTTCGCCCGGGTCGCCGCGCCGCGTGCCGTGCCGGATCCGTCCGCCGTGGTTGCCATGTCGGAATTGTACGTGATACAACTCCACTTGTTCAACGTACAAGAGGAGTTCCCGTGGACATCGTCATCACCGGCTACGGCGCGGTCTCACCCTTCGGCCACGGCGTCGCGCCGCTCTGGGACGCCCTGGTGGCCGGTCGCTCCGGCGTCCGAGCCCTGCACCGCGACGGAGCGCTCTGGGAACAGGTGCCGATCCGGGTCGGTGCCGAAGCCGCACTCGACGCCGAGGGGTCGCTCGGGCGGGTCCGTGCGAACCGCCTCGACCGCAGTCAGCAGCTGGCGCTCGTCGCCGTGGACGAGGCCTGGGCCGACGCCGGTGCCCCCGCGGTGGAGGGCGACCGCCTCGCCGTGGTGATCGGCACCGGGATCGGGGGAGTGGAGACCCTGCTCGACGCCCACGACGTACTCGGTACCTCCGGCGCACGTCGGGTGTCGCCGCGGACGGTGCCGATGCTCATGGCCAACGGAGCCGCCGCCCAGATCAGCATCGCGTACGGGGCCCGCGCCGGGGCGTACACGACCGTGTCGGCCTGTGCCTCCGGTGCCGAGGCCATCGCCACCGCCGCGCGACTCATCGTCACCGGTGAGGCCGACGTCGTCATCACCGGCGGCACCGAGGCTGCGGTCACCCCGGTGACGATGGCGTCGTTCGCCCAGTCGCAGGCCCTCGCCAGGCCCGACGGCGACGACCCGACGACCCTGTCACGGCCGTTCGACGCCGACCGCCGCGGCTTCGTGCTCGGCGAGGGCGCCGGCATCGTCGTGCTCGAGCGTGCCGACCACGCCGCAGCCCGCGGGCAGCACTCGCACGGCACGCTCGCGGGGTGGGGGATCACCTCGGACGCGCACCACATCACCGCACCGCTGACGGACGGCAGCGAGCAGGAGCGGGCCATGCGCGCCGCGATCCGGATGGCGGGACTCACCGGCGGCGACGTCGACCACGTGAACGCCCACGCCACGGGCACCCCCGTCGGCGACGTCGGCGAGGCGGCCGCCGTCAGACGTGCGGTGGGAACCGGCGCGCTCGTCACCGCACCGAAGAGCGCGATCGGGCACATGTTCGGCGCCGCCGGCGCGGTCGAGGCGATCCTGACCCTGCGGGCGCTCGAGACCGGGACCGTGCCACCGACCCTGAACCTCGACCGGCTCGACCCCGCGGTGAACCTCGACGTCGTCTCCGGCACCGCCCGGACGGCGCCGCTCCGTGCGGCGTTGAACAACTCGTTCGGGTTCGGCGGTCAGAACGCGTCGCTGGTGTTCACCGCGGCGTGAGCTCCTGCAGGCCGGTGACCCGGAGCAGGTCGAGCTTCGCGGCGTCCTCGGAACCCGGCACCACCGTGTAGACGACGATCCGCAGGTCGCCGCCGGGGACGCTCAGCACGTCGCAGTCGATCTCCACCGGCCCGACCGGTGTGTGCACGACCTTGCGACTGGCCCGGTGCTCGGCGATCCGGCCGGTCTCCCACCGGCGGGCGAACTCGGGGGATCCCCGCAGCAGCCGTTCGACGAGGTCGGCCAGGTCACGGTCGGCCGGGTACCGCCCGTACGCCTGCCGCAGGTCGGCGGCGAGGTCGCTCGAGAACTCCTCCTGGTGGTCGTCGTCCCAGTCCACCCCGTCGTGGTCCTGCATGAAGTGACGCCAGACCAGGTTGCGTTCGAGCCCGACGTACCGTGAGGGGTCCCCGTTCACCGCCGCCCACAGCTCGTTCCAGAGCACGATGTCGTGCGTCGCCGTGAACACCGCGAGGGGGACGTCGCCGAGGCGGTCCACGAGTCGCTGCACGCCGGGCGTGATGTGCCGCGGCACCACCTGGCGCGACGGCGGGGCGACGCCGGCCACCCGGCACAGGTGGTCCCGTTCCTCGGACGACAGCCGGAGCGCCGTCGCGAGTGCGCCGAGGAGTTGCGGCGAGGGGTTCGTCGCCCGACCCTGCTCGAGGCGGACGATGTAGTCGACGCTCACGCCCGCGAGGGCGGCGAGCTCCTCGCGTCGGAGCCCCGGGGTCCGTCTGCCGGGGCCGGCCGGCAGGCCGACCGCCTCCGGACGCACCCGGTCACGCCAGGAACGCAACACGTTCGCGAACTCGCTCATGCCCACCATCATCGCCCCGCGCCTCCAGTCCGTCCTGGTACTGCCGGTCCCACCGTCGCACCGTGCCTGGGGGAGCCGCGTCGACGGGGGGAGGCTGGACGCATGACAACGACACTGATCACCGGGGCCAACCGCGGCCTCGGACTCGAGACCGCACGCCGACTCATCGAAGCCGGCCACACCGTGTACGCCGGCATGCGGGACCTGGCCAGCGGCGACGACGCCCGCGCACTCGGCGCCCACGTCGTGCAGCTGGACGTCACCGACCAGGCCAGCATCGACGCGGCGATCGCGACGATTCCTTCCCTGGACGTCCTCGTGAACAACGCCGGGATCCTCGGCACCTCGTTCGGGGTCGACGACCTCGACGCGAGCGCGATGGCGGCCGTCCTCGACACCAACGTCACCGGCATCGTCCGGGTGACCCAGGCCGCACTGCCCCTGCTGCGACGCTCGACGGCACCCGTCATCGTGAACGTCTCGTCGGGCGTGGGGTTCCCGCGCTGGCTGACGACGCCGGGGCACGACGAGTACGGGGTGCCGGCGGTGCCGTACGCGGCGTCGAAGGCGGCCGTGGTCGCGCTGACCGTGCAGTACGCGAAGAACCTGCCCGGGTTCCGGGTGAACGCGAGTGACCCCGGCTACACCGCGACGGAGTTCAACGGGTTCGGCGGGCACCAGACGATCACCGAGGGCACCGACGCCACGGTGATGCTCGCGACGATCGGCACCGACGGGCCCACGGGGGAGTTCCACAACCGAGAGGGGCGCATCGAGTACTGAGGGCCAGCGCTGGCGTCAGTCGTGCACGTCGGCGCCGAACCCCGGCCCGGGGCGCATCATCCAGCCGTCCGGGTCGGGCAGCGGGCGGAACCCGAACCGCTCGTACAGCCCGTGGGCATCCGCGGTGAACAGGGCGAAGCGCTTCAGGCCGAGCGGCTCGATCGCCTCGGTCACGCCGCGCACGAGTGCGACCCCGACGCCGCGGCCCCGGGCGTCGGGGTCCACGAACACGTCGGCGAGCCACCCGAACGTCACGCCGTCGGTGATCACCCGCGCGTAGCCGAGCTGCTCGCCGGTCGTCGCGTCGTACACGCCGAAGTTCCGGGAGCCGGCGATGATCGCCTCCTGCGTCGCCCGGTCTCGACTGCGGGCCCAGTAGGATTCCTCGCTGAGCCAGCGGTGCACGCGGTCGACGTCGAGGTCGGTGGGGTCGGCGGAGAAGCGCAGGTCGGTCACGTGGCGAGTCAACCGGCGGACGTGCCTGCGGCGCAACGGCCGATCGGGTCGCGGTGGACCGCTCGCGTGGTCGGGTGGGCGTCGGTCTGGAGGCCCGTGGGGACCCCGGCGCACGGGTCGCGTCGGACGGTTGGTCGCGCTGGTGCGCCGTCGGGTGTCTGTCGTCCGTCGTGCGGTTGGTCGCGCTGGTCCGGCGTCCGCCGTCTGTCAGGATGACCGCATGCGCGCCGTCCAGTACGCCCAGTTCGGTTCCGTCCCCTCGATCGTCGACCTGCCGGAACCGGTCGCACCCGAGCACGGCGTCGTCGTCCGGGTGGCTGCCACCGGTGTCTGTCGCAGTGACTGGCACGCGTGGAAGGGCCACGATGACTCGGTCCGGCTGCCGCACGTGCCCGGCCACGAGTTCGCCGGCGTCGTCGCGGCGATCGGTGCGGGCGTCCAGCGCTTCGCCGTGGGTGACCGGGTGACGGCACCGTTCGTGTTCGCCTGCGGAACCTGCGCCGAGTGCCGCGACGGCGCCACCCAGGTGTGCACCGCCCAGCAGCAGCCCGGGTTCGACCTGCAGGGCTCGTACGCGGACGCCCTGGTCGTCCCGCACGCCGACCTGAACCTCGTCGCGCTGCCCGACGCCGTGGACTTCGCGGTGGCAGCGGCACTGGGCTGCCGGTTCGGCACCGCGTTCCACGCCCTGCACGCCCGAGGGCGCGTGGCCGCAGGGGAGTGGGTCGTGGTCTACGGCTGCGGGGGAGTCGGGCTCTCCGCGGTCATGGTCGCCGTGGCCGCCGGCGCGCACGTGGTTGCCGTCGACGTCTCCACGGCCGCTCTCGAGCGCGCCGCCGCCCTGGGCGCCGACACCGTGCTGATGGACGCCGGTGCCGTCACGACGGTCCGATCCCGCACGGGCGGTGGAGCGCACGTCTCGCTCGACGCCTACGGCAGCCGCGCCACCTCCGTCGCCGCCGTGGCGTCCCTGCGTCCGCGCGGCCGGCACGTGCAGGTCGGGCTGCTCCTCGACGCCGAAGCCGCTCCGGCGATCCCGATGGGCCGGGTCATCGCGGACGAACTCGAACTGCTCGGCAGCCACGGCGCAGCGGTCGGGGAGTACGGCGCGATGCTCGACGCCGTCGTGGCCGGGCGGCTGCGTCCGGAGCAGACGATCGGCCGCACGATCGGCTTCGACGACCTGCCCGAGGCGCTCGTCGCGATGGACCGACCCGCGACGTCGTCGGGCATGACCGTCGCCGTGTTCTGAGGCTCGGGGCGTCCCCGTCAGCCCTCGGTCCGCGCGTCCGCGCCCCGGCGGATGCGCAGCACGACCGCGCCGATGACGACGGCGGCCAGGAGCCCGAGGACCCCGAACAGGAGCGCCTGGCCGCCGTGCCCGTGCCCGTGCGCGTGCGTGCCGGCGCCGGTGTTCGGTGCGGCTGCCGCTGCCGTCGGATCCGCGGACGGTGTGGGTGCGGCCGTCGGGTTCGTCGTCGTGGGTGGAACGGTCGGAGATGCGGCCGGTTCCACCGTGAACGCGAGCTGCCCCTCGATGGGGTGGCCGTCGGGGGAGACGGACCGCCAGACGACGGTGTGCGGGCCGGGGGAGAGCGACACCGCCTTCGACATCGAGGTGCCTTCGACGGCCACGGCCCCGGATGATTCGTCCACGCCGTCGTCGTCACGCACCTCGATGCGTAGTCCGGCTTCGAGCCCGGCAAGGGGCGCCTCACTGAAGGTGAGCGTCACTCGCTCAAGGTCGGCGGCCACCGTGGCGCCGTCCGCCGGATCACTCGAGGTCAGTGCTGCGTGCGCCGATGCGGGTGTCGTGCCGATCAGCACGAGGAACGCCGACAGCGCGACGGCGAACAGGACCCGGGGCGTCGCGGTTCGGGAGCGGCGTTGGTCATCTCGGTGATCGTGCACGGGTCCACGCTAGGGAAGCGATGTCGAGCGCCCCGTCAGCCGAGTTGACCCGGCGGGAACACCTGAGTTGACATAATATGCATTATCGGCGCTTCGGTAGACGCCCCGGATGACGCTCAGTGAGCAGAAAAGGTCGCGTCCGCTGTACGGACTCGACCTCTTCTGCTCCCTGGGAGACGACGGCGTCAGTCGACGGGCTTCGCGGGGACGTCGTCGGCGTCGATCTCGAGCGCTGCCGGCTCGCCGCCCTGTTCCTCCAGGGTGTCCTGGTCGGTGTCGGGCTGCTCCGGCGACTCGCTCTGGGTGGTCTCTTCGGCTGGGTCAGGCTGGCTGTAGCTCATGGGCCGCACGGTACGCCCGCGTTCCTGAACAGCTGCACGCTCGGCGCCGGAGACACCTGGTGAGCACCAATGGTCGAGTCCATCCACTGGACTCGACCACTGCTGCTCGCGAACTGAGGCAGACCGATCACATGTTCGAGAGAGCCACCGCGTTGATGATGAAACCGATCACGCCGATGACGATGGCGACGATCGACAGGATGATGCCCGCCATGATCATCCCGCGGCTGCCACCACGCTTGCGCGCCGAGATGCCGAGCACGAGACCGACGATTCCGCCGATGACTCCGACGATCGGCACGAACAGACCAACGACGGTCCCGATGATGCCGAGCACCAAGGAGACGATGGCGAAGGTGTTCGACTGCGCCGGTGCGTTGCCGGGGTTGGACATGGTGGAGCTCCTTCTGGTCAGGACGCCGATCCAGGCCGGGTAGCCGATCGTGAGCGTCGATCAGAACGCTAGTCCCCACACACGGCTGATGCCCAGATTCGCTGCTCGAGCCTGACCCCAGGCTCAGGCTCCGACGTACGCCGCCAGGTGCTGCCCGGTCAACGTCGACCGTTCCGCCACGAGCTCGGCGGGCGTCCCCTCGAAAACGATCCGTCCACCGTCGTGCCCGGCGCCCGGCCCGAGGTCGATGATCCAGTCGGCGTGCGCCATGACCGCCTGGTGGTGCTCGATCACGACGACCGTCCGGCCGGCGTCGACGAGCCGGTCGAGCAGACCGAGCAACTGTTCGACGTCGGCCAGGTGGAGGCCCGCGGTCGGCTCGTCGAGCACCACGACACCGCCGCGGTCACCGAGGTGCGTCGCGAGCTTGAGCCGCTGCCGCTCTCCCCCGGACAACGTGGTGAGCGGCTGTCCGATCGTCAGGTACCCGAGCCCCACGTCGGCGAGTCGGGCGAGGATCGTGTGGGCCGCCGGTAGTGCGGACTCCCCCGCCGCGAAGAACGCCAGCGCGTCGGTGACGGACATGCCGAGCACCTCGCTGATGTCCTTCCCGCCCAGGTGGTAGCCGAGCACGGACTGGCCGAACCGCTTGCCGTCGCACTCGACGCAGGGGCTCGCGACGCCCGCCATCATGCCGAGGTCGGTGTACACGACACCGGCACCGTTGCACGCCGGGCAAGCACCCTCCGAGTTGGCGCTGAACAGTGCGGGCTTGACGCCGTTGGCCTTCGCGAACGCCTTCCGGATCGGCTCGAGCAGGCCGGTGTACGTCGCCGGGTTGCTCCGCCGTGAGCCACGGATCCCGCTCTGGTCGATGGCGACCACGTCGTCGCGCCGGGCCAGCGACCCGTGGACGAGCGTGCTCTTGCCCGAGCCGGCGACCCCCGTGACGACGGTGAGCACCCCCGTGGGGACGTCCACGTCGACGTCGTGCAGGTTGTGGGCGGAGGCACCGCGGATCGCGATCACCCCGTCCGCACCACGGACCTCGGACTTCACCGAGACACGGTCGTCCAGGTGCCGACCGGTCACGGTCCCGCTCGTCCGGAGTCCGGCGACGGGCCCCTGGTAGCAGAGCATCCCACCACCGGAGCCGGCACCGGGACCGAGGTCGACGACGTGGTCGGCGATCGCGATGACCTCGGGCTTGTGCTCGACGACCAGGACGGTGTTGCCCTTGTCGCGCAGCCGGACGAGCAGCTCGTTCATCCGCTCGATGTCGTGCGGGTGCAGCCCCGTGCTCGGCTCGTCGAAGACGTAGGTGACGTCACTGAGCGAGGAGCCGAGGTGCTTCACCATCTTCACGCGCTGCCCCTCTCCCCCGGACAGCGTGCCGGTCGGGCGGTCGAGCGACAGGTAGCCGAGTCCGATCTCGACGAAGGACTCGAGCAGGTCGCGGAGCCCCTCGAGCAACGGCCCGGCTCCGGGGTCGTCGAGACCCCGCAGCCAGGTGACGGCATCGGTGATCTGCATCGCGCAGACGTCGGCGATGCTGCGGACCGCGATCTTCGACGAACGGGCGGTGTCGTTCAACCGGGTGCCGTCGCAGGCCGGACACGTTGTGAAGGTCACCGCACGGTCGACGAAGGCCCGGATGTGCGGCTGCATCGCCTCGCGGTCCTTCTGCAGGAACGACCGGCGGACGCGGTGCACGAGCCCCTCGTAGGTCATGTTGATGCCGGCGATCTTCTGCTTCGTCGGCTCGCGGTACAGGAAGTCCTGCCGCTCCTGCTCGGTGAAGTCGCGGATCGGGGTGTCCCGGTCGAAGTAGCCCGACTCGGCGTACAGCCGCACGTTCCACCCGTCGGTCCCGTACCCGGGGATCGTGAGCGCGCCGTCCCCGAGCGACTGCGTGTCGTCGAACAGCTGCGTCAGGTCGATGTCGTTCACCAGCCCCCGACCCTCGCAGTCGGCGCACATGCCGCCGAGCCGTGTGAACGAGACCTTCTGGGCCTTCGCGTCCGCACCCTTCTGCACCGTGATCGCTCCCCCGGCCGTCACGGTGGCGAGGTTGAACGAGAACGCGTTCGGCCCGCCGATGTGCGGCTGACCGAGTCGACTGAACAGCACGCGCAGCATCGCGTTCGCGTCCGTGGCGGTGCCGACGGTGGAGCGCGGGTCGGCGCCGATGCGCTCCTGGTCGACGACGATCGCGGTGGTCAGGCCGTCGAGCAGGTCGACGTCCGGGCGCGCGAGCGAGGGCATGAACCCCTGCACGAACGCGCTGTAGGTCTCGTTGATCATCCGCTGCGACTCGGCGGCGACGGTGCCGAACACGAGCGAGCTCTTGCCCGAGCCGGAGACCCCGGTGAACACCGTGAGCCGCCGCTTCGGCAGGTCCACGTCGACGTCGCGCAGGTTGTTCACGCGGGCACCGCGCACCCGGATCCGGTCGTGCCGGTCGGCAGGGTGCGCGTCGGCGCCGGTGGGGTCGTCGTCGACCGGATCGGTGTGCATGCGGGTCAGCGTACCGACGGGAGGCCCGTGGCGGGGCCGTCACGGGCCTCCCGTCCGGTCCGGGGCCGGCCGTCAGGCCGTGGTGCGGTGCTCAGGCGCCGTGACGGCGCACCAGCTCCGGCAGCTCGGCGGGTTCGAACTCCTCGTCGGTCGCCTCGAGTTCGTCGGCGGTCCACCACCGCGAGGCGAGGATGTCGACGCGCTCGTCGTCGGTCCACTCGGCGTCGGACAGCTCGAAACCGGGCGTGCGGACGACGTAGAACTCGGCGTGCCCGCGGTCGTGGTCGGCGAGGTCCCACTCGACCGTGAAGTCCCAGGACCACACCGGTTCGCCGGGTTCGTCGATGACGATCCCGGTCTCCTCGCGCAGCTCGCGGATCGCGGCGTCGCGGTGGGACTCCCCCGGGTCGACCCCACCACCCGGCGTGATCCAGCGGTGGGCTCCGTCGGACGACGGCGACTTCGTGTCCATCAGGAACACGCGGCCCTCTGGGTCGAGCAGCAGGATGCGGGAGGTGCGGCGCAGGCCGGGTTTGGCGGTCACCCGCCCGACGTTAGCCGACGAATCCGCTGACGTCGCCGACCAGCTTGGTGTGGTCGGCGGGGATCGGCTCGACGGCGGCCAGGGCGATCTCGGCCGCGAACTCGGACACGCTGTAGAGCTTGCCGACCTCCTGCCGACGACCCTCGATCGCGCCGGGGTTCAGGCGGTTCAGCAGCGTCGCGGTGATCGTGCCCTCGATCATGTCGCCGGAGACGACGACGAACTCGATGCCGGCAGCCTCGAGCTGCGGGATGAGTTCACGGAGGGCGAGTTCTCCGGCGCGCTTGCTCTTGGCGACCGGGACGTACTCGTCCATCGTCTCGGCGGTCTCGACGAAGTGGGCCTGGTGGCTCGTGACGAACACCACGCGGGAGCCGGCGGGCATGTGCGGCACGGCGGTCTGCAACATGTCGACCTGCGCGTCGCGGTTCAGGCGGAGCGCGTAGTCCTCGCCGACGCCGGACTCCATGCCGCCGGAGGCGTTGAGGACGAGCAGGTCGATGCCGCCCCACTCCTGGACGACGGTGTCGACGAGCGCCTGCACGGAGGCGTGATCGGTCAGGTCGGCGCCGACGGCCAGGGCGGAACCGCCCGCCTCGACGATCTTCTCGGCGATCTGCTCCGCGCGCTTGGCTTTGTTGCGGTAGTTCACGACGACCTTCGCACCGGCCTCGGCGAGGTACCCGACGGTGTCGGCGCCGATGCCACGGGACGAACCGGTGACGACGGCGCGCTTGTCGGTGAGGGATCCGGGGGCGAGGGGGTTGCTCACAGTCGTGTTCTCCAGGTCTGGTTCCGGCCGGTCGGGCGCACCGAGCCTACCAATCGCCTGCACGAGGGTCGGACGGCCCTGATATGTTGAACGGAGTTGTACCGGCTGTCGCGACGCAGCGAGCCGCCGCGCGCGACCGAGGGAGGGAGATCGCGTGAACGGAATCGATTGGATCCAGAGCACCGTCTGGATCGGCCTGGTGTTGCTCCTGGGCGTGGTCGAGATCTTCACCCTCGACTTCATCTTCATCATGCTCGCGGCGGGTGCCGCCGGCGGGTTGATCGCCGCGCTGCTCGGCGCCCCGTGGTGGCTGTCCGCCATCGTCGCCGCGGTCGCCGCCCTCGTGCTGCTGTCGCTCGTCCGACCGCGCCTGCTCGTGGCGCTCGGCCGCGGTGCCGACCCGCACCGCACCAACGTCGACGGGCTCATCGGGCTCCCCGGCACGGTCGCAGTCGCCTTCACCTCCTCCAGCCCCGGCCAGGTGCGCCTGGCCAACGGCGAGACCTGGAGTGCACGGTTCGCCGCGGACTCCGTCGCCCGCACACCGCCACTCGGGACCCCCGTGGTCGTCGAGTCGATCGAGGGGTCGACCGCGGTCGTGCGCCTCGCAGAAAGGGCCACCTCGTGACCAGCATCTCCCCGGGGACGATCGCACTGCTCGTGCTCGTCCTCGTCGTCGTCATCTTCGTGATCGTCGTCCTGGCGAAGGCGATCCGGATCGTCCCCCAGGCCACCGCGGGGATCGTCGAGCGACTCGGCAAGTACCACAAGACCCTCAACCCGGGGTTGAACCTCCTGGTGCCGTTCATCGACCGCCTGCGGCCGCTGCTCGACATGCGCGAACAGGTCGTCTCGTTCCCGCCGCAGCCCGTGATCACCGAGGACAACCTCGTGGTCTCGATCGACACGGTCGTCTACTTCCAGGTGACCGACGCCCGCGCCGCGACGTACGAGATCGCCAACTACCTCGGCGCCGTCGAGCAGCTGACCACGACCACGCTCCGCAACGTCGTCGGTGGCCTGAACCTCGAAGAGGCACTGACCAGCCGCGACAACATCAACGGTCAGCTCCGCGTCGTCCTCGACGAGGCGACGGGCAAGTGGGGCATCCGCGTCGGCCGAGTCGAGCTCAAGGCGATCGAGCCGCCCGTTTCCATCCAGGACGCCATGGAGCAGCAGCTCCGTGCCGAGCGGAGCCGTCGTGCCGCGATCCTCCAGGCCGAGGGCACCAAGCAGTCCCAGATCCTCGAGGCCGAGGGGCAGCGGCAGGCGGCCATCCTGGCGGCCGAGGGTGACGCTAAGGCGCAGGTGCTCCGCGCCGAGGGCGAAGCCCAGGCCATCGCGACCGTGTTCGAGGCCATCCACACCGGTGACCCGGACGAGAAGCTGCTGTCCTACCAGTACCTGCAGACCCTGCCGAAGATCGCCGAGGGCACCTCGAACAAGCTCTGGATGATCCCGAGCGAGTTCACCGAGGCCCTGTCCGGCATCGCGAAGGGCTTCAGTGCCAGCCGTGGTGGCGGCGCCGGTCCGGTTGCCGGCGGTGCTGGTGGCACGGACTTCCTGTCCCGCATCTCGAAGCTCGCGAACGAGAGCCTGGCGAACACAGCCGCGGCCGGATCGGCGGACACGACGATGCCGCGCGCGGACGCCACCGCCGCCGACATCGTCCCCGAATCCGACCTCGACGCCCGCCTTGCGGAGTCGAACCGCAGTGTCGACGCACACCTCGCGGCTGCCGACGACGCGACGGCCGAGCAGGTCGACGACGCCGCGATCCAGTCGGGTGACGATGCGTCCGGGCACCGGACCAGCGACGGCTCCGGTCGGCGCTGACACCGCACGCACACGAACGACGACGCCCGCCCCGGTTCCCTGGGGCGGGCGTCGTCGTGTGGTCGGTGGTGTCAGGCGCCGCGTCGTGCGCGGAGCACCTGCAGGCGCTCTTCGAGGAGCTCCTCGAGTTCTTCGCGCGAGCGGCGCTCGAGCAGCATGTCCCAGTGGGTACGGGGTGCCTTCACGTCCTCTTCGGCGACCTCGACGGGGATGCCGTCGTCGCCGAGCAGCCGGCCCTCGCGACCGGAGCGCGGCTCCGACCAGGTCTGGGGGACATCGGCATCTGCCGAGAAGACGATGTCGAACGTTTCACCCGAATCTGTCTGGTAGACCGCGCGCTTGCGATCTGAGAGCTCGACGCCCTCTTCGCTCTGGAGACTCTGACTCCCGAGCCGCATGCCGCGGAGACTCCGATCAGCCATGTGTGTGCTCCTCTCGCTCGTCTGCCCTCCACAACACTGTCCCACGCCCCATCAATCCCGTACCGGCGCATTCACAGTCCGTTCCCAGTGGCTGGGCGCGGCGGCTCCGATCAGGATCGGGTGCGACGGCTCCAGGGGGCGCAGGCGAGGAGTACGAGGAGCCCGCCGAGGGAGAGCAGGAGCGTGATCGACCCGGACAGGATCGACGCCGGGGTGGTGGACGTGCCGAGCGGCACATCGGTGACCATCGACGTCGCGGTGTACTCCGGAACCCGGTCGATCGTGCGACCGCCCGGGTCGATCACCTGCGACGCTCCGACGGTCGATATGTTCACGAGGGAGCGCCCGGTCTCGATGGCCCGCATCCGAGCGATCTCGAGCTGCTGCAGGTTCTCGTCGGTGCCCGAGAAGTCGGCGTTGTTCGTCTGCGCGAGGATCACCTGCGCTCCCCCGCGCACCATGTCGGCGGTCAACCCGTCGTCGACGATGTCGAAGCAGATCGAGATGCCGGCCCGGATCCCCGCGACGGACAGCACGTTCGGCTTCGTTCCCGGCGTGTAGTCGCGCTGCAACAGGCCGATCAGCGACGGCGCGAGCTTGGAGAAGAACCAGCGGTCGGGCACGTACTCGCCGAACGGCACCGGGCGCTTCTTGTCGTAGGACGCCTGCCAGCCGTCGGCGGTCCACACGAACGACGTGTTGTGCAGCACCCCCGACGGGGTCTGCGTGATGGCACCCGCGACGATCGGGGCGTCGAGCGAGTCGACCACCGAGTCGAGCGCGGAGGCGATGACCGGCTGCTGACGCGGGTCGTACTCCGCCCCTGCCTCGGGCCAGACGACCAGGTCCACACCCTTCGCTTCGACGTCGGTCGCCGCGACCTGTGCCGCCAGGACGTCGCCGGGCTCCGCACGGTCGAAGTAGCCCGCGGGACCGTTGCCCTGCACCGCCTCGACCCGGATCGTGCCGCTCGTCGCCGTCGGCCACGCCGGCACGGCCAGGACCGCCGCGATGAGCAGACCCGCCGTCGCCACCCGCACGGGCAGTCGCAGTGCCCTCCCAGGCTCGCGGGGCGCCACGAGTGCGAGCGACACCACGACGGCGACGCAGTACACGACGATGAACGTCAGCCCGAGCACGCCGACGTACGCGGCCAGGTGGGTGAACGGCCCCTGCGACTGCGACAGGCCGACCCGACCCCACGCGAAGCCGCCGTACGGCCAGCTCCCCGAGAACCACTCGCGTCCGGTCCAGAGTGCGGCGACGACGGCCGGGAGGCCCCACACACGTCCGGCGGTCGAGGGCACCACGCGTGCGACCCAGCGGTACGCCAGGGCGATGGCGACACTGCCGAGCGCGAAGAACGCGGCTTCGAGCAGGGCGAGTGCGAACCACGGGACCGGGCCCAGGTAGCGGCCGGCCCATGAGATGGCCGGGATCCAGAAGGCCGCGCCGGCGAGGTAGCCGATCCACGCCGCGCGTCGTGCCCGCTGCCCCATCACCGCGAGCAGCATGCAGGCGAGTGCCGGGTAGGCGAGGAACCACCACCCGGGCGACGGGAACGCGAGGGCGAAGAGGATCCCGCCGATGACGGCCAACGGCAGCGCGGTGCTCAGCGGCAGCGCGGCGAACGGGCCGCTCGCGACCGCCCCGCGGCCGACGTGCGCGGGCAGCCCGCGCACACTGGTCTCCGGAACCCGCACCGTGCCTCCCGTCAGACCGCCGCGTAGGCGACGATGCCGCGGCGGACCGCGTCCGTCGCTCGTCGGGCGGTCTGGGCGAGGTCGTCGTCGCCGGCGTTCCGGATCTGGTCGAGGAGGTCGATGACCTGCTTCGACCAGCGCACGAAGTCGCCGGCCGGCAAGTCGAGGGTGCGGAGGACGTCGTCGAGGGCCGAGCCCGAGGCCCAGCGGAACATGCCGACGGCCATCGCCGGGGTCGGGGGCTGCGAACCGGCCAGGCGTGCCGCGCGCTCGATGTCGTCGAGGCGCGACCAGATCGTCAGGGTCTGGTCGAGCGCCGGGCGGAACGCACCGCGGGGCAGCGCGTGCTCGGTACCGGGCGCGTCCTCGCGGCGGGGCTGGTAGATGATCGTCGCGGCCATCGCGGCGAGCTGCGCGGGGGTGAGGTCCTTCCAGACCCCCGCCTCGAGGCACTCGGCGACGAGCAGGTCGCGGTCGCCGTAGATGCGCTGCAGGCGACGTCCGCCGGCGGCCACCGTGGCTTCGCCGTTGCCGGCGTCCACCAGGTAGCCGAGCTCGAGCAGGACCTCGGTGACGCGGTCGAACGTCGTCGCGACGGCGCCCGTGCGGGACCGGATCTGCTGGACGAGCTTGTCGTTGGCACGCTTGAGCTTCCACCAGCGCTCGGACCAGCGGGCGTGCGCCTCGCGCTCCGGGCAGGCGTGGCAGGGGTGGCGCTGCAGCCGGCGGCGGACCGCCGTGATCGCGGCCTGGCGTTCCTGGCGGGCCCCGTGCGACGCCTCGCGACCGCCGGGCACGTTCGTGCGCTCGAGGTCGGAGAGTTCACGGCGGAGCGCCGAGTACTCGGTGAAGTCGCCGAGGTGGCACTGCATCGCTTCGCGGTAGCCGTCGAGCGACTCCTGCTGCGAGCGGACCTTGCGGGCGAGGTCGACCACCGACCGGTCGGCCTGGAACTGGGCGAACGACGTCTCGAGGACCTCGCGCGTGCGCTGCCGGCCGAACTGGTCGATCAGGTTGACGGCCATGTTGTAGGTCGGTTTGAACGACGAGTTGAGCGGGTACGTGCGACGGCTGGCCAGCGACGCGACGGCCTGCGGGTCGAGCCCGTCGGTCCACTGGATGACCGAGTGCCCCTCGACGTCGATGCCACGACGACCGGCACGACCGGTGAGCTGCGTGTACTCCCCCGGGGTGATCGGCACACGGGCTTCGCCGTTGAACTTCTCGAGCTTCTCGAGCACGACGGTGCGCGCCGGCATGTTCACGCCGAGCGCCAGGGTCTCGGTGGCGAACACGACCTTCAGGAGCTTGCGCTGGAAGAGGTTCTCGACGACCTCCTTGAAGGCGGGGAGCAGACCGGCGTGGTGCGCCGCGACCCCGCGCTCGAGCCCTTCGAGCCACTCCCAGTAGCCGAGGACGGCCAGGTCTTCATCGAGCAGGGTGCGGCAGTGGTACTCCGCCGTCTCGCGGATCTCGTTGCGCTCCTGCACCGTCGTCAGGGACAGGCCCGAGCGCAGGACGTTGCGGACGCCCTGGTCGCAGCCGTTGCGGCTGAACACGAAGAAGATCGCTGGCAGGAGCATCCGCTCGTCGAGCATGTGCGCGATCTGTTCGCGGTGCACCTTCTCGGTGCGGGGCCCGCGGCGCTCGGGGTAGCCACCACGACCGCGTCGGCCGCGGTGGCCGCCGCCGTTCCGCTCGCTCCGGGAACCGCCGCCGACCATGCGGAGCAGTTCCGGGTTCACGCGGTTCGTCGCCGCGGCGCCGCTCGAGTCGAACAGGTCGACCATCTTCGAACCGACCAGGACGTGCTGCTCGAGCGGGACCGGACGGTCTTCGGAGACGATGACGTCGGTGTCGCCGCGGACGGTCTGCAGCCAGTCGCCGAACTCCTCGGCGTTGGACACCGTGGCGCTGAGCGAGACCAGACGGACCTCGGTCGGTAGGTGCAGGATCACCTCTTCCCACACGGCCCCACGGAACCGGTCGGCGAGGTAGTGCACCTCGTCGAGGACCACCCAGGCGAGGTCGTCGAGCAGGTCCGAGTCCGCGTAGATCATGTTCCGCAGGACCTCGGTCGTCATCACGACGACGCGGGCGCGGGGGTTCACGTTGGTGTCACCGGTGAGCAGACCGACCTCGGACTCGCCGTAGACGTCGACGAGCTCGGCGTACTTCTGGTTGCTGAGCGCCTTCATCGGCGTCGTGTAGAAGACCTTCGCCGTCGGCTGGCGCATGGCGAGCCAGATGGCGAACTCGGCCACGATGGTCTTGCCGGCTCCGGTCGGGGCGGCGACCAGGACGCTGCGGCCTTGGTCGAGGGAGTCGCACGCGGCGAACTGGAACGGGTCGAGGTCGAACCGCAGGTCCGTCCGGAAGAGCTCGAGGTTGCGCGACCGGTTGCGCACCTTGGCCGCGGCGAACCGCTCGGCCGCACTCGTGCCGCTCACAGGTCGTACTCCTCGTCGAGCTTCGCCTGGCGCTTGGCCAGACGGCGGTCGTGGATCCACGCGACGAAGCACGCGGCGATGTACAGCACCACCATCGGGACGGCGAGCAGGAACATCGAGATGACGTCCGCGCTCGGGGTGACGATGGCGCAGAAGACCAGGATGCAGAGGATCGCGACGCGCCAGCTCTTGATGATCGCGGCTGCCGACAGCACACCGACGAAGTTCAGCAGGACGATGAAGACCGGCAGGACGAAGGCGATGCCCACCGCGACGATGAGCTTGATGACGAAGTCGTAGTACGCCTTCGCGTCGACGATCGAGGTGTCCTGGCTCGACACGAAGCTGCCGAGGATGCCGACCACGTGCGGCAGGATGTACCACCCGAAGTAGCACCCGGCGAAGAACAGCGGGATCGCGGTGCCGAGGAAGCCCCAGACGTACTGCCGCTCGCGCCGGACGAGCGCGGGCACGATGAACGCCCAGATCTGGTAGAGCCAGACCGGGCTCGCGATGACGACGCCGATGGTGATCGCGATCTGCAGCTTGAGGTCGAACGCCCCGGTGATCATCGGGAAGTTCAGCTCGGCCGTGTGTCCGCCGACCTTGGCGAGCTCGGTCACCGGTGCCCGGAGCGCATCGAGCACCCACGGGGTGAGGAACCAGCCGCCGATCGCACCGACCACGATCGCCACGACTGCGCGGAAGAGACGGTTGCGCAGCTCGATGAGGTGCTGCCCGAGCGACATGCGGCCTTCGGCGTCGGTCTTCTGGCGCCCCTGCCGCTTCGCTCGCCCGCGCGCGGTCGTCGAAGCCATGTGCTCGATCTTACGGGGTCGGGACCGACAGTCCGCCGGGGGTCGGCGCAGCCGCGTGGTGGGCGGGCGGCGGCGGGATCGGGCGTACCGGGCGAGATCGGGCGAGATCGGGCGTACCGGGCGAGATCGGGCGTACCTGGCGAGATCGGGCGTACCGGGTCGGATCAACACACCAGGTACGCCCGGAACGACCAGGCACGCGGCGCATACCGGGCGGAATCGGGCATACCTGGTCGGATCAACTCGCCGGGTACGCCCGGAACGACCAGGCGCCCGCGGTCCACCCCGCGGGATCGGGCGTACCGGGCGGAATCGGGCATACCTGGTCAGATCAACACACCAGCTACGCCCGGAACGACCAGGCACCCGAAGTCCACCGTGCGGGATCGGGCGTACCTGGTCGGAACGGGCAGCGCTCGACCGGGTACCGCGGCGGGCGTCAGCCGGCGGCGAGTGCCGCGGCCGCGAAGTCGCGCACGGCGTCACGGGCCGCGGGCGGGTCGAGCACCACGGCACGACCCGGCAACCCGGCGACGAGCCGGACCACGCCGTCGAACCCGTGCGACGCCGCGAGCCGGATGCGCACACGACCGTCATCGTCGGGCGCGTCGGCGGTGTCGGACAGGAAGTCGGCGACCAGGGGCAGCGAAGTCGAGTCGAGCTCCACCGTGACGATCACGTCGTCGGCGGCCTGCTGGAACAGCGTGTCCGGGATCACGACCTGGTCGATCGTCTTCTCGGCCGGGCGGTCGTCGACGCGCGCCTCCGACATCCGGTCGAGTCGGAACGTCCGGAGCGCCTGCCGGTCGAGGTCCCACGCGCGCAGGTACCAGTCGGTGTCGATCGACTCGACCCGCAGCGGATCGACCCTGCGCGTGCCGCCCTGGGTGCGCGGCCCGGCGTACTCGAAGACCAGGCCGCGGCCGTCGGACATCGCTCGGCGGATGGTGGCGAGGGCGACGTCGTGCAGGTCCTGCCCGACGGCGACGGTCGACGCCGCTCCCCCGGCACCACGGGACAGCTTGGCCATGAGCGCGCGGATGGCGTCACGGTCGGCGGCCTCGGGCAGCGCGGACAGGTACTGCAGACCCGCGATGAGGGCCGAGGCCTCACGAGCCGACAGGCGGGGCGAGTCGTCGATCGCCACCAGGTTCGTCAGCACGATCATGTCGTTCTGGTCGAAGTCGTCCCAGGCGATGTCGAACAGGTCGCCGTGCTGGTACTGCATCGTCTCGCCGGGCACCCCCGACACCGCGATCAGTTCGACGGCGCGGCGGATCCGGGCCTCGGGGACGCCGAAGTGCCGAGCGGCCTCGGCGACCGAGACCCGCTCGCGGTCGATCAGGTACGGCACCAGGGCGAGCAGGAACGCGAGCTTGTCCTGCGCCTGCAGGGGTTGGGCGTCAGCCACGAACGGGGTCCTCTCCGGGGGCTGCGGCACGGTCGTCGTCGGTGTGGTCGCGCACGAGTGCGCTGAGCCGTTCTTCCACCCTGGACCGCAGGTCGTCCGGCTCGAGTACCCGGACCTCGGGCCCGAAGGCGGCGAGCTCCTCGGCGAGGATCTGCGGGTCGACGTGGTGCAGCACGAGCGCGCCGTCGGCGTCGGTCTCGGTGTCGCGGCGACGGGTCAGGCGGCGCTCGGCGTCGGACCCGGGCGTCACGGCGATGCGCGCGGTGCGCTCGGCCCAGATCCGCTCGAGCTCGGCGAGGGTGCGCTCCCCCGCGCCGACCGGAGCCGTGTGCTGCCCGACCTCGTACTGGGTGACCGGCCCGACGATGCGGGACAGCAGGTAGTTCTTGTCCGAGTCCGTCGCGAACTCGTGAGCCGCGAGCATCCACCGGCCGCCGTGCTGCACCAGGGCGAGTGGAGCCACTTCGCGCCGACGGGCGTCGTGCTGCCCCGGCGTGATGTAGTCGAAGCGCACGGCTGCGCCGCGGTCGAGCGCGGAACGGAGCGGCTCGAACGACGCATCCCGGGCGCGGAGCCGCGGGGCGTACGCATCGACCCCGAGCTGCAGGGCGCCGTCGTCGTCCTCGGCACCGGCAGAGCGGACCTTCAGCAGACCACGGCGCGAGTCGGCGGACAGCGCGCCTTCACGCCACGCCATCGCGGCCAGAGACAGCAACGCGGATTCGTCGGGGGTGAACCGGACGTCGACAGGAAGGTCGTACTCGCCCTTCGGGATCCGGTAGCGGAGCGTCTGGTTGTTGCCCGCGGCACCCGGCGTCTCGATCGTCTCGAGCGGGATGCCGAGCTCGCGGACGTCGTCCTTGTCGCGTTCGAACTGGCGCTCGAGCGAGGCGTTGTCGCCGCCGGGCGAGAACCGCTGCCGGTACCCCTGCACGTTGGCCAGGATCTCGGCCTTGGTCAGACCGGATTCCGTCGAGAGCAGCGCGAGCACGAGGCTGAACAGCCGCTCCTCGGCGGGCACACGGGGCACACGGGTCGCTGGCACGAGCCGATCCTACGGCAGCGCGGGTGCACCGGAGTGCACCCGCGCCGCGGTCCGTGGACGGTCGAACGAGGTCAGTTCGAGATCGCTCCGAGGACGTCGATCACGTACGCGTACGCGGTCCCCTGCTGGTTGACGATCGCGAGGACCTGGTCGCCGACGCGGTGCCCGACGATGGCGGTCCGGACGCCCTCGTCGACCTGGCCCTTGGTGAGCGGGATGGCCTGCGCGCCGGAACCGTCGGTCCAGCTGGAGCCGGCGACGGACGGGTCGGCACCCCAGGTGACGGCGGTGTACTTGATGACCGCGGTGTCCTTCGCGGTGAGCTCGCGACCGTCGCCCTTGCGGAGCAGGTGCGTCTCGTTCGACTTCGGGGCGCCCCACGACGGGATCGTGATGCCGGGGGCTCCGGAGGGTGCGAGCACCACGGCCGGCATCTTGTCGCCGGCGAGCTGCGGGGTGCCCGTGGCACGGGCGTCGAACGCACGCTTGACGTCGATGACGGCGATCACGGCGTCCTCGGTCTTCCCCGACGAGGAGCTGTCGGTGCCGCCGGTGCTGCTCAGGGCACTCTTCGGCAGGGCCACCGCGAGACGGTCACCGACGTGTGCGCACTGCAGCGAGGCGCCGAGGGCACCGTAGTTGCTCGCGCCGGCGGTGATCGGTGCCGTCTGGCCCGAGTAGCCGCTCGTCTGGGCGACCTCGCCGGTGGAGCCGTCGACCAGGGTGTACTCGACCAGGACGGGGGTGCCGTCGTCGATCGCGCGACCGGTGCCCTGCTTGAGCACGGACACCTGGGTGCCCTGGGTGGTGAGGCCCTTCGGCACGGTGACCTTCGGCTCCGAGCCGAACTTGCCGGTGGCGGTCACCGCTTCGGACGCGGCGCCGGGGGCGGCGCAGCTCGAGGGCGTGGTGCCGGCACCGTTCGAGGCGCAGGCGGTGAGGGACACCGCGAGACCGATGGTGACCAGGAGTGCGGGGATGGTGCGCACGGACCCTCTTTCCGTTCGATGCAGGACGGGCACGCCGTCAGCCTACCGTTCGTCCTCGACGGCCCCGGACGGAGCCGCAGCGGCCCCGGACGGTGCCGCAGCGGCCCCGGACGGTGCCGCAGCGGCCCCGGACGGTGCCGGAGCAGCGTCCGCAGCGGACGACGCCTCGGCCGCCGCGACCTTCCGCGCCTGCGCCGCCGACTGCCGAGCGACCTTGCGGAGCTTCTTGTCGCTCGTCGCCCGCTCGCCCACGGCGCCGGGGGTCCAGGCCTCGATGTCCTCGTCCGAGAACTCCGCCTTGCCCGCGCGGCGCTTCAGGTTCGGCAGCACGGTGCCGTCGGCCAGGCGTCGTGCCGTGATGAGGAACCCGGTGTGCCCGACCATGCGGTGGTCCGGGCGCACGGCAAGGCCCTCGACGTGCCAGGTGCGCACCAGGGTCTCGCTCGGCATCGGGTCGGTGAAGCGTCCGGTGTCGCGCAGGGCCTCGGCCGTGCGGGACAGCTGTGTGACGGTCGCGACGTAGCAGACGATGAGTCCGCCGGGCACGAGGGCGTCGGCGGCGGCGTCCACGCACTCCCACGGCGCGAGCATGTCGAGCACGACGCGGTCCACGCTCTGCGGCTCGGTCGCGTCGGGCAGCGACTCGACCAGGTCACCGACGGTGACGGACCAGTTGTCCGGGACGGCCCCGAGGAAGGTACCGACGTTGCCCTTCGCGATCGCCGCGAACTCCTCGCGGCGCTCGAACGACTGCAGCTGCCCGGTCGGGCCGATCGCGCGGAGCAGGAAGAGCGAGAGCGCCCCCGAGCCGACGCCCGCCTCGACCACGCGGGCCCCGGGGAAGACGTCCGCGAAGGCCACGATCTGCGCCGCGTCCTTCGGGTAGACGATCGCGGCACCACGCGGCATCGACATGACGTAGTCGTTGAGCAGCGGACGAAGCGCGAGGTACTCGTCACCGGTGCTCGCCCGGATGACCGAGCCGTCGGGCTGCCCGATGACGTCGTCGTGCCGGAGCACCCCACGGTGCGTGTGGTACTCACCCGCGGTCTCGAGCGACAGCGTCGTGAGCTTGCCCTTGGGCCCCGTCAGCTGGACGCGGTCGCCGGCCCGGAACGGGCCGCGCGGCGGCGTGTGCGGTGCGCCGCCCGCGGTGTGCGGGAGGGCTGTGGTCGGGTCCGCGGTCGGACTGGAGGCGCTGCTCGCGTTCGCCTCGTCGCGTGCGTCGTCGGTGTGGCTCATCGGGTGACCCCTTCGGTGTCCGCAGCGTGCGCCGGGTCCGGCACCGCGCCTCTCCCCACCGGCACGGCCGGCCCGCCGCTGGCGCGTCGGTCCGGGACCGGCGGCGTGGGCCCAGGCCCGGCGGCTCTCGCGGACAGGGCCGGCGTCGTCAACTCGACCAGCCGGTCGACGTCGACGCCCGCCAGGGTGGTCAGGTGCACGTCGCCGCCGGCGATCTCGGAGAGCGGGACGATGTGCTCGACGGCGACCGTGACGGCGCCGGAGGCGACGGCCGACGCGACGCCGGTGGCGGAGTCCTCGATCGCGACGCACGCGGTGGGCTCGACGCCGAGCTGCGCGGCGGCGGACAGGTACGCGTCCGGGAACGGCTTCGGACGGTCGACGTCGTCGCCGGCCACGACGACGCGGAAGCCGCGCTCACCCAGGGCCTCGGCGGCGACGAGCGCCATCTTGCGACGGGACATCGTGACCAGGGCGGTCGGGATGCCGCGGGCGTGGAGCTCCTCGACGAGCTCACGGGCACCCGGCCGCCAGGGCAGTTCGCCGGCGCGCAGGTGCTCCATGACGTAGTCGGTCATCCACTGGATGATCTCCTCGACCTCCATGTCGACGCCCTTGGCGCGCAGGAGCTCACCGGAGCGCTCGAGGCCGGACCCGACCAGGGACAGGCCGTCCTCGTGGGTCCACTCGGCGCCGTAGCGCTTCGTCAGGTCGACCTGGGACCGCTGCCAGATCGGCTCGGTGTCGATGATCGTGCCGTCCATGTCCCACAGCACGGCTGCGGGCGGGACGAGGGCAGGAGGATGCGCGGTCACGGGCGACGAGTCTACCGGGGCCGTTCCGCTGGGCGCGGACGCGCGCGTGCGCCGACACCCCCTGGGCCTACAGTGGATGCCTGAATCGTGTCCGGCCGGGGGCATCACTCCCGCCCCGCTCCGCTCCACCACCAGGAGGTCCGCTCCGTGCCACAGCACTCCCCCTTCAGCGACGGTCGTTTGCTCGTCGTCGCCTTCGAGGGCTGGAACGACGCCGGCGAGGCCGCGAGCGGTCTGGCTCGGCGCATCGTCGAGTCGCTCGGTCTCGACGAGCTGCGCGAGCTCGACGGCGAGCGGTACGTCGACTACCAGTTCAACCGACCCACCGTCGGCACCGACGACAACGGCGACCGAGGCGTGCAGTGGCCCCGGATCGTGCTGTACGGCCCCGGCGCGGAGGGGCGTCCGGTCATCGGCGCCACCGGCTCCCCCACCGACCGTGACGTCTACGTGCTCGTCGGCCCGGAGCCCTCGCGCACCTGGCGGGGCTTCTGCTCGGAGATCATCGACCTGGCGGACGTCTACTCGATCGACGCCGTCGTCTTCGTCGGCGCGATGCTCGCGGACGTGCCGCACACCCGGCCGATCTCGGTGTTCGTGTCGAGTGAGAACGCCGGCGTCCGGGCCGCGTTCGACGTCGACCGGTCGTCGTACGAGGGTCCGACCGGCATCCTCGGGGTCCTCGCCGACGCGATGGACAAGGCCGGGCTGACCACGCTGTCCCTGTGGGCCTCCGTGCCGCACTACGTGCACAACTCGCCCTCACCGAAGGCCACGCTCTCGCTGCTCGACAAGATCGAGGAGCTTACGGACGTCACGGTGCCCCGCGGGTCGCTGCTCGACGACGCAACCGAGTGGGAAGAGGGCATCGACGCGCTCGCCGCCGACGACGAGGACATGGCGTCCTACATCGGACAGCTCGAGCAGGCGCGCGACACCGTCGATTCCCCCGAGGCCTCGGGCGACGCCATCGCGCAGGAGTTCGAGCAGTACCTCCGTCGCCGTGAGCGCAAGGACGGCAAGGACGGCGGCACCGCCGGTGGCGAGGGGCCGTGGCGGCCCCAGCAGTAGCCGCCACCCGCTGACGGAAGGGAGGCACGGTGCCAGCTGGCACCGTGCCTCCCGTCCGTGGGGGCGTGCGGTCAGGACACCCCGCTCACCTCCGCCGAGTGGTCGCGAACGGTCGGCTGCGGCCCGCTCGGCCGACGGTTCCTGACCCCTCGGCGGCACGCACGCGGCGTGTCGCGACCACTGGGCGGACGGGAGGCGCGGGTCGGCCCCGCCACGGGCCTCCCGTCCGGCGGTCGTGGGCGGTCAGGACACCCCGCTCACCTCCGCCGAGTGGTCACGAACTGTCGGCTGCGGCCCGCTCGGCCGACGGTTCCTGACCCCTCGGCGGTACGCACGCGGCGTGTCGCGACCACTGAGCGGACGGTCACTGCACCCCGCCACGGCGCGACCGCCGGTGAGCCGACGTCAGGCCAGGCGGATGCCGAGCAGCGCGTCGATCAGGTCGACGAGCTCGGGCGTGCACGCCGTGCCGCCGGCGATCGCGGTGTCGACCGCCGCGACGGCACCCGGGGTGTCCAGGTCGTCGGAGACCCGCGCGCGGATGCGTGCGACGGCGTCGGCCGCGTCGTCGGCGTGCCCGGCCGAGGCGCCCGAGGCCCAGGCGTCCCAGCCGGCGAGCCGGGTCTGGGCACTCGTGAGCTCGGTGTCGAACCACTCCCAGTCGTCGGAGTACTTGTGCGACAGCAGCGCGAGCCGGATCGCGCGGGGATCAGCACCGTCGTCGAGCAGCCCACGGACGGTGACGAGGTTGCCGAGCGACTTCGAGATCTTCGTGCCCTGGTAGGCGATCATGCCGGTGTGCACGAACGCGTTCGCGAGGGGCTGGTGCGCGAGGGCCGCGGCGTGCCCGGCGCTCATCTCGTGGTGCGGGAAGACGAGGTCGCTCCCGCCGCCCTGCACACTGATCGGCAGTCCGAGGCGGTCACCGGCGATGACGCTGCACTCGATGTGCCAGCCGGGGCGTCCGGGGCCGATCTCGGTCTCCCAGCTCGGCTCACCGTCGCGCGCGGCACGCCAGAGCAGCGGGTCGAGCGGGTCGCGCTTGCCCGGACGTTCCGGGTCGCCACCGCGTTCGGCGGCCAGGGTGAGCATGGCCTCGCGGTCGAGCCCGCTCTCGTCACCGAGGGTCCAGACGTCGGTCGGGCGGTTCACGTCGAAGTACAGGTCGTCGCCCTCGGCGTCGTCGGTCGGGACCTCGTACGCGTAGCCGGTCTCCTGCAGGAACGAGACGGCCTCGGCGACGCGCTCGACCTCGTCGGTGACGGCCACGAAGTCGTCCGGCGGCAGGATCCGCAGCGACTCCATGTCGCGGCGGAACAGGTCGACCTGCTCCGCCGCCAGCGCACGCCAGTCGACGCCGTCACGGGCGGCACGCTCGAGCAGCGGGTCGTCGACGTCGGTGACGTTCTGCGCGTACTCGACGTCGAGCCCGGCGTCACGCCAGGCGCGGCCGAGGGTGTCGAACGCCAGGTACGTCGCCGCGTGGCCGAGGTGCGTGGCGTCGTACGGCGTGATGCCACAGACGTACAGCGCGGCACGGTCCTCGTCCCGCGCGGGGTCCACCGGCTTGCCCGTGGCGGTGTCGTGGACGACCGGTCGGGGCGCGGCGCCGGGGACGTCGGGGACGGATGGGGCCTGCCAGGCCCTCACGGCTGGATCACTCCGAGCGACAACAACACGATGAGCACGATACCGAGTGCGATCCGGTAGAGAACGAAGGGCATGAAGCTGCGCTTGCTGATGTAGTTCATGAACGCCGCGATCACGACGAAGCCGACCACGAAGGCGACGACGGTCGCGATGAGCGTGTCGGCGAGTCCGAACGGCGAACCGTGGTCACCGAGGCTCGTCGCAGCTTCGTAGAACCCGGACAGGAACACCGCCGGGATCGCCAGCAGGAACGCGAAGCGCGCAGCTGCCGGACGGGTGTACCCGAGGGCCAGCCCCATCGACACCGTGGCACCGGACCGGGACACGCCGGGCACCAGGGCGAGCACCTGCGCCAGGCCGATGAGCAGGCCACCGCGGAAGGTCATGTGCTCGATACGGCGTTCCTTGCGCCCGACGACGTCGAGCACGCCGAGGACGACGCCGAAGACGATCAGCACGATCGCGACGATCCAGAGCGACCGGAACGTGGTCTCGATCGAGTCCTTGAGCAGGAGCCCGGCGACCCCGATCGGGATCGTGCCGAGGATCACGAGCCAACCGAGTCGGACGTCGGGGTCGCCCTTCGGCACGTCACGCTTGAACACCGACCGGAACCATCGCCCGATGATCCGGGTGATGTCCTTCCAGAAGTAGATGAGCACCGCGGTCTCGGTGCCGAGCTGCGTCACCGCGGTGAAGGCCGCACCGGGGTCCTGCGCGTCGGGCAGGAAGAGCCCCACGATGCGCAGGTGCGCGCTGGAGGACACCGGCAGGAACTCGGTGAGCCCCTGGACGAAGCCGAGGAAGATCGCCTCGAGGATGTGCATCGCACGGGCCTTTCAGGGGGGGGAGGTCGGTCAGGGCACCGCCACGACGGCGACCATGAACAATATCAGTACGTGGCGAGCAGGTCGCCCAGCACCCGCCGACCGAACGCCAGCGAGTCGAGCGGCACCCGCTCGTCCACACCGTGGAACATCGCGGGGAAGTCGACACCGGCCGGCAGCTGCAACGGCACGAACCCGTACCCCGCGATGCCGAGCGTCGAGAGCGCCTTGTTGTCGGTGCCGCCGGACAGCAGGTACGGCAGGACCGGGGCCCCGGGGTCGTGCCGGCCGAGGACGTCGCGGACGGCGTCGACCAGCGGGCCGCCGAAGTCCTGCTCCAGGCCGATGTCGCGGAACGACATGACCACCTCGACGTCGGGTCCGGCAAGCTCCCGCACTCGCTCGAGCACGGTCTCCTCGTCACCCGGCAAGCAGCGGATGTCGACCAGGGCCTCGGCGGCGTCGGGGATGACGTTGTGCTTGTAGCCGGCGGTCAGCACCGTCGGGTTCGACGTGGTGTGCAGCGCGGCGTGGATGAACCGCGACGCCGAGCCGGTGGCCAGCGCGACCTCGTCCGGGCCGGTGACCGTCGGGTCGACCCCGAGGAACCGTGCCACCTCGGCGACCATCGCGTCCGTCGTGGCCGAGAGCCGGACGGGCCACTCCTCGCTGCCGATCCGGGCGACCGCCGCCGCGAGCTTCGTGACGGCGTTGTCGCGGATCACGTGCGAGCCGTGGGCGGCGGTGCCCCGCGCGATGAGCTTCACCCACATGAGCGCCTTCTCGCCGGTCTGCAGCAGGTAGGCGCGACGGTCACCGAGCGTGATCGAGTACCCGCCGACCTCGCTGATCGCCGCCGACGCCCCGGCGAAGACCTCGGGGTGCTGGTCGACCACGTGGTGGGACCCCAGGACTCCCCCGGCCTCTTCGTCGGCGAAGTACGCGATCACCAGGTCACGCTCCGGCGCACCGTGCTGCTCGATGACGTCGGCCAGCGACGTGAGCATCATCGCGTCCATGTTCTTCATGTCGACGGCGCCCCGGCCCCAGAGCGATCCGTCCTTGACCACGCCACCGAACGGGTCGACGGACCAGTTCGCCGGGTCGGCCGGCACGACGTCGAGGTGCCCGTGCACCACGAGCGCCGGCTTGTCACGGTTCCGGCCGGGCACCCGTGCCACGACGCTCACCCGATCCGGCTCGGACTCGAACAACTGCGGCTCGAGACCCAGCGCGCGGAGCTTGTCCTCGACGTAGTGGGCCGCCTCGGTCTCCCCACGGGACTTCCCCTCGCCCCAGTTCGTCGTGTCGATGCGGATGAGGTCGCGGGCGATCGCCGCGGTGGCCTCGAGCTCGGGCAGGGACTGCGGCTCGGAGGGCTCCGGGTTCGTCATGGTTCCACGGTATCGGTCGGCACCGACCCCGTCGCCGAGGCCGGAGAGACAGGACTCGCCCGGGATGCGCGACCATGTTCATCGCGCGTTCAGAGCCGTGCTAGTGTTTTCTCTCGGCAGGAACGCTGGGGAAACCCGGTCGGAATGCCGCACATCCAGTCCGGATGGCGGAATTGGTAGACGCGCTAGCTTGAGGTGCTAGTGCCCGTATTAGGGCGTGGGGGTTCAAGTCCCCCTTCGGACACAGAAATGCATGCCCCCTGACCTTGCGGTCGGGGGGCAATTTCTGTTGCGTCTTCCCGGCGAGTGCCGCCATCGCTGCGCTCAGGGCGATCCACGCCGGCGCCACTTCGCTGCGCTCGGAGCGGTCGGGGGCGGAGCAGGAGGGCGTGCTCTGGACGCGGGACGTGCGGACTGGAGGCGCGGGGCGGGGCCGCCACGCGCCTCCAGTCCGGAGCGTGCGCACGTCGCAGGCCGGTGCGCCGTTGCGCACTCCGTGTGACGGAACAAGGTCGCACCGAGTGGGCAACGCCGCACCAGGCTGCAAGCCCGGCGGCCCGCGCGGTCAGCGCGGCCCGCACGGTCAGCGCGAGCGGCGCACCCGCCGCACCACCAGCACCACGGCACCGAGCGCCGCCAGCCAGCCCCAGTTCGCGACGACCGGGTCGAGCACCTGGTGCCGCCAGTCCCGCCGACTCGACCCGAGGCGCGAGGCCACCGGGTGGTTCCCACGCTCCGCCGCGATGCCGGTCTCGCTGATCACCCGGTCCGGCCTGCCCCGCAGCGCATCGGTCACCCGGTGCGTCGCGACGTCCAGGCGGTCACCGACGACGAGCAGCATCCAGTGCGCCAGGCGCCCCTCGCTGAACCGCCGGTAGGCGTACCGCCGGACGACACCGGCGATGCCGTGCAGAGGCTGCGCGGTACCGAACACCGGCGTCACGTGGGCGTGCTCGATCGAGCGCTCCCGGCCGTGCGCACCGTCCTGCTGCGGCGGGAGGTCCCAGTGGGCGCCGGTGGCCGAGCCGGCCTCGCGGGAGAGCTTCGGCACCGAAGGGCGGTCGGCGACGTCGAGGTCGCTCCCCCACCCGGGGATGCGTGCACGGAGTTCGTCGGGCGAGGGAACCCGGCGCGGCGGGTCGGCGATGTACGGCGTGTGGTCGGACGCGGTGTCGTCGGTCACGGGACGCTCCTTCACGGGACGATGACGGTCTTGATGCAGTCGTCGAGCTTCGACGAGAACAGGTGGTACCCCTCGGCGATGTGCTCGAGCGGGATGCGGTGCGTGATGATGTCGCTCGGCTTCAGGTGTCCGGCCTGGATGTGCTCGAGCAGGCGCGGCCACTGTCGCTTCACCGGGGCCTGGTTCATGTGGATCGTGACGCCCTTGTTCATCGCGTCGCCGAACTTCACCAGGTTCGGGATCGGGCCGTAGGCACCCATGGCCGACACCGTCCCGCCCTTGCGCACGCCGTCGATCGCCCAGTTCAGCGCGACCGGCGACCCGCCCTGCAGCTTGAACTTGGTGGCGGTGACCTGCTGCACGAAGCTGCCGTCGGCTTCGGCACCGACGGCATCGATCACGCTGTCCGCGCCGAGGAAGTCGGTCTGCTTCTTCATCTCGAGCACGACGTCGTCGACCTCGGCGAAGTTGATCGTCTCGGCGTGCGCGAACGTCCGAGCCTTCTCGAGGCGGTACTCGAACTGGTCGACGACGATGACCCGCCCGGCACCCATCAGCCAGGCGGACTTGGCGGCGTAGAGCCCGATCGGTCCGGCGCCGAGCACGACGACGGTGTCGCCCTCGCGGATCGACGCCAGCTGGGCGCCGAAGTACCCGGTGCCCAGGGCGTCGGTCATCATCAGGGCGTCGTCGTCGTCGAGCCATTCCGGGATCACCTGCGGACCGACGTCGGCGAACGGCACCCGGACACGCTCCGCCTGCCCGCCGTCGTAGCCGCCGGTGGTGTGCGAGTACCCGAAGATCCCGCCGACCGCCGTGGCGTTCGGGTTCACGTTGTGGCAGTTCGTGAACAGGCCGCGGGCGCAGAACCAGCAGGTCCCGCACGAGATGTGGAACGGGACCATCACGCGGTCCCCCACGCTCAGTGTCTCCACCGACGACCCGACCTGCTCGACGACGCCGATGAACTCGTGGCCGAACGTGTGTCCGACGCGGGTGTCGGGCATCATGCCGTGGTACAGGTGCAGGTCGGATCCGCAGATCGCCGCCCGCTCGACGCGGATCACCGCGTCGTTCGGATGCTCGATCCGGGGGTCCGGCTTCTCCTCGACGCGGACCCGGTAGGGCCCGCGGTAGGTCATGGCGCGCATGGGCGCTCCTCTCGTTCGGCACGTCCACGCTGGCGCGGCGCACGTTGGAACGGACCCAGGTCTGCAGATGGCGGACAGGCGGTGGTCGTCCGCACAGACGGACGGGAGGCGCGGTGCCAGCTGGCACCGCGCCTCCCGTCCGATCCGTGGGGGCGTCTCGCTCTTCGACGCCTCGACGACGTTGCGGCCTGATGCCGCGTTCGGTCTCCTAGCTCTTCGACGCCTCGACGAAATTGCGGCCTGATGCCGCGTTCCGTCTCCTAGCTCTTCGACGCCTCGACGAAGTTGCGTCGCGGATCGGTCTCCTTGATGAGGGAGGTCGCGTCGCGACCCGACACGGCACCGGTGATCCAGCCGATGATGATGCGGGCCTTCCGGTTCAGGGTCGGCATCGCGTACACGTGGTACGCGCGGTGCGCGAGCCAGGCGAACAGGTTGGTCATCTTGATGCCCTTGATGTTCGCGGCACCCTTGCCCACACCGTACGACGCCACGGTGCCGATGGAGGGGTGGCGGTACTCCTCGAGCGGCTTGCCGGTGATGGTCGCGACGATGTTGTCGGCGGCGACCACGGCCTGGCGCACGGCGTTCTGTGCGTTCGGCGGGTAGAACGCCGGCTGCTTGTCCGCGGTCAGGTCGGGCACCTGCGCGACGTCGCCGAGGCCCCAGACGCCCTCGACGACCTGGTGGGTGTCCTCGGCCTCGACCTGGAGCTTCGCGTTCGCGGCGAGGTGGCCCTTCGGCCCGCGCGGCAAGTCGGAGGCGTCGAGGAGCGGGTTCGGCTTGACGCCCGCGGTCCAGACGAGCAGGCCGGTGGCGAACTCGTCGCCGTCGGAGAACTTGACGACGCCGCCCTCGGCGCTCGGCATGGTGGTCTTCAGGCGGACGTCGATGCCACGGGCACGGAGCGACTCGAGCGTCCACTTGGACAGCTCGGGGCCGACCTCGGGCGCGACGCGGTCGAGGGCGTCGATGAGCACCCAGCGGGGCTGCTCGCCGGCGAGCGACGGGTAGGTCTTGATGGCGGCCTGCGACACGTCGAACAGCTCGCCGATCGCCTCGACGCCGGTGTAGCCACCGCCGACGAAGACGCTGGTCAGCAGACGGCGTCGCTCGTCCTCGTCACGCGTGGCAGCGGCCTTCGCGATGTTGTCGAGGAGCTTGGCGCGCACGTATGCGGCCTCTTCGACGCTCTTGAAGCCGACGCCGTACTCCTCGAGCCCGGGGGTCGGGAAGGTCCGGGTGACGGAACCGAGGGCGACGACGAGGTGGTCGTAGCCGAGGGTGCGGTCGTCGCCGCCGGCGGTCGCGATCGAGACGGTCTTGTCGGCCGAGGAGATCGCGGTGACCTTGCCCTGGATCACGCGCGTCTTGCGCAGCGCACGGCGCAGCTCGACGGTGACGTCCTTCGGCGCGATGTGGCCACCGGCGACCTCGGGCAGGAACGGCAGGTACGTGTAGTAGGTGTTCTGGTCCACCAGCGTGATCCGCATGGGCACCGTGGCCGCGTGCTTCTGGAGCTGCTTGACCGTGGTGTAGCCAGCGGAGCCGCCGCCGAGGACGAGGACGTGAGGGATCGAGTCTGCCATTCCTCCGGTCTACCGGACTTTGGCTTGGCGCGTCATGAGTTCCGCGGCCTGTCGCGGAGCCGCCACCACGCGGTCTCGGCCAGTTCGGGGCCCGTGAACACTCCGTGCGGGGTGCGGCGCGACTCGGTCAGCGAGAAGCGGCGCAGCCGGTAGCCGCCCCCGAAGCGGTCGATGATCGCTTCGGGTGACGCCTCGGGGTCGCGCTTGACGTACCACGTGCGGTCGTCGACCGGCTCGATCACGCCGCGGTCACCGTCGTCCGCCGATGCGGGAGCGCAGGACGTCGATGCGTTTCTGGATCTGCTCGATGCTCGCCTGTGCCACAGCCGGGCCACCGCTGATCCGCCGGAGTTCGGCGTGGATCGCACCGTGCGGCTCGTTCGAGTGCCGGGACCAGATCGACACGAGCCGGGCGAGCTCGGTGCGCTGCTCCTTGATCGTCATGTACATCGGGCGGTCGGGCTCGGGCGCCTTCGGCAGGCCGTCCTTGGCCGTGCGGCCCTTGGAGCGCTTGGCCTGGGTCGCCTGCCGTGCGCGCAGGAGGTCGCGCACCTGGTCGGGTTCGAGCAGCCCGGGGATGCCGATGAAGTCGAGCTCCTCGAGGGAGCCGACCTCGCCGCCGGTGCCGAACTCGCCGCCGTCGTAGAGGACACGGTCGAAGGACGCCTGCGAGTCGAGCGCCTCGAACGGCTGGACCTCGAGCAGGCTCTCGGACGCGCGGTCTTCCTTGTTGGCCTCGGCGACCATCGCGTCTTCGGGGTTGTACATGCCGTCGTCGGCGTCCTTCGGGCGGTCGAGGGCGTGGTCGCGCTCGAGCTCGAGGGTGGCGGCGAGGGCCATCAGGCCGGGGACGCTCGGCAGGAAGACACTCGCGGTCTCACCGCGGCGACGGGCACGCACGAAGCGGCCGATCACCTGGGCGAAGAACAGCGGCGTGCTCGCGCTCGTGGCGTAGACGCCGACGCAGAGCCGTGGGACGTCGACGCCCTCGGACACCATGCGGACGGCCACCATCCAGCGGGAGGTGTCGTCGGCGAACGCGCTGATGCGGCTCGACCCGGCGGCCTCGTCGGACAGCACCACGGTGGGACGCTCCCCCGTGATCTGCTGCAGGATCCGGGCGTAGGCGCGCGCCGTGGTGGTGTCGGTCGCGATGACCAGACCGCCGGCGTCGGGCACACCACGACGGACCTCGGTCAGGCGCTTGTCGGCGGCGGAGAGCACGGCCGGCATCCACTCGCCCTCGGGTGACAGTGCGGTGCGCCAGGCCTGGGCCGTGATGTCCTTCGTGACCTGCTCGCCCAGCGAGGCCGACATCTCGTCGCCCATCCGGGTCTTCCAGCGCATCTGGCCCGCGTACGCCATGAACAGCACCGGGCGGACGACGCCGTCCTTCAGCGCGCGGCCGTAGCCGTAGTTGTAGTCGGAGATCGAGGTGCGGATGCCCTGCTCGTCCGGGGCGTACTGCACGAACGGGATCGGCGCGGTGTCGGACCGGAACGGGGTCCCCGACAGTGAGAGCCGGCGGGTGGCGCCGGAGAACGCCTCTCTGATGCCGTCGCCCCACGTCAGGGCGTCGCCACCGTGGTGGACCTCGTCGAGGACGACCAGGGTGCGGCCGCCCTCGGTGATGCGCTTGTGCACCTCGGGGTTCATGCCGACCTGGGCGTACGTGATCGCGACGCCCTGGTAGTGCCGGCCGAACATGCCGTCGCCGTTCTTGAACATCGGGTCGATCCGGATGCCCACACGGTCGGCGGAGTCGGCCCACTGGCGCTTCAGGTGCTCGGTCGGGGCCACGACGACGATGCGGTCGACGGTGCCGCGGGCGAGGAGCTCGGTCGCCAGCCGCAGCGCGAAGGTGGTCTTGCCGGCGCCGGGGGTCGCCGCCGTGAGGAAGTCGCGAGGTTCCTTCTCGAAGTACTTCGTGAGCGCTTCGATCTGCCAGGCGCGGAGCTTCGATGCCGTGCCCCAGGCGGCCCGGTCCGGGAACGCCGGCGACAGGTGCTGGACGGCCGAGTTGCCGGCCGCTTCGGCCAGGGCCGCGGCGTCGGCTTCGGCACGGGCTGCGTCACCGTGCGCCTGCGTGCCGTCGTGCGTCGGCGACGATCCGCCTGCGCCGGACTGGTCGTCACCCGACTCCGCCCACAGCGTGGCGGGCTGCTGGTCTTCGTACTCCGCTGCGCTCACTGAACCCGATTCTACCGCCACCGTCAGTCCTGCCGAGCGTGCGGGACGCCGCCGTCAGGGGTCCGGCGGACCAGGGATGCCGGACGCAGCACGCCGGCGCCGAAGCGCGCGGCGACCGCGTCGACCGTGGTCTCGGTGTCACGCCACGGCGCGTCGTCGTCCCACAAGGCGTTGCTCGCGGCCGCGGGCACGAGGTTCTCGCCGCGCACCCCGATCAGCCGGATCTGGTTGCCCGGTCGGTGCAGCACGTCGTACAGCTCGACGGCTTCGCGGTGCAGGCGCTTCGCGACGTCGGTGGGCTCCGCCAGGGTGCGCGACCGGGTCAGGGTGGTGAAGTCGGTGTACCGGACCTTGAGCGCGACGGTCCGGGCCTGCACGTCGGCCTGCCGCAGACGCACGGCGACCTTGTCGGCCAGGCGGAGGAGTTCGCGGGCGACGTCGTCGCGCTCGGTCAGGTCGCGGCCGAACGTGACCTCGTGCCCGATCGACTTCTCGCCGACGCCGGTGTCGACGACGCGCGGGTCGCGGCCCCAGGACAGGTCGTGCAGCCGCTGGCCGCCGGCTGGCCCGAGTGCCGATACCAGTGACCCGAGCGGGGTGTTCGCCAGGTCGCCGACCGTGCGGATGCCCCGGCGTTCGAGCGTCTCCTGCGTCTTGCCGCCCACGCCCCAGAGCGCGGACACCGGCTGCGGGTGCAGGAAGGGCACGGTGTCGGCAGCGGGCACCACGAGCAGGCCGTCCGGCTTCGACCGGCTGGAGGCGAGCTTCGCGACGAACTTGGTCGACGCTGCACCCACAGAGCAGTGCAGGCCGGTCTCGGCGAAGACCGTGCGGCGGATCGCCTGGCCGATCTGCCACGGCGTGCCGTACAGGCGGAGGGCGCCGGCGACGTCGAGGAAGGCCTCGTCGATGCCGAGCCGCTCGACCCGCGGGGTGAACCGGTCGAAGATCGCCATCACCGCGGCGGACTTCGCCTTGTACTTCTCGAAGTGCGGCTCGACGATGACGGCGTTCGGGCAGCGGCGCTTGGCGACGGCCATCGGCATCGCGGAGTTGACCCCGTAGCGACGGGCTTCGTAGGTGGCCGCGGTGACGACGGAGCGGTCGGAGTCGTGCCCGACGATGACCGGCAGGCCCACGAGGTCGGGGCGGTCCAGCAGTTCGACGGAGGCGAAGAAGGCGTCCATGTCGACGTGCAGCACGGTCGCCGAGACGTCGTCCACCGGTGCGTCGGAGACGAGGCGGTTCCGTCCGTCCTGCTTGCTCACACCGAGATGATGCCAGGCGCCGCCGACATCGCCGCGCCTCCGCCGCTCCGTGCCGCGGCCCCGACGCTCCGTGCGAGGTCGCCCGAGCGCGGCGCTCAGCCGAGCGGGCCGAGCACCGACGCGGCGATCGTCCGCGCCGCGGAGTCCCGCGACGACGGGTGGTACTGCCCCGCCCGGACGTCACGCGCCAGCCGCGCCAGCTCGCTCGACGACCGGAACGCCGAGCCGCCGACGACGCGCATGGCCTCGTCCACGACGTGCCGCGCGGTGTCCACCGCGCGCGCCTTCGTGCCGACGAGCAGCGGGAACCAGCGGGCTCCGAGGTCGTCGAGCTCGTCGACCGACCGCGCCAGCGACTCGACCTGCAGCGTGATCGCGTCGACCGCACCGCGCAGGTCGGCGATCGCCCGGCGCACGTCGGGGTCCTGCGACCGCCTGGTGCCGTCGGCCGCGGTGCGACCCGCCACGGCGGCCGTCGCGAGCACGATCGCCCGCTCCGCGACCCCGGCGTACACCGACGCGATGAGGAGCTCGAACGACGCGAAGATCCCGAACACGAGCGGGTCCTGGTTCGGCCCGACCGGCAGCGACCGGACGATGCGGTCGGCGGGGACGTGCACACGGTGCAGCTTGGTCGTGCGGCTCTGCGTCGCGCGCATCCCGAGCGTGTCCCAGTCGTCCAGGTGCTCGACGTCGCCGTCCGACCGCAGCACGAACCCGTGCACGAGCCGTGGTTCCGGCCCCGAGGTGTCCTTGCCGAACACGCTCATGACGTCCCACGCCGGTGCG
Organism: Curtobacterium sp. MCSS17_011; assembly: GCF_003224275.1. Taxonomy (NCBI): domain Bacteria; kingdom Bacillati; phylum Actinomycetota; class Actinomycetes; order Micrococcales; family Microbacteriaceae; genus Curtobacterium; species Curtobacterium sp. MCSS17_011. The sequence goes on along the minus strand of NZ_QKLE01000001.1, from coordinate 185,578 downwards.
AGCGACGTGAAGACCTTCGTCCCGGTGAACCGGTACCCGCCGTCGCCGTCCGGCTCCGCCGTCGTCGACGAGTCGAACAGCACGGCGTCGTTGCCGGGTTCGCTCACCCCGAAGGCGAGCAGCTGGTCGTCCGCAGCGTGGTCGGTGACGGCCTGGAGGAACGACTCACCTCGCGCACGGACGGCGCGCGCCGCCTGCACCCACACCTGGTGCATGCCGAGGCCGAGTGCCGTCGCCGGCGCGGCCTGGGCGAGGGCGCGCTGCACCCGCGCGGTGCCACGGAGGCCGAGGCCCGCCCCACCCTGCTCGACGGGCACGCCGATCCGCAGGTAGCCGGCGGCGCGGAGCTCGTCGAGGTCCTCGGTGCAGAACGCGTTCGCGGCGTCGTAGCCGGGGGCGCGCTCGGCGATGCGGTCGAGCAGCTCGTCCGGCACAGACCAGCCGACGGCGTCCGTGTTGGCCTTCGTCATGCCACGAGACTAGGGTCCGGAACGTGTCAGATCGTCATCCTTGGACCAGGTACGTCGCGATCGGTGACTCGTTCACCGAGGGGATCGGGGATCCCGACCCCACCGTCCCGGGCGGCAACCGCGGCTGGGCGGACCGCGTCGCCGAGGTGCTCGCACACCAGACCGACGACTTCGCCTACGCGAACCTCGCGATCCGCGGGCGGCTGCTGCAGCAGATCATCGACGAGCAGGCCGAGGCCGCCCTCGCCCTGCACCCGGACCTGATCACGGTGTCCGCCGGCGGCAACGACATCATCCGCCCCGGCTCGGACCCGGACGAGCTCGCCGAGCGCGTGGACCGGCTCGTCGCCGACCTGCGCCGCGACGGAGCCACCGTCGTGCTGTTCACCGGCCCTGACGTCGGGATGACCCCGGTGCTCGGCATGGTCCGCGGCAAGACGGCGATCTACAACGAGAACCTGCACGCCATCGCCCTGAAGCACGGCGCCCTGGTCGCGAACACGTGGGCACTCCGGGTGCTCCGGGACCCGCGGATGTGGGCTCCGGACCGCCTGCACCACTCCCCGATGGGCCACTCGACGATCGCCGCGGCGGTGCTCGACACGCTCGGCGTGCCGCACGGACTCGAACCGTTCAACCCGGACCCGCTCGAGGCTCGGCCGTGGCGCGAGGCCCGCGCCGAGGACCTCGGCTGGGCCAGGGAGTACCTGGTGCCGTGGGTCGTCCGGCGCATCAGGCACACCTCGTCCGGCGACGGGGTGTCGGCGAAGCGACCCGAGCTGCAGATCGTCACCGAGCACCCCTCCGACACCCCGTAGTCGCGAGTCCCGGAGGCCACGTCCTCAGTCGGCGGGCCGCCGCAGCGTGAGCGGGCCGTCGTGCAGCGGCTCGGTCTGCCAGCTCGTCGTCGTCGAACCGGTGGCGGGGTCGATCCGGACGTGTGCCAGGTGCGGGGTCTCGACGAACCGCACGTCGACACGGACCGTCCCGTCGTCCTGGACGGCACCGCTCGCGGCGAGCGGGCCCTCGACGGCCCACTCCCCCTGCCCGACCGGCACCGACAGCGAGCCGCCGTCGACGGCGAGCGTGAGTCGCCACCCGTCGCCGTCGCGGGCCAGCGGACCGACGTCGGCGAGGCCCTGCAGCGCACCACCGTCCACGGCGGGCAGTCCCAGGGAGGCGAGCCGGGCCTCCAGGGCGGACGCCGGTGCCGCGTCGGGCGTGCGGTCGACGGCGGGCAGCAGGTGCTGCCAGACCGCATCGAGGACGGCCTGCATGTCGAGGCTCTGGCCGGTCATCGCGAGCACGACGTCCTGCTCCGGCAGGACGACGCAGAACTGACCGTAGGCGCCGTCGCCGCGGAAGCCGTGGCGGGCCATCCAGAACTGGAAGCCGTAGCCCTTGGACCAGTCGGGGTTGGCCTCGTCCGGGTTGGCGACCTGCGTGCTGGTGGCCTGCTCGACCCAGTCGGCGTCGAGGATCCGCTCGCCGTCCCAGACGCCGCCCTGCAGGTACAGCTGGCCGAGCTTCGCGACCGCGTCGGTCGGGGCGTAGCACCCGCTGTACCCGAGCTCCGCGCCGGTGTCGTCGCGGCGCCAGGCGAGGTCGTCGATGCCGAGCGGGTCGAGCAGGTGCGGGCGGAGCCACGCGACGAGGGAACCACCGGTCACCCGCCGGACGATCTCGGCGAGGGTGTACGTGCACGGCTGGTTGTAGGCGAAGACCGTGCCGGGCTCCTCGTCCGGCGGGAGCAGCAGGAACCCGCGCACCGTGTTCGTCGGGTCGAGGGCCTCGGCGCGGTCGATCGTCTCCTCGCGGTGACCGCTCGCCATCGCGAGCAGGTGCCGGACGCGGATGCGGCGACTGCGTTCGTCGGTGACGTCGGCGTCGAGCTCCGGGAAGTACGACAGCACGGTGGCGTCGAGGTCGATCAGGCCCGCCCTGACGGCGATGCCGACCCCGGCCGCGGTGAAGCTCTTGCTCAACGAGTAGAGCAGGTGCACGCCATCGGCGGCGAAGGGCTGCCACCAGCCCTCGGCCGCCACCTGGCCGTGCCGGAGCAGCATGATGCTGTGCGGCTCGACGTCGGGCGTGGACTCGAGGGCGTCGAGCAGGGCGGTCACGCCGCCGGGATCGATGCCGAGGGCGGCGGGGGTGGTCCGGGGGAACGTCGTCATCGTCGTCACCCGACCGACTCTACGGTCGGCGGCCGACGGGCGTCACGCCCCCTGGAACGGGTTCGTCCAGCGCCACCAGACACCGGGGTCGTCGATCGTGCGCTCGAGCACGAGCGGCACCGTGACCGGGTCGTGGTCCGAGATGCGGAACCGGACCTGCCCGACCCGCTCGCCCTTCGTGCCGAAGGTGACCTGCTGCAGCTTCGCCTTCGCGGTGACGGTGGTCTTGCCCCACACGAGCACCTCGGCCGCCTTCGTCGTGACCGCGTCGGCCTCGTCCTGCCACGGGGTCGAGAAGGTGCCGAAGGTCTGCCCCTGGTGGGTGAGCGTCACCACCTGGAAGTTGTCCGCCACGGACCGCAGCAACCGCTGCACGTCGACGTCGAGGGAGTCGTGGTCGACACCGCCGAGCATCACACCGACGACGGTGACGTCCCTGCCACCGCGCTCGTACGTCGCCGCGAACAGCAGACAGGCGCCCGCTTCGTCGAGGGTGCCGGTCTTGATCCCCTCGATGCCGTCGAGCCCGAGGAGCTTGTTCGAGTTCTCGATCTCGCCGACCGTCGGGATCGTGACGTCCCGGGTGCCGACGATGTCCTTCACCACCGCGTTCGCCAAGGCGAGCCGTCCGAGCTCGACCAGGTCGGTGGCGGTCGAGGTGTTGTCCGGATCGAGTCCGGTCGGCTCGTGGATCGTCGTGTCGTCGAGGCCGTGCTCGTCGAGCCAGTCGTTCGCCGCGTGCTCGTAGGCGGCGATCGACCCGAAGGCCCAGATGGCGAGTGCGCCGGCGTAGTTGTTCGCCGACTTCATCAACATCACCTGGAACGCCTGGTGCTCGGTGAGCTCCAGACCGGCCGGCATCGGGGCGACCTCGCCGTTCTGCGCCGCGTACTTGGCGTACAGGCCCTCCATCTGCCTGGTGAAGCGGATGGACGGGCCGGACTCCCCCGCGGCCATCGGCTTCTCGTCGAGCACCACGAGCGCCGTGACGACCTTCGTGATGCTCGCGATCGACCGGGGCTTCGTGTCGCCGCTGGTGCGCAGGCTCTCCGGGAAGTCGGTCGCCTCGACCGCCGTCGCGCCGTACCCCGGGAAGCTCAGCGCCGGGACGGTCGTCTTCGGTGCCGAGTACGTGGTGGTGCTGGCGCTCGCCGGGCCGAACGGCACGACGGCCGCGGCGACGAGGTAGCCGGCCACCAGGAGCAGAACGGCGACCACCGAGATCGTGACCGGCCTCCGGACGGCGGAGCGGGGGCGGCGGACGACTCGTGGCACGGGACCCGAGCGTACCGGTGGCGGTGCAGCCGCTGCTGCGAGGACGCCCCGTGTGTCCAGCAGGTAACAGTCGGCGGTACCAGCCGCCGATCGGACCGACCGTCCCCTACCGTCGGGACATGCACGGAGTACGGAACGGCCACGACGTCGACCCGACCGTCTGGCGGGCCGTCGGCGCCCCACTCGTCGCCGCCACCGCCGCAGGACCGCTCGACGGCCTGACCGTCGCCGTCAAGGACCTCTACGCCGTCCCCGGCCAACCGGTCGGCGCGGGCAACCCGACGTACCTGCGCGAGGCACCGGTCGAGACCGAGGCCGCCGCAGCGCTCGGCGCGCTCCTCGCCGCCGGCGCCTCGATCCGAGGGATCGCGCGCACCGACGAGTTCGCGTACAACCTGACGGGGCGGAACGCACACCACGGCACGCCGCCGAACAGCGCGGTTCCGACCCGACTGCCCGGAGGCTCGTCCAGCGGATCAGCATCGGCCGTCGGCCTCGGGATGGCCGAGATCGGGATCGGCACGGACACCGCGGGATCGGTGCGGGTCCCCGCCTCGTACCAGGGACTCTGGGGCCTCCGGACGACCCACGGCACGGTGCCCCGCGACGGGCTGCTCCCCCTGGCGCCGTCGTTCGACACCGTCGGCTGGCTCACCCGCACTCCCGAGGTGCTGCTCGCCGCCCTCGGCGCCACCGTCCCGCACCCGTCGGACGGGCCGGAGGACGCGACCGTGCTCGTCGTCCCCGAGGAACTGGTCGCGCTCGTCGAACCGGACACCGCCCGGGCCTTCACCGCCTTCGTCGAGACGCTCGACGAACCCGTCGCCAGCGTCCGACTGCGCGACCTCGGCGTCCCGGACGCCACAGCGCTGCAGGAGCAGATGCGGCTCGTCCAGGCCGCCGAAGCGCTCGCCGCCCACGGCCCCTGGATCGACGCGCACCCGGGCGCCATGAGCACCGTCGTCGGCGACCGGTTCCGGGCGGCACGGGCGAACGATCCCGACGCCACCGCGGACGCCGTGGCCCATCTCGACGAGGTCCGCGCGACGATCCGCCGTGCCCTGGACGGTCGGACCCTGCTGTTCCCGACCGTCCCCGGGCCCGCACCACTGCTCCACGCGGACACCGCTGCGCTCGAGGGCACCCGGACCGCCACCACGGCGATGACCGCGCTCGCCAGCGTCGGCGGGCTCCCCGCGGTGAGCGCGCCGGCGATGACCGTTGACGGAGCCCCCGTCGGCGTGTGCCTGGTCGGCGGACCGGGCACCGACCGTGCCCTGGTGATCCGCGCCGGCAGCATGCTGCCGGACCAGGCCGCCCCGGGCCTCCCGACCGTCTCGGTGGTGCGCTAGGAGGCGACCCGCCGGGCGTGGGTGACCGCCCACAGACCGACGGCGCTCGCCGCGGCCACGTTGAGCGAGTCGACGCCGTGCGCCATCGGGATCCGGACGGTCGTGTCGGCCGACCCGATCGCGGCCGGGGTGAGCCCCTGCCCCTCGGTGCCCATCACGAGCGCGACCTTGTCGGGCAGGTCCGCCACGAAGGCGTCGAGGTCGACCGACTCGTCGGTGAGCGCCATCGCCGCCAGGTGGAAGCCCTGCGCGCGGAGTTCCTCGCCCGCCGCGGGCCAGTCGCCGATGCGGGTCCACGGCACCTGCAGGACCGTGCCCATGCTCACCCGGACACTCCGGCGGTACAGCGGGTCGGCGCAGCGCGGAGTGACGAGCACCGCGTCGGCCCCGAGGCCGGCGACGCTGCGGAACACCGCGCCGACGTTCGTGTGGTCGACGATGTCCTCGAGCACGACGACGACCTTCGCGTCCCGCACCACGTCGGCGACGCTCGGCAGCTCGGGGCGCTGCATCGCGGCGATCGCACCACGGTGCATCCGGAAGCCGGTGAGCTCCTCGAGCAGGGCGTCGGCACCGACGAACACGGGGCCGTCGTGCTCCGCGACCAGGGGCAGGACGCTGTCGAGCCACTTCTCCTGCACAAGGATGCTCCGCGGCACGTGACCGGCTCGGACCGCACGCTCGATGACCGTGTTCGACTCGGCGATGTACAGGCCACCCTCGGGCTCCGAGACCCGGCGGAGCGCCACGTCGGTGAGCCGGGCGAAGTCGTCGAGACGGGGATCGTCGAGGGAGTCGATGCGGACGGGGTGCACGGGGCTCGTTTCGGTGTGGTGCGGGGGTGGCGTGGGTCCGGCGGCCGGCGCTGAGGCGGGTCCGCCGATGGTCCGCTCCGCCTGGGAAGCGACCGGGACGGTCGGGTGTTGAGGGTAGCGTGAACAGGGTGCTGGATGATGCTGCGTCGACGACCGGACCGACCACCGGGGCGGCCGCCGGGTCGGTGACCGCCGACGACCTGGACCGCGTCGTCGAGGTGCTCGCGGGCAAGCGCATCGCCGTGCTCTCCGGTGCCGGTCTGAGCACCGACTCCGGCATCCCCGACTACCGCGGTGCCGGGCGCGTTGTGCGCAAGCCGATGACGTTCCAGGAGTTCCTGGCCGACCCCGCGAAGCGGCAGCGCTACTGGGCGGGATCGCACCTCGGCTGGCGGAGCTTCGCAGCCGCCGTGCCGAACGACGGGCACCGTGCGCTCGCCGCGCTCGAGGACGCCGGGATCGTCGCCGGGGTCATCACGCAGAACGTCGACGGCCTGCACCTGCGCGCAGGGTCCCGCCGCGTGGTCGAGATCCACGGCTCGATGGACCGCGCCGTGTGCCTGCGGTGCGGCCAGGTGTTCTCCCGCTCCGACCTCGCCACCACCATCGACCGGGCGAACCCCTGGATCGACGCGCCCGGGTCGGTGCAGCTGCAGCCGGACGGCGACGTCGAGATCACCGACGTCGAACGGTTCGTCGTCCCCGCGTGCTCCGTGTGCGGCGGCGACCTCAAGCCCGACGTCGTCTTCTTCGGCGAGTTCGTGCCGGCCGAGAAGTTCCGCGAGGCCGTGTCGATCGTCGCCGACGCCGACGCGCTGCTCGTGGTCGGCTCGTCCCTCACCGTGAACTCGGGCGTGCGGTTGGTCGACCACGCCGCGCGCCGCAAGAACCCGGTGGTCATCGTGAACCGGGGAGAGACCCGCAGTGACCGCCGTGCGGCCGTGAAGCTCGACGCCGGCACCACCGAGACGCTCGTGCACCTGGCGGAGCGGCTCAGTGCGGCGGCGCCCGCCGACTAGCCGGTCGCGGCTGCCTGGACCCGCCGGCCCTGCCGCCGGACGGGCCTGCCGGGCGCGTCTGCGAAGATCGACGGGTGACGACCCTCCTGTACCTCGTCCGACACGGCGAGACCGACTGGAACGCGCAGCGCCGCATCCAGGGCTCCACCGACATCCCGCTCAACGACACCGGACGACGGCAGGCCGCCGAGGCCGCCGAGCTCCTGACCCGCCGGCCGTTCGACGCCGTCGTCGCGTCCCCGCTGTCCCGGGCGGCCGAGACGGGTGCGATCATCGCCGACCGCCTGGCACTCGACGCGCCGACGGCGTACCCGGGCCTGGCCGAGCGCTCCTACGGCGAGGCCGAGGGCCTGACCGACGACGAGGTGTCCGCGCGGTACCCGCACGACGACATCCCCGGTCGGGAATCCCGCTCGGCGCTGCTCGCCCGCGTCACCGAGACCCTCGGCGAGATCGCGGTCCGGTTCGACGGGGGCGTCGTGGTGGTCGCGACCCACGGCGCGGTGATCCGCAGTGTCGTGAACGCCGCCGCCCCCGGTACCGCCGACCGCCGTCACACCCCGATCCGGAACGGTTCCATCCACTCGTTCCGGTGGGACCCCGAGCGCTTCCACGCCGAACTCGTCCGCTTCGACGACCCGATCGACGACGTGTCCGACGCGGCCGGCGGGTCGGCGTTCGAGTACCAGAACCCCTTGGAACGCCGGAGCTGACCGGGGACTAGGCTCCGGGACACCCGAACCGCTCGCGCACCCCCGTGACCGCCTGCGGGCCGGTGCGAGGGGAGCCACATGACCGACGACGGAACCGACCGGTCGGCCCGGCGCGGCCCCGAGCAACAGGACGACGACCTCGACCGTGTCTTCGGCCCCGAGACCGCGAGCGTCCCCACGCGCACGCGTGCCCGCACCTGGTTCGTCATCGGCGGGAGTGTCCTCGCGGTGGCCGCGGTCATCGCCGTGGTGCTCGGCTCGATCATCGGGAGCGTCCAGAACGGCATCGGCGGGGTCTTCCCACGGCCGGACATCGCGCTCGACCGGTTCGACACGCGCGTGGACGATCTGCCCGGCGTCACCGGGGTGCTGCACCACGCCCCGTCGAAGACCGCCTTCGCGAGCTACGACGCCGTCGCCTCGGTCCGTGCAGATCCCTCGCTCGACCCCGCTGCCCGGCGTGACCTGGTCGCCGCCATCAGCCGTGCAGCCGACGAGTCCGGCGGCAACGGCGTCCGCGTCGTCGTGATCGCCGACCTCGGCAACCTGCAGATCGGAGTCACCGGAACCGGTGCGGTCGCGGCGAAGCGCCTGGCACTGGCCGACACGCTCGACCACATCGGCGGTGTCACCGAGGTCCGCTGCTCGTGGGAGCGCGGCGGGGACGCCTCCGACGCCGACGGCGACCAGTCCATCGTCGTGCGGACCCCGGGTCGGGGTGCCGCGGTGCCGCCGATCGTGTCGCGGGTGACCGAGGAGACGCAGAAGGTGTTCCCCGGCGCGGACGTGCAGGTCATCGCGCCGGAGTGATCGCGCCGTGGCCGCGGCGGTCAGCCCCGCCGGTCCCCAACAGCACGCTCGACGGCCCGCACGACCTGCTCAGCGGAGTCCTGCCACCGGAACCGTGCAGCACGCTCGATGGACTGCCGCGAGGCCTCGGCCCACCGATCCTCGACCCGCCGCACGGCCGCGGCGACTGCCGACGGCGACGCCGCGTCGAAGTACTCCGCGGCGGAGCCGCCGATCTCCCGGAAGATCGGGACGTCACTGACCACGACCGGGGTCCCGACGCCCATCGCCTCGACGAGCGGGATCCCGAACCCCTCGTCGTACGACGCGGTCGCCAGCGCCGTGGCCGAACGGAGCACGGACAGGTACTCCTCGTCGGTGGCGCCGTCGTGGAACACGATCGCCCCCGCGGGAGCGAGTCCCTCGAGCCGTGCCCGGTCGGCGGCGGACACCCGCGACATGCAGTGCAGCGTCCAGTCCGCCCCGAGGAGCGGGAGCGCCGCCGCGAGCGTCTCGACGTTCTTGTAGGGCATGAACGACCCCATGTAGACGAGCGAGCGTTCGCGTGGCGCTCCGGTCGCGCGCGGTGTCGCCGGGTCGGCCGCGTTGTAGGCGACCGTCACGGGACGCTTCGTCAGCCGGTGCTCGGCGATCAGCCCGGCGGTCGTCTCCGACACCGTCACCACCCCGTCGGCGCCGTTGAGCAGGAACCGCTGCGGCACCCAGGACAGGTGGAACGCCCGCCAGCCGAGCCGCAACGGCCACGAGAACTCCCGCGGGGGCGTGCGGTTGCGGTAGTAGATCAGGTCGTGCAGCGTCAGGACGAGCGCGTACCGGCGGCCCCGCGACCCCATCGTCTGCATCGGCGAGAACACCGCGTCGAGCCCGAGCCGGTTGACGCGACGGGCGACGAGCGGCTCCCCCGCATCGGTCGGCGCGGGCAGCAGCTCCCACGGCAGGTCGCGAGGCAGCGACTCGAGCTGGCGCTCGTCGCTGACGAGCAGCACGTACTCGTGCCGGTCAGGCAGGTGTGCAACGACCCCGGCGGTGAACCGGCTGATGCCGTCGTGCCGGCCGATCCGCACGTACCGGCAGTCGATGCCGATGCGCAGGCGCGTCACGACGCGTCCGCCGTCCGGGAGGCCCGCCCCGCCCCCGACGCTCGGCTGTCCGTGGCTGCCGCACCGCGTCCGGTGCGTCCCTGGCGTCCGGCGCGCCCGGTGGTGTCCGCCATCCGGCGGAGCACCGCCGCCGCTGCCGGAGCCGGCGTCTCGTAGTGCACCAGGTGGCCGACCCCCGGGATCACGACGAGCTCGGCGTCCCGCAGGCGCTCGGCGAGTGCGCGCTGTTCGGGGACGGCGGTGATGTCGTCGTGCTCGGCCGCGACGAGCAGCACGGGCACGTGGATCCGGTCGGCGTACTCGGAGACGTCGTGGGTGACCGAGGTGCGGAACGCCTCGAGCACGCTCGTGCGGTTCGCGAAGGCCGAGAAGTAGCGGTCGTGCTGGTCGTGCACCCATCGGCGGACGGCGGGGTCGTGGGACTTCAGCATCGCGATGCTCATCGCCCGGACGATCGCGCCGTTCCGCAGGATCCCGAGCCCGATCGGCTTCGGCAGCACCGCGCCGACGCGGTAGTACCCGATCGCGATCGCGGTCCCGACGGCGCGCGGTCCCTGCAGTGCCGGGGCCGCGATGGGGTTGACGAGGACGAGCAGTCGGGTGTCGAGCCCGGCGGCGACGGTGGCGGACACCACGATCGACCCGAACGAGTGCCCGAGCACCACGGTGTCGCGGCCGAGCCCGAGCGCGGCGTGGAACCCGTTCAGCCAGACCACGTACGCGTCGATGTCCGACACCGGCAGCGGATCGGACACGCCGAAGCCGGGCAGGTCCGGCACGATCACGCGCGCACCCTGCAGGTGCGCGGCGATGGTCTCGAGGCCGTGGTGGTCCCCGCGGAACCCGTGCACGGCGAGCACGGTGCGATCCGAGTCATCGGGGCCGTAGACCCAGTAGTGCGTGGTCCGGCCGTCGACCTGGACGGCCCGGTGCACGACCGGGGTGGCGGCCATCAACGACTGGTACGGGGAGAGCACGGGCGGTTGCATCCGCGCCAGTCTAGGGAGCGAACCGCACGAAACCCCGGACACCCGCAGCATCTCGCGCCTATCGTGTCCGGGGCGGGCCGCAAGACCGGTCCGTCGACGACGACGAGGAGCACGGTGACCTTCACAGCCCCGATCCAGCTGCCCGGCCTGACGCTCGACCCGCAGTGGTACAAGCGCTCGGTCTTCTACGAGTGCATGATCCGGTCGTTCGTCGACTCCAACGGGGACGGCATCGGCGACATCCAGGGCGTGATCGGCAAGCTCGACTACCTGCAGTGGCTCGGCGTGGACGCCCTGTGGCTGCCGCCGTTCTTCCAGTCGCCGATGCGCGACGGCGGCTACGACATCGCCGACTACAAGGCGATCCTGCCGGAGTTCGGCACGCTCGACGACTTCCGCGAGCTCGTCACGAAGTCGCACGAGCGGAACATGCGCATCGTGATCGACATGGTGATCAACCACACCAGCGACCAGCACGAGTGGTTCCAGCAGTCCCGCGAGGACCCGGACGGCCCCTACGGCGACTTCTACGTCTGGCGGGACACCGACGAGGACTACTCGAACATCCGCATCATCTTCGTCGACACCGAGGAGTCCAACTGGACCTTCGACCCGGTCCGACGACAGTTCTTCTTCCACCGCTTCTTCTCGCACCAGCCCGACCTGAACTTCGAGAACCCCGCGGTCGTCGAGGCGATCTACGACGTCGTCCGCCACTGGCTCGACATGGGCGTCGACGGGCTCCGGCTCGACGCGATCCCGTACCTGTTCGAGTCGGAAGAGGGCAACGGCGAGGGCGAGCCGGAGACCCACGAGTTCATCAAGAAGCTCCGCGCGATGGTCGACGACGAGTACCCCGGCCGTGTGCTCCTGGCCGAAGCGAACCAGTGGCCGCGCGAGACAGCGGCGTTCTTCGGCACCGACGAGGAGCCCGAGTGCCACATGGCGTTCGACTTCCCGGTCATGCCGCGCATCTTCTACTCGCTCCGTGCCCAGCACGCCGCAGAGCTCAAGGCGATCCTGTCCGAGACCCTCGACGTGCCGGCCAGCGCGGCGTGGGGCGTCTTCCTCCGCAACCACGACGAGCTCACGCTCGAGATGGTGAGCGAGGAGTACCGGCAGGCGATGTACGGCTGGTACGGCTACGACCCGCGGATGCGCTCGAACATCGGTATCCGCCGTCGTCTCGCGCCCCTGCTCGACAACTCCCGCGCCGAGCTCGAGCTCATCCACGCGTTGCTGTTCTCGCTGCCCGGATCACCGTTCCTGTACTACGGCGACGAGATCGGGATGGGCGACAACATCTGGCTGCCGGACCGCGACTCGTCGCGCACGCCGATGCAGTGGACTCCGGACCGCAACGCCGGCTTCTCGACCGCCGACCCGGGCAAGCTCTACCTGCCCGTCGTCCAGTCGCTCGTGTACAACTACGCGCAGGTCAACGTCGAGGCGCAGCTCGCCCAGTCCCGCTCGCTGCTGCACTGGGTCCGGAACGTCATCCACACGCGCAAGGCCCACCCGGTGTTCGGCCTCGGGTCCCTGCACGTGCAGGAGACCTCGAACGACTCGGTGCTCGCCTTCGTCCGCTCGTGGGAGGGCTCCGGCCAGCAGTTCGGCCCGTCCGCCGAGGACGTCCTGTGCGTGTTCTCGTTCGCGACGAACCCGACCTCGGTCACGGTGTCTGCTCCGCAGTTCGCGGGGCGTCCGCTCTACGACCTGTTCGGCGGCGGCTCGTTCCCGTCCTTCGACGAGGACGGCAACGTGACGCTGACCATGGGCACGCAGTCGTTCTACTGGCTGCACGTCGGCGCGCCGACCCGGTAGTCGGGGGTGTCGGTGCGTCCCGTTAGCCTGACCGCGTGACGTTCCCCACAGCACAGCTCGACGCGCCCGCTCCGTCCCAGGACCTCACGGGTCGCCCCTGGTGGCACGCGCTGGGCGTCTTCGACCTCGAGACCACCGGGGTCGACGTCGAGACGGCCCGCATCGTCACAGCCCACGTCGGCCTCATCGACATGACCGGGGCCTCCATCGTCGAGGGTGCCTGGATCGCCGACCCCGGCGTGCCGATCCCCGAGGGCGCCGCCGCCGTGCACGGCTACACGACCGAGCGCGCCCAGGCCGAGGGGCGTCCCGCGGCCGAGGTCGTGGCCGAGATCATCGCCGCGATCGAGGCCGTGTTCGCCCGGGGCATCCCGCTGGTGATCTACAACGCCCCGTACGACCTCACCGTCCTCGACCGCGAAGCGAAGCGGCACGGGTTCGCCTCCCCCGTCATCGGCAACGTCGTCGACCCGCTGGTGATCGACAAGGCGCTCGACACCTTCCGCAAGGGCAAGCGCACGCTCGAAGCCGCGTCCGAGCTCTACGGCGTCACGCTCGACGACGCGCACGACGCCGGAGCCGACGCGATCGCTGCCGGGCGTGTCGCCCAGGCCATCGCAGGCAAGTACCCGGACGAGCTCGGCATCTCCGCCGAAGAACTCCACCGCAAGCAGGTCGGCTGGTGTGCCGAGCAGGCCACCTCGTTCCAGGACTACATGCGCAAGAAGCGCGACCCGACGTTCACCGCCGACGGCCGCTGGCCCCACCGCAACGGCGCCTGACCCCGCACAGCCCCCGCAAGACACCGGTGTTCGCGCGCCGAACACCCGCAGAACGCGGTGTGACGCGCGAACACCGGTGTTTCGCGTCCCAGGGCACACCGCACCGCACACGCGCCGGACAATGCGAACGGGCGGCCCTCCCGAAGGAGGACCGCCCGTCAGTGTTGCGTGGGGGCTGCTTACTTGCTGAAGCCCTTGAAGCGCTGGTTGAACTTCTCGACGCGACCGGCCGAGTCGAGGATGCGCTGCTTGCCCGTGTAGAACGGGTGCGACGCGGACGAGATCTCGACGTCGATGACCGGGTAGGTCGCACCGTCGAGCTCGATGGTCTTGTCGCTGTTCGCGGTCGAACGCGTCAGGAACGTCTCACCGGAGGCCAGGTCGCGGAAGACGATGGCGCGGTACTCGGGGTGGGTGTCGGTCTTCATGGAGATTCCTCGATAGCGGTGATGGGATTGCGCGAACTGCGCGGGAAGTCGTCGGCTTGCGCCAGCCGTCCACGATACCAGAGAGACGGCGGGATCGCAGCGCTACGCGGCGCGTGCCGTGTAGCGACCGGCGTCCTTGGTGACCGAGAGGTCGATGCCGAACGCCTCGGTCAGGGTCTGGTCGGTGAGGACCTCGTCGATGGGGCCTGCGGCCTGCACGTGGCCGTCGGCGAGGACGAGCGCGTGCGTGAACCCGGCCGGGATCTCCTCGACGTGGTGGGTCACGATGACGATTGCGGGCGAGTCCGCGCTCTGGGCGTAGCCGCCGAGGGTGCGGACGAGGCTCTCACGGGCGCCGAGGTCGAGCGACGCAGCCGGTTCGTCGAGGAACAGGATCTCCGGGTCGGTCATCACGGCACGGGCGATCTGCACGCGCTTCTGCTCGCCGTCGCTGAGGTCGCCGAACGTGCGGTCGGTGAAGGACCCCAGGCCCCACTCCTCGAGCACGCGCTGCGCACGGCGGACGTCGAGCTCCTCGTACTCCTCGTTCCAGCGGCCCGTGACCGAGTACGCCGCGGTGAGCACGACGTCGATGACCTTCTCGGTCACCGGGATGCGACGTGCCAGTGCGGTCGACGCGAAGCCGATGCGCGGGCGGAGCTCGAACAGGTCGGCGCCGCCGAGTTCGGTGCCGAGCACCTCGACGTCACCCGAGGTGGGGAACGTCTGGGCGCCGGCGACCTGCAGCAGCGTGGTCTTGCCGGCACCGTTCGCACCCAGCACGACCCAGCGTTCGTCGTCCTGCACCTCCCACGAGATCGCGTCGAGGATGGTGGCCCCGTTGCGGACCACGGAGACGTCTGACAAGCGCACGACCGAGGGCATGCGACCAGCCTACGGGTTCCGGCCGAGCACCTGGTCGTAGACCTGCCGTGTCCTGGTGGCGATCGCGTCCCAGGTGAACTCGGTCTCGACACGGAGCCGTCCGGCGCGTCCCATGAGCTTCGCCAGCCCCTCGTCGGCGAGCACCTCGGTGAGGGTCGCGGCGAGGTCGGCCACGAAGCGGTCGGGATCGGTCGGGGTGCCGGTGCCGTCCTGCACCTGGTCGATCGGGACGATGCGGCCGGTGAGCCCGTCGGCGACGACCTCGGGGATGCCCCCGGTGCCCGTGCCGACGACGGGGATGCCGCACGCCATCGCCTCGAGGTTCACGATGCCGAGCGGCTCGTAGACCGACGGGCACACGAACACGGTGCCCGAGGACAGCACGTTCACGATCTCCTGGTGCGCGAGCATGCGGTCGATCCAGACGACGCCCTCGCGCTCCGCCCGGAGCCCGTCGACGAGCTCGGTGACCTCGGCCAGGATCTCGGGGGTGTCGGGCGCGCCGGCACACAGCACGATCTGCACGTCCGACGGCAGCGACGCCACGGCGCGGAGCAGGTACGGCAGGCCCTTCTGCCGGGTGATCCGCCCGACGAAGACGACGCTCGGGCGCGTCGGGTCGATGCCGAGGGCGCGCACGGCGTCCTCGTCGACGGTCGGCTTCCACGCGTCGATGTCGATGCCGTTGTAGACCACGTGCACCTTCGCCGGGTCGATCGACGGGTACGAGCGCAGGATGTCCGCGCGCATGGCCTTCGAGACCGCGATGACGCCGTCGGCGTGTTCGAACGCCTCGCGCTCCATCCAGCTGGACAGGCGGTAGCCGCCGCCGAGCTGCTCGGCCTTCCACGGGCGCAGCGGCTCGAGGCTGTGGGCGGTGACGACGTGCGGGATGCCGTAGGTCAGCTGCGCGATCCGGCCCGCGGAGTTCGCGTACCAGGTGTGCGAGTGCACGAGGTCGGCACCTTCGACGTCCGCGGCGATGGCCACGTCGGTGCCGAGGGCCTGCAGCGCGCCGTTCGCCTGCCCGAGGCCGTCCGGGGTCCGGTAGCCCCACACGTCGGGTTCGTCACGGAAGGCCCCGAAGGCCCGGACACGGACTTCCGTGTCCGTCCCCGACCGCAACGCGGCGGTCAGTTCGGACACGTGGACACCGGCTCCGCCGTAGACCTCCGGCGGATACTCCCTGGTCAGCAGATCGACTCGCACTGGTTCAACGTAACCGGTTCCCAGTGCTGACGCCTACTGTGAGCGGCATGGCACCAAAGAAGGTCTTCGGCATCGTGCTCGCCGGCGGCGAGGGCAAACGACTCATGCCGCTCACGGCCGATCGCGCGAAGCCCGCCGTCCCGTTCGGCGGCAACTTCCGTCTCATCGACTTCGCACTGTCGAACCTGGTCAACTCCGGTCTGCAGAAGATCGTCGTCCTGACCCAGTACAAGTCGCACAGTCTCGACCGGCACGTCGCCGAGACCTGGCGCATGGAGGGGCTGCTCGGCTCCTACGTCGCGTCGGTCCCCGCGCAGCAGCGGCTCGGCAAGCGCTGGTTCGCCGGTTCGGCCGACGCGATCCTGCAGTCGCTCAACCTGCTGCGCGACGAGCGACCCGACATCGTGGTCGTCGTCGGTGCGGACCACGTGTACCGGATGGACTTCCACCAGATGGTCGAGGCGCACATCGCCTCCGGCCGCAGTGCCACGGTGGCGGCGATCCGTCAGCCGATCGGGCTCGCCGACCAGTTCGGCGTCATCCAGGTGGCCGACGACGACCCCACGAAGATCGAGGCGTTCCTCGAGAAGCCGAAGGACGCCGTCGGGCTGGCCGACTCCCCCGGCGAGATCCTGGCCTCGATGGGCAACTACGTGTTCAACGCGGACGCCCTCGTCGACGCGGTCCTGCGCGACGGCCAGCTCGAGACCTCGGCCCACGACATGGGCGGCGACATCGTGCCCGACTTCGTGAACCGCGGCGACGCCGGCGTCTACGACCTCCAGCGCAACGAGGTTCCTGGTTCGACCGACCGCGACAAGTACTACTGGCGCGACGTGGGCACCATCGACTCGTTCTTCGACGCCCACATGGACCTCATCGCCCCGGTCCCGGTCTTCAACCTGTACAACCAGGACTGGCCGATCTTCAACCAGCAGACGAACCTGCCGCCGGCGAAGTTCGTCCGCGACGCCAACGGCAACACCGGGTCCACGGTGGACTCGCTCGTGTCGCTCGGCTGCCTGGTGTCCGGTGCCCAGGTCGAGCGCAGCATGATCGGGCCCTGGTGCTCGATCGACTCCGGCGCGAAGGTCCTCGACTCGATCGTGTTCGAGCGCGCAACCATCGGCGCCGGGGCGGTCGTCAACCGCGCCATCCTCGACAAGGACGTCGTCCTCGCACCCGGTGCGCAGGTCGGCGTCGACCGGGAGGCCGACGAGGCACGCGGCTTCACCGTCACCGAGTCGGGCATCACCGTGGTCGGCAAGGGCGTCCGCGTCGAAGCGTAGGCACGACGAACAGGGCAAGCACCCGGGGCGCAGCCCCGGACGGTCGGCCTGGAGGCACGGCTCGCGTCACGGACGCGGCCGTGCCTTTCGTCAGTCGGTACCGTTGGTGCGTGCTCCGCTTCCTCGTCGTCCTCGATGCCGATTCCACGCTCCTCGAGGACGAGGTGATCGAACTGCTCGCCGACAGCGCCGGGACCCGGCCACAGGTGGCGGCGATCACGGAGCGCGCCATGCGCGGGGAGCTCGACTTCGCCGAGAGCCTCCGGGAGCGTGTCGCGACCCTGGCCGGCCTCCAGGCAGACGTCTTCGTCCGCGCGCAGCAGGCGGTCCGCGTGACGCCAGGTGCCGACGAGCTCGTCCGTGGGGTGCACGCCGCTGGCGGCACCGTCGGCGTGGTGTCCGGCGGGTTCCACGAGGTGCTCGACCCGTTCGCCGAGCAGCTGGGCCTCGACCACTGCCGGGCGAACCGCCTCGAGGTCGCCGACGGCGTGCTCACCGGCCGCGTGCTCGGCGACGTGGTCGACGCGCACGCCAAGGCCGTCGCGCTCCGCGAGTGGGCGGACGCCGACGGGATCGACCCGGCACGGACCATCGCGATCGGCGACGGCGCGAACGACCTCGAGATGATGCGCGTCGCCGCGCTGTCGGTGGCGTTCGACGCGAAGCCGCGCGTGCGGGAGCAGGCGGACGTCGCGGTCGTCGACCGTGACCTGTCCGCCGTGCTCGCGACGCTCGGCCTGCGCGGCTGAGGCCTGGGGGCTAGTGGCCCATCCCGAGGCCACCGTCGACCGGGATGATCGCGCCGGAGACGTACCCGGCGCCGTCGCTCGCCAGGAACAGGGTGGCGTCCGCGACGTCGTCGACGGTGCCGTACCTGGCAGCCGGGATCGCCTTCTTGAACTCGGCCTGCAGCTCGTCGGAGAGCGCGGCGGTCATGTCCGTCTGGATGAAGCCGGGCGCGACGACGTTCGCGGTGATGCCGCGCGAGCCGAGCTCACGCGTGATGGACCGGGCCATGCCGACCAGGGCGGCCTTCGAGGACGCGTAGTTGACCTGGCCGATCTGGCCGTAGGCACCCACGACGCTCGACATCAGCACGATGCGGCCGAACTTGGCCTTCATCATGCCCTTCGTCGCACGCTTGACGACCCGGAAGGTACCGGTGAGGTTCGTGTCGACGACGCTGGTGAAGTCGTCTTCGGACATCCGGAGGAGCAGCTGGTCGTTCGTGATCCCGGCGTTCGCGACGAGGACCTCGATCGGACCGAGCTCGGCCTCGACCTGCGAGAACGCCGCGTCGACGGAGGCCGTGTCGGTGATGTCGGCCTGCACCGTCAACGCACCCTCGGGACCGCCCTGACCGCTGCGCGACGTCACGGCGACCCGGTGGCCGGCTGCGACGAACCGCTCGGCCAGCGCGTGGCCGATGCCGCGGTTGCCGCCGGTGATGAGGACGGTACGGGGGGTGCTCATGGTCGCTCCGTTCGGTGGGATCTGCTCGGCACGCGGTGCCGGGGACCCGGCGGACACGCCCGGACGAGCGTACCGGAGCGGACCACCCCGCCGGTTCGCGCGCGGCGCACCCACGATCCCTCCAGCGGGATTAGGCTTGACCACGGGTAGACGGAGACCATCTGTATGAAGAGCACGCACACGAGCATCACCTCGCTGCCGGACACACCGGAGCAGGACCGGGCGCACCGCCTGTCCCGCTACGTCTGGCAGATGGCCATCCGAGTGGTCCTCTTCATCTCCGCCGTGCTCGTGTACTCCATCTGGCACTCGTGGCTCGCGGTCATCCCGATCGTCCTCGCCGCGGTGATCCCCTGGGTCGCTGTCGTCATCGCGAACGCCGGCAGCCGGACCGAGAGCGACATGATCTCCCCCGCCGGATCGATCGAGCTCTACGACGCCGTCGACCCGCGCCTCCGCGAACAGCAGGAGGATGCCCGGGCGCAGGCCTACCGCGACGAGCAGGACCGCCTGCGCCAGCAGGCGCAGCACGCCCAGGACGAGTGGCAGCGCAACGGAGACCGATCGAAGATGTGGGGACCCCGCTGATGGGTGCGACGTTCGACCTGCAGACCGAACCCGGGTCCACCCCGGTGTGCTCGCGAGCCGGCTGCGTGTCGACTGCCGGGTGGCGCGTGAACTGGCGCAACCCCCGGATCCACGCGATCGACCGCGTGAAGATCTGGGCTGCGTGCGAGGAGCACCGCGACTTCCTCGCCGACTACCTGCGGTCCCGCTCGTTCCCGGTGCGCGTCACCGGCATGCACGAGGACGTGGACCACCTCGACGACGAGCGCGAATCGACCGCTGCGCCGAAGAACGACGTCGGGGTGCGCTCCACCGGCACCTCGCGATGACCGACGGCTTCGACCCGCAGTCCCGGTACGGCCGCAAGCACGCGGCGAAGCTGCAGCGTGTCGCCGCTGGATCCGGCTCGGCGGACCGCCCGGACGAACCCTTCGTCGGCTGGCGCTTCGTGCGGAGCCGCCGCTGGCTCGGCTACTTCGCCATCGCGGTGGCCTTCGCCATCGTGTGCGCGCTGTTCGGCATGTGGCAGTGGGACCGCCGCAACGAGGCCGTCCGACAGAACGAGCAGGTCGCCCAGAACTACGACCACACCCCCGTCCCCCTCGACCGCGCGCTGCCGAAGGCCTCGAGCTGGCAGGACGAGCAGGAGTGGCTCCGGGTCTCCGTGACCGGCAGGTACGACGTCGATTCGCAGCTGCTCGTCCGCAACCGGGTGCACAACGGGCAGCCCGGGTTCGAGGTCCTGACCCCACTGGTCACGTCCGAGGGCCGCGCCTTCATCGTCGACCGCGGCTGGGTGCCGACGGGCAATGCCCAGGATGCCCCCGACCACGTGCCCGCTCCCCCGTCCGGCGTGGTCACCGCCGTCGTCCGGCTGCAGCAGAGCGAACCGCGGATCCCCGGCCGGTCGGACCCGAAGGACACCGACCAGGTGCAGTCCGTCACGCTGGCGGACGTCGCAGGCAAGGTGGACGACCCGATCTGGACCGGAGCGTACGGGCAGCTCGCCTCCGAGTCCCCCGCCGCGACCGAGGCCCGCCCGCTCGGCTGGGAGCGTCCGAACGCCGACACCGGCCTGCACATGAGCTACTTCATCCAGTGGTTCCTGTTCGCCGCCGGGGGCTTCGGGTTCCTGGCGTACGTGATGGTGCAGGAGTACCGGAACCTCAACCAGGACGACCCGGAGGAACGCGAGCGCGCGCTCGAGCGCGAGCGTCGCAAGAACGCGAAACCGAAGACCGACGCCGAGATCGAGGACGAGCTCATCGCGTCCCGTCGCTGACGCGCGCGCCTGCTGGAGGCCTGTCGAAAACGCCGTCGTCATCGCAGGACGCCGTCGTCATCGCAGGACGCCGTCGTCGGAGCAGGACGCCGCCGAATCCCGCGGCGTCTCGCCGCTTTCGGGGCGTCTCGCCGACACGACGGCGTCTCACCTGCCCGCGAACGCCACCCCGCAGCGGACGGGAGGCCCGTGGCGGCGTCGCCACGGGCCTCCCGTCCGTCAGCAGCGCACGTCGACGGCCGCTCGCCGCTCCTGACGACCGGTCACGACCTGCCGCAGGCGCGCCTGCGGGCGGCCGCGCCTCGTCGAGCGCCAGGTCGTCTGGCGACGGTTGGTGACCATCGGGCGCAACTGAGCGGGGTGTCCTGACCGCGCGGACCCGACGGGGTCCCGCGCATCCGCCCGGCCGACCCGGCTACGCGAGCTCGATGAGCTCCGCGTAGTCCTTGTTCCAGTGGTCCTCGGTGCCGTCCGGCAGCAGCAGCACGCGCTCGGGGTTGAGCGCCTCGACCGCGCCGGCGTCGTGCGACACCAGGACGACCGCACCCTCGAAGCCGGCGAGGGCGCCCAGGATCTCCTCGCGCGAAGCCGGGTCCAGGTTGTTCGTCGGCTCGTCGAGCAGCAGCACGTTCGCGCCCGACACGACGATCATCGCGAGGGACAGACGCGTCTTCTCGCCACCGGACAGCACGCCCGCCTTCTTGTAGCCGTCGTCGCCGGTGAACAGGAAGGAGCCCAGGACGCGGCGGGCCTCGGTCTCGTTGAGGTCGGTCGACGCCGAGACCATGTTCTCGATCACCGTGCGGTTGATGTCGATGTTCTCGTGCTCCTGCGCGTAGTACCCGATGCGCAGGCCGTGGCCGGGCTGGATCTCGCCGGTGTCGGGCTGGTCCGCACCCGCCAGGATGCGCAGCAGCGTGGTCTTGCCCGCACCGTTGAAGCCGAGGATGACCACGCGCGAACCGCGGTCGATCGCCAGGTCGACACCCGCGAAGATCTCGAGCGATCCGTAGGACTTCGACAGCCCCTCGGCCATCAGCGGGGTGCGGCCGCACGGGGCCGGGGTGGGGAAGCGGATCTTCGCGACCCGGTCGGCGACGCGCTCGTCCTCGAGCCCGGCGAGCAGCTTGTCGGCGCGCGCGACCATCTGGTGCGCGGCCGCGGCCTTCGAGGCCTTCGCGCCGAAGCGCGCGGCCTGGTCCTTGAGCGTGGCGGCCTTCTTCTCGGCGCCGGCCCGCTCCTTGCGACGTCGCTCCTCGTCGGCGACGCGCTGTCGCTGGTAGAGCTTCCAACCCATGTTGTAGATGTCGATGGTCTGACGGTTCGCGTCCAGGTAGAAGACCCGGTTGACGACTTCGTCGACGAGCTCCACGTCGTGGGAGATCACGATGACGCCGCCCGGGTAGGTCTTCAGGTGCTCACGCAGCCACACGACCGAGTCGGCGTCGAGGTGGTTGGTCGGCTCGTCGAGGATCATCGTCTCGGCGTCCGAGAACAGGATCCGGGCCAGCTCGATGCGACGACGCTGACCACCGGACAGGGTCTTGAGCTGCTGGTCGAGGATCCGGTCCGGCAGCTTCAGGTTCGACGCGATCGACGCTGCCTCGGCCTCGGCCGCGTAGCCACCGAGCGCGTTGAACTGGTCGTCGAGGCGGCTGTAGCGCCGCATCGCCTTCTCGGCCACGGCGGGGTCGTCACTCGCCATGTCGAGCGTCGCGAGCCGGATGCCCTCCACGAGCTCGCCCAGGCCGCGGGCGTCGAGGATGCGCTTGCGCGCCGTCTCCTCCGGGTCGCCGGAGCGCGGGTCCTGCGGCAGGTAACCGATCTCACCACCGCGCTCGATCTTGCCGCCGGTGGGCGGCGTCTCGCCCGCGAGGGCCTTGGTCATCGTCGTCTTCCCCGCGCCGTTGCGGCCGACGAGTCCGATCTTGTCACCCTTCTCGACACGGAAGGACACGTCCTCCATGAGGAGACGAGCTCCGACGCGGATCTCGAGTTCGTGCACGGCAAGCACAGTGGACGTCCAATCAGTTGGTGGGTTTGCACAACGGTGTGTGCGTGAGGTGCACCGCTACGCTGACGGGACCGATGGTTCCGAACGGAACCAGCAGTCCATTCTAGGAGAATCCATGACGAACGCCACCGGGTTCGCTCCCCGCGCAGTCCTCGCCGACCGTCTGCGCACGCACGGGCTGGCCACCGACGCCGCCCTGGTCGCCGGCGGAGCCCTGTTCACCGCCGCGATGGCGCAGCTCGAGATCCCGATGTGGCCGGTCCCGATCACCGGGCAGACGCTGGCCGTCGTGCTCGTCGGCGCGACCCTCGGCGCACGCCGCGGCATGCTCTCGCTGCTCGTCTACGCCGTCGCCGGACTCGCGGGTGCCCCGTTCTTCGCCGACATGCAGGGCGGCCTGCAGGCCCTGGCCCTGCCGAGCTTCGGGTACGTCATCGGCTTCGTCCCGGCCGCCGGGCTCGTCGGCTGGTTCGCGCGCCGCAACTGGGACCGCCACGTCGGTCGCGCGGCGGTCGCGATGCTGGTCGCCAGTGCCATCCCGTTCGTGACCGGCCTGCCGTACCTGGCCGTGGCGCTCGGCCAGCTCGGCGCCCCGAACGACGTCCAGTCGGTGCTCGCCGCCGGCCTGTACCCGTTCATCGTCGGTGGCGTCGCCAAGGCCCTCATCGCCGCCGGCATCCTGCCGCTCGCGTGGAAGGCCGTCGGCCGCCGCTGACGCCTGGCACGAGAACGGCCCCGCACCGATCGGTGCGGGGCCGTTCTGCGTCCGGTGCGGGGCGGGCTGTCGGTACGGTCACGACTCCCCGCAGCCCGGACGCCGAGTGGTCGCGTTCTGTCACCTGGCGCGCCGTCAGCCGACAGAACGCGACCACCCGGCGAACGTGAGCGGGTGGTCTCGACCGCTCGGCGGCGCGCCCCGCGCGTGGCGCGCGCACAGACGGACGGGAGGCGCGGTGCCAGCTGGCACCGCGCCTCCCGTCCGTGGTGGGTCGCGACTAGATCGCGAACCCGAGGGCGCGCATCATCTCGCGTCCGTCGTCGGTGATCCGTTCCGGACCCCACGGCGGCATCCAGACCCAGTTGATCCGGAAGGCGTCCACGATGCCGTCGAGGGCGTTCGCGGTGTCACCCTCGATGACGTCGGTCAGGGGGCAACCGGCGCTGGTGAGCGTCATGCTGATGACGAGCGCGTTGGCGTCGTCGTCCCAGGCGAGGTCGTAGATCAGGCCGAGGTCGACGATGTTCACGCCGAGCTCCGGGTCCTGGACCTCCTTCAGGCCCTCGACGACCTCGTCGAACTTGTCGGGAGCGAGTGCGGCGATCATCAGGCCTGCGCCTCGGCGGCAGCGGCCTGCACGTAGCGGTCGTAGCCCTCGTTCTCGAGGCGGTCGGCGAGCTCGGGGCCGCCCTGCTCCGCGACCTTGCCGGCGACGAACACGTGCACGAAGTCCGGCTTGATGTAGCGGAGGATGCGCGTGTAGTGCGTGATGAGCAACACGCCGAGGCCGGTCGCGGCCTTGGCGCGGTTGACGCCCTCGGAGACGATCTTCAGCGCGTCGACGTCGAGGCCGGAGTCGGTCTCGTCGAGGACGGCGAACTTCGGCTTGAGGAGCTCGAGCTGCATGATCTCGTGGCGCTTCTTCTCGCCGCCGGAGAAGCCCTCGTTGACGTTGCGCTCGGCGAACGACGAGTCCATCTTCAGGTCGGCCATCGACTGGCGGAGTTCCTTGATCCAGCCACGCAGCGCCGGAGCCTCACCGTCGATCGCCGTCTTGGCGGTGCGGAGGAAGTTCGACACCGTGACGCCGGGGATCTCGACCGGGTACTGCATCGCCAGGAACATGCCGGCACGGGCGCGCTCGTCGACGCTCATCGCGAGGACGTCCTGACCGTCGAGAGTGATCGTGCCACCGACGACGTTGTACCGGGGGTGCCCGGCGATCGTGTACGCCAGGGTGGACTTGCCGGAGCCGTTCGGCCCCATGATCGCGTGGATCTCGCCCTCGTTGATGGTGAGGTCGACACCCTTCAGGATCTCCTTGGTGCCCTGATCGGTGTCGATCGAGACCTTGAGGTCACGGATTTCCAGAGTGGACATTGCGTTCCTTCGGTTGCAGCTGTGGTGCGGCGTCAGCCGCGGGAAGTGGTGGGGGTGCTCAGTCGACCGGGACGACGTCCTGCACGTCGACGTAGACGTCGCCGTCGCGGACCTCGACCCGGAAGACCGGGACGGGCTCGTAGGCCGGGAAATTCTGCGGCTTGCCGGTGGTCAGCGAGAAGCGGGACCCGTGGGCCCAGCACTCCAGCGAGTCTCCCTCGACGAAGCCCTCGGCCAGCGAGATGTCGCCGTGCGTGCAGGTGTCGCCGATGGCGTGGACCGTGCCGGACGAGTCCTTCACGATCGCGACCGCCGTGCCGCCGACGACCACGCGCATCGGGCTGTCCACCGCGATGTCGGCTTCGGCGCAGACCTTCTCGGCCATCAGGCGCTGGCCTCCGTGGCGCCGGCCTCGGCCGGTGCGGCGATGGCTTCGGCCGGTGCGGCGATGACCGAACGGCCCTCGGCCAGCTCCTGCTCGACCGCGGCGATGAGGCGCTCCTCGAGCTCGGGGGCACCGATCTTCTGGATGACCTCGACCAGGAAGCCGAGCACGACGAGGCGCCGGGCCTCTTCTTCCGGGACGCCGCGGGACTGCAGGTAGAACAGCTGCTCGTCGTCGAAGCGACCGGTCGCACTCGCGTGCCCGGCGCCCTCGATGTTGCCCGTCTCGATCTCGAGGTTCGGGATGCTGTCGGCACGGGTGCCGTCGGTCAGCACGAGGTTGCGGTTCTGCTCGTACGAGTCGGTGCCGTCGCCGGCGCGGCCGATCAGGACGTCACCGATCCAGACGGTGTGCGCGCCCTGGCCCTGCAGCGCCCCCTTGTAGTTGACCCGACCGCGCGTGTTGGGCGCGTCGTGGTTCACGTAGACCTGCTGCTCGATGTACTGGCCGGCGTCGGCGAAGTACACGCCGTACATCTCCGTGTCGGCGCCCTGCGCACCGAGGTGCGTCGACGGGTTGACCCGGATGACGTCGCCGCCGAGCGAGACCACGACGTGCTTGAGGAACGCGTCGCGGCCGACCTCGGCGAAGTGCGTCGCGACGTGCACGGCGTCGTCGTCCCAGTCCTGCAGGCTGACGACGGTCAGTCGCGCGTTCTGCTGCGCGACGATCTCGACGTTCTCGCTGAGCAGGGCGCTTCCGCGGTTGTCGAGCACGACGATGCCCTGCGCGTTCGGCTCGGCCGTGATGACCGTGTGTGCGGCGCGGGGCTGCGACCCGAAGTCGGAGCGGGTCACGGTGATGAACTCGTGCGCCTCGGTGGCCTTGATCGTGATCGCCAGCACCGCGTCACGCGCGGTCCAGGCTGCGGCCGAGGCACGGTCCTCGGGCAGGCCCGCGGAGCCGACGCGGGGGTCGTCACTGCGACCCCACTCGACGTCGGCACCCTCGGACTGCCGGGCGAGGTACGGGTAGGCGGATCCGTCGAGTCCGCCGTCCAGCAGCGGCTGGAGCTTGGCGAGCGGCGCGAACTTCCAGTTGACCTCTCGGCCGGTGACCTTCGGGAACGCCTCGACGTCGCCGGACTGGAACCGCTCGGAGCGGGTCTGGACCGGCACCTTCTTGTCGGGAGCGTCCCAGCCGCCGTCGGAGTGGGCTCCGGCGCCGTGCTGGGTGCCGCCCTGCGCTGCGGCAGCGGGCTCGATCGGCTGGTCGATGTGGGGAGGGGTGGTGCTGGACATCTAGCCGACGGATCCTTCCATGCTCATCTCGATGAGCTTGTTGAGTTCGAGTGCGTACTCCATCGGGAGCTCGCGGGCGATCGGCTCGATGAAGCCACGGACGATCATCGCCATCGCCTCGTCCTCGGCCATGCCGCGGGACATGAGGTAGAAGAGCTGTTCCTCGCTGACACGCGAGACCGTGGCCTCGTGTCCCAGCTGCACGTCGTCGACACGGATGTCGATCGCCGGGTAGGTGTCGCTCCGGCTGATCGTGTCGACCAGCAGGGCGTCGCAGCGCACGGTGTTGGCGGCGTGGTGTGCGGCCGGGTCGACCCGGACCTCACCGCGGTAGCCCGCACGACCGCCACCACGGGCGATCGACTTCGAGACGATCGACGACGTCGTGTACGGCGCCATGTGGATCATCTTCGCGCCGGCGTCCTGGTGCTGGCCGGGGCCCGCGAAGGCGACGGAGAGCGTCTCGCCCTTGGCGTGCTCGCCGGCGAGGTAGATCGACGGGTACTTCATCGTGACCTTGGACCCGATGTTGCCGTCGATCCACTCCATCGTCGCGCCCTCGTGTGCGATCGCACGCTTGGTGACGAGGTTGTAGACGTTGTTCGACCAGTTCTGGATCGTCGTGTACCGGACGCGGGCGTTCTTCTTCACGATGATCTCGACGACGGCCGAGTGCAGCGAGTCGGACTTGTAGATCGGGGCGGTGCAGCCCTCGATGTAGTGGACGTACGAGTCCTCGTCCGCGATGATCAGCGTCCGCTCGAACTGGCCCATGTTCTCGGTGTTGATCCGGAAGTAGGCCTGCAGCGGGATCTCGACGTGGACGCCCTTGGGGACGTAGACGAACGAGCCACCGGACCAGACGGCCGTGTTCAGCGCGGCGAACTTGTTGTCGCCGGCCGGGATCACGGTGCCGAAGTACTCCTCGAACAGCTCCGGGTGCTCACGGAGCGCCGTGTCGGTGTCCATGAAGATGACGCCCTGCTGCTCCAGGTCCTCGCGGATCTGGTGGTAGACGACCTCGGACTCGTACTGCGCGGCGACACCGGCGACGAGGCGCTGACGCTCGGCCTCGGGGATGCCGAGCTTCTCGTAGGTCGCACGGATATCCTCGGGGAGGTCTTCCCACGACTGCGCCTGCTTCTCGGTGGAGCGCACGAAGTACTTGATGTTGTCGAAGTCGATGCCCGTCAGGTCGGCACCCCACGTCGGCATCGGCTTGCGGCCGAAGAGCGACAGCCCCTTGAGGCGGTTCTTCAGCATCCACTCGGGCTCGTTCTTGAGGTTCGAGATGTCGGTGACGACCTCTTCCGAGATCCCACGACGGGCGGAGGACCCTGCCGAGTCGGAGTCGGACCAGCCGAACTCGTATTGGCCGAGCCCTTCGAGCTCGGGACGGTCGATGAGCACGTCGGACATGGTCTCCTCGTTTCCTTCTCGCGGGACAGCGTTACAGGTGTGAACCCGTGGCGTCTGGACGCCATTCCACCGCGGACCGCTGACATGCGGACCCGGTGCTGCTCCCTCGCAACGACAATGGTTCCACGCAGTCCGTGGAGTGATCGGCGATCTCGGCCCATTCGGAGCCGGCGCCTGCCTAGACTTGACTGCTGCTGAACCCTCGAATCCTACAGGTTCACTGCACGGAACAACAGGAAGGCACCACCCTCGTGACACGCGTCGGATCCCCCGTCGAGCAGGATCTCCGGACCGGACGGTGGTGGTCGCTCCCCCGCGTGGTCGACCGTCGCGTCGTCGCACTGGCCTGGGCGTCCTTCGTGGTCGAGGTCGTGCTGATCGGCACCGGGGGCCTGGTACGCCTCACCGCCTCGGGCCTCGGATGCCCCACCTGGCCCAAGTGCACGGCGGATTCGCTCGTCTCCACGCCGGAGATGGGCATCCACGGCATCATTGAGTTCGGCAACCGCTTGCTCACCTTCGTGCTCGTGATCGTGGCCGTCGCGATGTTCCTCGCGGTCGTCCGGATGCTCCGCACGCGCCCCGAACTCTTCTGGCTGGCGTTCGCTCAGGGCGTCGCGATCCCCGTGCAGGCCGTCATCGGCGGCATGAGCGTCTGGACGAACCTGAACCCCTTCGTGGTCGGGCTGCACTTCGTCGTCTCCGCCGCACTCACCTCGGTGACCGCTGCGCTGGTCTACCGCACGACGCACGGCCCGCGCACCGCCCAGCGGCTCGTTCCCGGCTGGTACACGGGTGTCGTCCGCGGCACCGTCGCCGCCGTCGTCGTGACCGTGCTCGTCGGCATCCTGACCACCGGCAGCGGCCCGCACGCCGGGGCCGACGCCGCGGTCGACGGTGGACGTCTGCACCGCACCGGGTTCGACCCCGCGGTGATGGAGCACGTGCACGCCTGGCCCGCGTACGCCCTCTTCGCGCTGACCCTGGTGCTCGTGATCGGAGCCGTCCGTCTGGGTCGCCCGAGCAAGTGGCCGCTGCTGCTGCTCGTCGTCGAGTTCCTGCAGATCGCGGTCGGACTCACGCAGGCGCGCACGGGTCTGCCCGTCGGGCTCGTCGGCACGCACATGGTGCTCGCCGGACTGCTCGTCGGTGCGGTGACCGCCGTGGTGCTGTCGACGCGGGCCTCGGCCGGCCGACACGCCGTCCGGGAACCCCTCGACACCTGACGCCCGGGCGCGTCGCGCGCTCGACACCCCGTTCTCCGACACCCCACGAGTCGTTCGACTCGTGGGGTGTCGCGTTTGCGGTGGGCCTGGCCGGGCGTCCGCACCACCCGCGGTCAGCAGCCGCTCGCGTCCGCCCCGCGGCCGACGCTCCCCACGCCGGACGGGAGGCCTGTGGCGGGCCCGCACCGTGCCTCCAGGCCGCCTCGTGCCCAGCACGCGACGCCGGTGTCCTGCCCAGACGCCGCCGAATGCCCGAGACGCCGGCGGATTCGGCGGCGTCTCGGCGGCGTGGCGGCGTCGTGCCGACACGACGGCGTCAACAGCACACGACGGCGCCAACAGCACACGACGGCGTCGACCGGAGACGACGGCGTTCTGCGGACCGAGCGGGCGCTGACGCCCGCTCGCCGCGTCAGAAGGTGAAGACCTGCGGCAGCAGCGGGTCGATGCCCACGGCGATGAAGAGCAGCGTCAGGTACGTGATCGAGCTGTGGAAGACCCGCATCGGCTGCACGTGCTCGACGTGCTGGATCGCCCGCGAGTACAGGCGGTGCGACTCGAGGACGAACCAGATGCCGCCGGCCAGCGCGACGACCGTGTAGAGCGGCCCCATGTGCCCGACCGGGATGAGCAGCAGCGAGCAGACGAGCGTCGCCCATGCGTAGAGCACGACCTGCAGACCGACGACGGTGCGGCCGCGGACCACCGCGAGCATCGGCACGTCCGCAGCGTCGTAGTCGTCGCGGTACTTCATCGACAGCGGCCAGTAGTGCGGCGGCGTCCAGAGGAAGATCACCATGAACAGGATCACCGGGGTCCAGGTCAGCGACCCGGTCACGCCCGCCCAGCCGATGAGCACGGGCATGCAGCCGGCCGAACCGCCCCAGACGATGTTCTGCGGGGTGCGGCGCTTCAGCCACAGCGTGTAGACGAACACGTAGATGAGGATCGCGATGACGCTGAGCGCCGCAGCGAGCCAGTTCACCAGGAACCCGAGCACCGCGGTCGACAGGATGCCGAGCACCCACGAGAACACCAGCGCCTCGCGGTCGGACAGCTCACCGGTGACGAGCGGGCGGGTGCTGGTCCGCTTCATCAGCCGGTCGATGTCGCGGTCGATGTAGCAGTTGAAGGCCGACGCCGAACCGGCCGACATCGCTCCGCCGAGCATCGTCCAGAAGACGAGCCACAGGTCGGGGACGCCACGCTCGGCGAGGAACATCGTCGGCGCCGTGGTCACGAGCAGCAGCTCCATCACGCGCGGCTTCGTCAACGAGACGTACGCACGGACCTTGCGGGACAGCGGCGATCGGGGTCGATCGGTGTCGGGCCGGGTCACGGTGGCAGTCGGCAAGAGAACCTCAGTCTGTTCGCATCAGCTCGCACACTCGGTGGACGACTGCGACGGCGTCCGGGCATGCGCTGACCCGGAATGTCCACGGGTCGCGACCAGTTTACGGGATGGAAGCGCCGCGACGGTGCCCCGCTCCGACATCCCGGCGGGATCCGGACGCCTTCGACACGCCCGGATCGACCGTCGGCGGCCACCCCGGTGTGAACATCGGGGGTCACCTGAACCCCTTCTGAGTACCGGGTCACTATGCTGGACGTGCCCTCCCGCAGTGCGCGCCCCGATGACGTCGGCCGCGATGAGCCGGTCGGCCGCCGCTAGACGGCGACACGACTCGGCCCCGGGATGGCCACATGTCCGTGCGATGGCACGAGCCCTCGCACATGTCGCATCAAGAAGGGTCAACATCCAAGTGGCTGAATTCACCTGGGACGCCATCGACCGGAAGGCTGTCGACACGGCCCGCGCACTCGCCGCCGACTCGGTCGAGGCCGCTGGCAACGGTCACCCCGGCACCGCGATGAGCCTCGCTCCGCTCGCCCACCTGCTCTTCCAGAAGGTGATGCGTCGCGACCCGAGCGACTCCACCTGGATCGGCCGCGACCGCTTCATCCTCTCCGCGGGTCACGCCTCGATCCTGCAGTACGTGCAGTTCTACCTGCACGGCTACGGTCTCGAGATCGAGGACCTGCAGCACCTGCGCAAGTGGGGCTCGAAGACCCCGGGTCACCCGGAGTACGGCCACACCGACGGTGTCGAGATCACCACGGGCCCGCTCGGCCAGGGCCTCGCGTCCTCGGTCGGCTTCGCCTACGCCCAGCGCTTCGAGCGTGGCCTGTTCGACCCGGAGACCCCGGCCGGTCAGTCGCCGTTCGACCACTACACCTACGTGATCGCCGGCGACGGTGACATGCAGGAAGGCGTGACGAACGAGTCCGGCTCGCTCGCCGGCCGCCAGCAGCTCGGCAACCTCATCGCGTTCTACGACTCGAACCAGATCTCGATCGAGGACAACACCGACATCGCGTTCTCCGAGAGCGTCGCCGACCGCTACGAGGCGCTCGGCTGGCACGTGCAGGTCGTCGACTGGAAGAAGACCGGCGAGTACTCCGAGGACGTCGAGGAGCTCCACGCCGCGATCGAGGCCGCCAAGCAGGTGACCGACAAGCCGTCGCTCATCGTCCTCAAGACGATCATCGGCTGGCCGTCCCCGACCAAGCAGAACTCCGGCAAGATCCACGGTTCGGCGCTCGGCGCCGACGAGATCAAGGGCCTCAAGGAGGTCCTCGGTTTCGACGCCACCAAGACCTTCGAGGTCGCCCCCGAGGTCCTCGAGTACACCCGCGGCGCCGTCGCCAAGGGCCAGGCCGAGCACGCCGAGTGGCAGAAGTCCTTCGACGCGTGGGCCGCGGCCAACGCCGACAAGAAGGCGCTGTTCGACCGCGTCCAGTCCAAGGAGCTCCCCGAGGGCCTCGAGGCGGCGCTGCCGGTCTTCCCGACCGACAAGGCCGTCTCGACCCGTGCCGCCTCCGGCAAGGTCATCAACGCCATCGCGCCGCTGATGCCCGAGTTCTGGGGCGGCTCGGCCGACCTCGCCGAGTCGAACCTCACCACGATCGAGGGCGCCAAGTCCTTCGGTCCGGCCGAGGCCTCGACGTCGACGTGGAGCACCGACCCGTACGGGCGCGTGCTGCACTTCGGCATCCGCGAGCACGCCATGGGCTCGATCCTCAACGGCATCGTCCTGCACGGCAACACCCGCCCCTTCGGCGGCACGTTCCTGATCTTCAGCGACTACATGCGCCCGGCGGTCCGTCTCGCCGCGCTCATGCAGGCGCCGGCGATCTACGTCTGGACCCACGACTCCATCGCCCTCGGCGAGGACGGCCCGACGCACCAGCCGATCGAGCAGGTCTCGTCGCTCCGTGCGATCCCGGGTCTCGACGTCGTCCGTCCGGCCGACGCGAACGAGGTCGCGTACGCGTGGCTCGAGATGCTCAAGCACACCGACCGCCCGGCCGGCATCGCGCTGAGCCGTCAGAACCTCCCCGTGTTCGAGCGTGGCGAGGGTGACGCTTCCGGTGAGGTCTTCGCCTCGGCGAAGAACGTCGCCAAGGGTGCGTACATCCTGGCCGAGGCGCCCAACGGCACCCCGGACGTCATCCTCATCGCGACCGGTTCCGAGGTCCAGATCGCGGTCGAGGCTCGCGAGCAGCTCAAGGCCGAGGGCATCAACGCCCGTGTCGTGAGCGCCCCGTCGATCGAGTGGTTCCGCGCCCAGTCCGAGAACTACCAGGACCAGGTGCTCCCGAAGGACGTCACCGCTCGCGTGTCGGTCGAGGCCGGCATCGCCATGAGCTGGCGCGACATCGTCGGCGACAAGGGCCGCAGCGTCTCGATCGAGCACTTCGGTGCCTCGGCCGACTACCAGACGCTCTTCAAGGAGTTCGGCTTCACGACGGAGCACGTCGTGGCCGCCGCGAAGGAATCGATCGCAGCTTCCTGACCTGCAAGGGCCGGGTCCGGTTTGCCGGATCCGGCCCTTCTTCCGGGAGGCCCGGCTCGGTTCCGCCACGGGCCTCCCGTCCCCGAAACCACGACTCACGGTCCTCACGGACCCGTCGATGAAAGAAGAAGAGAAACACATGGCTGAGAACACCCCCACCGCCGCCCTCTCCGCGGTCGGCGTGAGCATCTGGCTCGACGACCTCTCCCGCGAGCTCCTCGAGACCGGCAAGCTCACCGAGCTCATCGAGCAGAAGAACGTCGTCGGCGTGACGACGAACCCGACGATCTTCGCGTCGGCCCTCGCCAAGGGCGAGCGCTACGACTCGCAGGTCAAGGAGCTCGCGGCTGCGGGCACCGACGTGACCAACGCGATCTTCGAGATCACCACGCAGGACGTCGCGAACGCCTCGGACGTCTTCAAGCCGATCTACGACGAGACCAAGGGCTTCGACGGCCGCGTCTCGATCGAGGTCGAGCCGGGCCTCGCGCACGACACCGCCAAGACCATCGAGCAGGCCAAGTTCCTGTTCGAGAAGGTCGGCAAGGAGAACGTCCTCATCAAGATCCCGGCGACGCTCGAGGGTCTCGAGGCGATCACCGAGGTCATCGGCGCCGGCATCTCCGTCAACGTCACCCTGATCTTCTCGCTCGAGCGCTACCGGGCCGTCATCGACGCCTACCTCGGCGGTCTCGAGAAGGCCAAGGCCGCCGGCCACGACCTCTCCAAGATCCACTCGGTTGCGTCCTTCTTCGTGTCGCGCGTCGACTCCGAGATCGACAAGCGCCTGGACGCCGTCGGCACCGACGAGGCCAAGGCCCTCAAGTCGAAGGCCGGCATCGCCAACGCACAGCTCGCCTACCAGGTCTGGACCGAGGCGTTCGCCTCCGAGCGTGCCCTCGGCCTGCTCGAGTCCGGTGCCAACACGCAACGTCCGCTCTGGGCCTCGACCGGCGTGAAGGACCCGTCGCTCCCCGACACGCTCTACGTGACCGAGCTCGCCGCGCCGAACACCGTCAACACGATGCCGGGCAAGACGCTCGACGCGACGTTCGACCACGGTGAGATCCACGGCGACGCCATCGCCGGCACGTTCGACCAGGCGCAGCAGGTCCTCGACCAGCTCGCCGCGCAGGGCGTCGACTACGACGAGGTCGTCGCACTGCTCGAGAAGGAGGGCGTGGACAAGTTCAACGTCTCCTGGGGCGAGCTCGTCGACACCGTCAAGAACGCGCTCGAGGGCGCCAAGTAGTGACGGTTTCCATCGCAGCCAGCGGCGACGCCGCGCGGGCCATCGAACAGGTGGTCCCGCGGCTCGTCGCTGACCTGGTGGCCTCGGGCATCACCGCCCAGGACGCCGATCTGTGGGGAACCGCCGCCGAGGCCGAGGCGTCGAAGCGCCTCGGCTGGGTGGAGGCCGTCTCGGTCTCCCGCCCGCTCGTCGCCGAGGTGACCGCGCTGCGCGAGTCGCTCCGTGCCGAAGGGGTCGACCACGTCGTCCTCGCCGGCATGGGCGGCTCGTCCCTCGCACCCGAGGTCATCACGCGCACCGCAGGCGTGCCCCTCACGGTCCTCGACTCGACCGACCCCGCACAGGTCCGCGCGGCCGTGACGACCGACCTCGAGCGCACCGTGCTCGTGGTCTCGTCGAAGTCCGGCTCGACGCTCGAGACCGACTCGCAGCGTCGTGTGTACGAGCAGGCATTCCGCGACGCCGGCATCGACCCGGCCCGCCGCATCGTCGTCGTCACCGACCCGGGCTCCGCGCTCGAGGCCGCTGCGATCGACGCCGGCTACCGCGTCTTCACCGCCGACCCGACGGTCGGCGGCCGCTACTCCGCGCTCACCGCCTTCGGCCTCGTGCCCTCCGGGCTCGCGGGAGCGGACATCGCCGAGCTCCTCGACGAGGCCGACGCCATCTCCGCGCTGCTCTCGGTGGACCTGGACGAGAACCCCGGGCTCGTGCTCGGTGCGGTCCTCGCCGGCACCGAGCCGCTGCGCGACAAGATCGCCATCGTGCCCGACGGCACGCACATCGTCGGTTTCGGCGACTGGGTCGAACAGCTGATCGCGGAGTCGACCGGCAAGGACGGACGCGGCCTCCTGCCCGTCGTGCTGCACGCTGACTCCCCCGAGGTCACCGCCGGCCTGCCGGACGTCCAGGTCATCCGCCTGGTCGGTTCGCGCGAGGACGAGCGCCACGTGGCCGAGGGCGAGGTCGAGATCACCGGCACGCTCGGCGGTCAGATCCTCGTCTGGGAGTACGCCGTCGCGGTCGCCGGTCGCCTGCTCGGCATCAACCCGTTCGACCAGCCCGCCGTCGAGGCCGCCAAGGTCGCGACCCGGGCACTGCTCGACGACCGCCCCGCTCCGGCGGAACCGGCGTTCTCCGAGGACGGCGTCGCCGTCCTCGCGACGCCCGGACTCGCGGTCGGTACGACGCTCGCACAAGCCGTGTCGGGCCTCCTGTCCGCACTCGACCCGACCGGCTACGTGTCGGTGCAGGCGTACGTCGACCGCACCGCGAACGGCGACCTCGAGTCGCTGCGCGACGCGATCGCGGCGCGCACGGAGCGACCCGTCACGTTCGGGTACGGCCCGCGGTTCCTGCACTCGACCGGCCAGTACCACAAGGGCGGCCCCGCTACGGGAGTGTTCCTGCAGATCGTGGCCGACGAGACGGACGACCTGGCGATCCCGGGTCGGCCCTTCACGTTCGGGCAGCTGCTCCGGGCCCAGGCAGCCGGCGACGCGAGCGTCCTCGCCGAGCACGGCCGGCCGGTCCTCACCCTCACGACGTCGGACGTCCACGCCGCCACCGCGGCGATCGCGTCCGCCGTCTCCCACTGACTCGTAAGGAGTTCACCGACTCATGTCACCGGTGGCAATCACCCCGGAGCACAACCCGCTCCGGCTGCCGACGGATCGTCGACTGAACCGGATCGCGGGACCGAGCACGCTCATCATCTTCGGCGTGACGGGCGACCTGTCACGCAAGAAACTGATGCCCGCGGTCTACGACCTGGCCAACCGGGGGCTCCTGCCCCCGGGGTTCGCGCTCGTCGGGTTCGCTCGTCGCGACTGGGAGGACCAAGACTTCTCCCAGCTCGTCCACGATGCCGTCAAGGAGCACTCCCGCACCCCGTTCGACGAGGACGTCTGGCGTCAGCTCGAACAGGGCATCCGCTTCGTGCAGGGCTCGTTCGACGACCCCGAGGCGTTCCGCGAGCTCAAGCGCACCGTCGACGACCTCGACGCCGAGCGCGGGACGCTGGGCAACCACGCGTTCTACCTGTCGATCCCGCCGAAGATGTTCCCGGTCGTCACCGAGCAGCTGAAGCTGTCCGGGCTGACCGAGAAGCGCGAGGGCTCCTGGAGCCGCGTGGTCGTCGAGAAGCCGTTCGGCTCCGACCTCCGCACCGCGCGCGAGCTCAACGCGATCGTCGAGAGCGTCTTCGCGCCCGACGACGTGTTCCGCATCGACCACTACCTCGGCAAGGAAACCGTCCAGAACCTCCTGACGCTCCGGTTCGCGAACCAGATGTACGAACCCATCTGGAACTCGAACTACGTCGACCACGTGCAGATCACGATGGCCGAGGACATCGGCGTCGCCGGGCGTGCCGCGTACTACGACGGCATCGGCGCAGCGCGCGACGTCATCCAGAACCACCTGCTGCAGCTCCTCGCACTCACCGCGATGGAGGAGCCCGTCTCGTTCAAGGCCGCCGACCTGCGTGCCGAGAAGGAGAAGGTGCTCTCCGCCGTCCGTCTGCCCGAGGACCTGTCGACCGCCACCGCCCGCGGGCAGTACGACGGCGGCTGGCAGGGCGGCGAGAAGGTGCTCGGCTTCCTCGAAGAGGCCGGGATGAACCCCGAGTCCGGCACCGAGACGTACGCGGCGATCAAGCTCGACATCGCGACGCGCCGCTGGCAGGGCGTCCCGTTCTACCTGCGCGCCGGCAAGCGCCTGGGCCGTCGTGTGACCGAGATCGCGATCGTGTTCAAGCGTGTCCCCGAGGACGTCTACGGCAACACACAGTCCCCGCTCGGTCAGAACGCGCTCGTGATCCGTGTCCAGCCGGACGAGGGCGTCACGCTCCGCTTCGGCTCGAAGGTCCCCGGCGTCGGCACCCAGGTGCGCGACGTGACGATGGACTTCGGCTACGGCCACGCGTTCACCGAAGCATCCCCCGAGGCGTACGAGCGACTCATCCTCGACGTGCTCCTCGGTGACCCGCCGCTGTTCCCGCGGCACCAGGAGGTCGAGCTGTCCTGGAAGATCCTCGACCCCATCGAGGAGTTCTGGGCCACGCAGGGCCAGCCCGAGCAGTACCGTCCCGGCACGTGGGGCCCGGCATCCGCCGACGCCCTGCTCGCCCGCGATGGTCGGACCTGGAGGCGTCCGTGAAGATCGACATGCCCGACACCACGGTGTCGAAGATCCAGAAGAAGCTCGTCCGCATCCGCGAAGAGGGCGGCGCCGTCGCCCTCGGTCGCGTGCTGACCCTCATCGTCTCGACGGCCCTCGGCCACGAGGAAGAGGCGATCGAGGCGGCGAACGAGGCGTCCCGCGAGCACCCGATGCGCGTGATCATCGTCTCGAAGAACAGCGGTGACACGAAGTCCCCCGGTCGCCTCGACGCGCAGATCCGTGTGGGCAGCGACGCGGGTGCGAGCGAGGTCATCGTCCTGCGCGCGTACGGCGAGACCGCGACCGACGAGGAGAGCCTGGTCACCGGCCTCCTGCTGCCGGACGCACCCGTCGTGGCCTGGTGGCCGCAGACCGCTCCCGAGCAGCCCGCGGCGTCGGCCCTCGGCCGCATCGCGCAGCGACGGATCACCGACGCGGCCGCGCAAAAGGACCCGAACGGCGCGATCGAGGCCCTCGGGGCGTCCTACGTGCCGGGTGACACCGACTTCGCCTGGACTCGTCTGACCCTGTGGCGCAACCAGCTCGCCGCGGCGCTCGACCAGCCGCCGTACGAGCCGATCACCGCGGTGGAGGTCTCCGGAGCGTCCGACAGCCCGTCGACGATCCTGCTCGCCGCCTGGCTGCAGCTGCAGCTCCGGGTGCCGGTGTCCGTCGTCACGTCACCACGCGCGACGGGGTCGAGCGGCATCCACGGTGTGAAGCTCGTGCGTGAGTCCGGCACCATCGAGCTCGAGCGGTCCCTGGTGGACGTCGCCACGCTCTCGATGCCCGGGCAGCCGACGCACGACCTGTCGCTGCCACGCCGCAACCTGCGCGACTGCCTCGCCGAGGAACTCCGTAGACTCGACCCGGACGTCCTCTTCGGAGACGTCGTCAAGCACGGGGTGCCCCAGCTGCGCGAGACCATCGCCCGCTGATCCACACCCCACACGGTCGGGCCGCCTGTCTGGTGCAGGCGGCCCGACCGGACCGAAGGCGGTCGGACGACCGGTCGGCCGCCACGAACACGGGAGTCACGTGACCAACGAACGGCGGGTGCTCGTGCACCCGGACAAGCAGGCCCTCGGCGCTTCGGTCGCCGCACGCTTCATCACCAAGATCATCGACGTGCTCGACGAGCAGGAGCGTGCCGACATCGCGATCAGCGGTGGCTCGGTGTCCTCCCTGGTCCTCGCCGCGATCGGCCAGTCGCCGGCGCGCGAGAGCGTCGACTGGTCAAAGGTGCACGTCTGGTGGGTCGACGAGCGCTGGGTCCCGGCGGAGGACGCCGACCGCAACACGACCGGCACGCAGACCGACTTCTTCGACCACGTCGACATCCCCGCGTCGAACATCCACCCGATGCCGGCGTCGGACGGCGGGCTCGACATCGAGGCCGCCGCGACCCGGTACGAGCGCGAGCTGCAGGACGCCGCACCCGAGGGTGCCGTCGCTCCGCGCTTCGACATCACCCTGCTCGGCGTCGGTCCCGACGGACACACCGCCTCGCTCTTCCCGGAGTTCCCGCAGCTCACCGTCACTGACCGCGCTGTCGTGTCGGTTGACGACTCCCCCAAGCCGCCGCCGCAGCGTCTGACCGTCACCTTCCCGGTGATCAACGCATCGCAGCGCGTCTGGGTGATCCTCTCCGGTGCCGAGAAGGCCTCGGTCCTCGGGCTGGCCCTGGCCGGTGCGTCGATCGAGGACGTCCCCGTCGGTGGCGTGCAGGGTCGCAAGCGCACCGTCTTCTTCGTGGACCAGGACGCCGCACGCGACGTCCCCGAGAACCTGATCGCGTCGACGTACTAGACGCGCGTTCCTGACGGACAGGAGGCCCGGAGCCAGCTGGCACCGGGCCTCCTGTCCGTCCGTGGTCGCGCCCATCGCCGGGCACCGAACGGTCGCGACGCCCCGCCAGCGCGGCGCCGAGCGGTCAGGAACTGTCGCCTGCGGGCGCCGCAGGCGACAAAGCGGGCCACCTGGACGAACCGCACGCGGCGTGTCGTGACCGCTCGACGAACCGGTGCTCCGCGATCCGGCACCCGCGTCGCACGCCTGCGCCGAACGGTCGCGACGCCCCGCCGGCGCGGCGCCGAGAGGTCAGGAACTGTCGGCTGCGGGTGCCGCAGGCGACAGATCGCCCGCCTGGACGAACCGCACGCG
Source organism: Curtobacterium sp. MCSS17_011 (assembly GCF_003224275.1). NCBI lineage: Bacteria > Bacillati > Actinomycetota > Actinomycetes > Micrococcales > Microbacteriaceae > Curtobacterium > Curtobacterium sp. MCSS17_011. The sequence continues at coordinate 146,242 of NZ_QKLE01000001.1, read as the reverse complement.
GCGTGTCGTGACCGCTCGGCGGATGAGGCACCCGCGCGCCGAGCACTGCCGGCACTCCCCCGGATACACGAAGGCCCCCGCACCATCGGTGCGGGGGCCTTCGTCAGCGTGTGTGCGCTAGCTCTTCTTCGCCGCGGTGCCGCGACGCTCTCGGAGCTGCTGGAGCGCGTCCTCGAGGAGCTGCGCTGCCTCTTCCTCGGTGCGGCGTTCCTTCACGTACGCGAGGTGGGTCTTGTAGGGCTCCGTCTTGGAGACCACGGGAGGGTTCTCCTTGTCGCGCCCGGCCGGCAGACCACTCGACGGCGAGTCCACCGTCTCGGGGATCTCTTCGTCGGGCAGGTTCGCGGCGAAGTACCGCACGACCTCGTTGCCGAGGGCGTCCCAGTACGAGATCGCCACGCGCTCTGCCTGGACCCCGCGGTCCTGTTCGCCCATCGGGCCCGCACCGACGCGAGACCCTCGGATTGCACTGCCTCCGCTTGCCATGGATCAGACCCCCGCCGTGAACTTGTTGATGAGACCGAGCACGATGATGGACACGATCCAGACCAGACCGAGGATCACCGTGATGCGGTTGAGGTTGCGCTCGGCCACGCCGGACGCACCGAGGTTGCTCGTGACCCCACCGCCGAACATGTCGGAGAGGCCACCACCGCGGCCCTTGTGCAGCAGGATGAGGAGCGTGAGCAGGAGGCTCGTGATTGCGAGCAGGACCTGCAGCACGACGGAGAGTATCGCCACGACGTACCTTTCGTGTCAGTCAGCCGTACCAGTGTACCGGCCGCGCGGAGCACGGCCGGTACCTGGACGGGAGTGGTGCGGACGACAGCCCGCGACGTCCGCGCCTGTGGACTACAGCCCGACGTGCTGACGGAACCGCGCGATGGCCGCGAACTCCTGCACGTCGAGCGAAGCGCCACCGACGAGCGCGCCGTCGATGTCGGGCTCGCGGAGGAACCCCGCGATGTTGCCCGACTTGACCGAGCCGCCGTAGAGCACCCGAGTGTCGGCAGCAGCCTGGTCACCCCAGGCTGCGGCGATGCCACGGCGGATGGCCGCGCACTCGTCCTGCGCCTGCTCGGCCGTGGCCGCCTGGCCGGAGCCGATGGCCCAGACGGGCTCGTACGCCACGACGATGTCGGCGGGCTCGACCGCGTCGAGCACGACGCGGAGCTGCTCGACCGGCACCACGCCGGCGCCGCGCTCCTCGCGCTGCTCACCGGTCTCGCCGATGCAGACCACGGGCACCAGGCCGTGCTTGACGGCCGCTGCGGTCTTCGCCGCGACGACCTCGTCGGTCTCACCGTGCAGCGTGCGCCGCTCGGAGTGGCCGACGATGACGTACTGGGCGTCGAGCGCAGCCAGGAACGCGCCGGAGACGTCACCGGTGTAGGCACCGGAGTCGAACTGCGACAGGTCCTGCGCACCGAAGTGGATGGGCAGCTTGTCGGCCGAGATGAGCGTCTGCACGCTCCGCAGGTCGGTGAACGGCGGGAACACCGCGACCTCGACGTCGTCGAAGTCGTGCCGAGCATCCTTGAGCGTCCACGCGAGCTTCTGCACGGTGGCGATGGCCTGGAGGTGGTCCAGGTTCATCTTCCAGTTCCCCGCGATCAGTGGAATGCGGTTCATGCTGCGCCTCCCGAGAGCACGGGACGGAGTGACGTCCGGGTCATGCGGTCCACCCCAGTGCTTCGAGACCGGGCAGCGACTTGCCCTCGAGGAACTCGAGGCTCGCACCGCCACCAGTCGAGATGTGGCCGAACTGGTCGTCCGAGAAGCCGAGTGACCGCACGGCGGCAGCGGAGTCGCCACCACCGACGACGCCGAGGCCGTCGACCTCGGTCAGCGCCTGTGCGACGGTCTTCGTGCCGGCGGCGAAGGCCGGGAACTCGAACACGCCCATCGGGCCGTTCCAGAACACGGTCTTCGAACCCGAGACGGCCGAGGCGAACCGCGCTGCGGTCTCCGGGCCGATGTCGAGGCCGGTGCCGTCCGTGCCGAACGACGAAGACTCGATGGCGTCGGCCCGGACGGTCTCGTGGTCGGCGTCGGCCGCGAAGCCGGAGGCCACCACGACGTCGGTCGGCAGGTCGATGGTGACACCGAGCTCCTTCGCCCGCGAGAGGTACTCGCGGACGACGTCGAGCTGGTCGGCCTCGAGCAGCGACTTCGCGACCCCGTGGCCCTGGGCCGCGAGGAACGTGAAGAGCATGCCGCCACCGATGCAGAGGGTGTCGACCTTCGGCAGGATGTGGTCGATGACACCGAGCTTGTCGCTGACCTTCGAACCGCCGAGCACCACCGTGTAGGGGCGCTCCGGGTCCTTGGTCAGTCGCTCGAGCACGCGGAGCTCGGTCTCGATGAGCGAACCGGCTGCGCTGGGCAGTGCGGACGCGAGCTCGTAGACCGAGGCCTGCTTGCGGTGCACGACGCCGAAGCCGTCGGACACGAAGGCGTCGCCGAGGGCGGCGATGCGGTCCGCGAAGGCACCGCGCGTGGCGGCGTCCTTCGAGGTCTCCTCCGAGTTGAAGCGGAGGTTCTCGAGCAGCAGGACGTCGCCGTCCTCGAGGGCCTCGGCCGCAGCGGTCGCTTCGTCGCCGACAGTCTCGCCGACGAACGTGACCTCTTTGCCGAGCAGCTCGGAGAGCCGCTGGGCCACCGGCGCGAGCGAGAACTCGGGCTTGGGCTCGCCGTCGGGGCGGCCCAGGTGCGAGATCACGATGACGCGTGCGCCGGCGTTGACGAGGGTGTTCAGCGTGGTGAGCGACGCGCGCACGCGGCCGTCGTCCGTGATGGAGCCGTCCTTGAGCGGGACGTTCAGGTCACAACGGACGACGACGCGCTTGCCGGCGAGGTCGCCGAGGTCCTCGAGGGTGCGGAGGGCCATGTGTTACAGACGCTCGCCGACGTACTCGGTGAGGTCGACGAGGCGGTTCGAGTAGCCCCACTCGTTGTCGTACCACGAGGTGATCTTCACGAGGCCGCCGATGACCTTGGTCAGGCCGGAGTCGTAGATCGAGGAGTGCGGGTCCGTGGTGATGTCGGTCGACACCAGCGGGTCCTCGCTGTAGAGCAGGATGCCCTTGAGGGGGCCTTCTGCGGCCTCCTTGTAGGCGGCGTTGATCTCGTCGACGGTGACCTCGGACTTGGTCTCGAGCGTGAGGTCGGTGATCGAGCCGGTGGGGACCGGGACGCGCAGCGCGAAGCCGTCCAGCTTGCCGGCGAGCTCGGGGAGCACGAGGCCGATGGCCTTCGCCGCACCGGTCGAGGTCGGCACGATGTTCAGCGCGGCGGCACGGGCACGACGGGGGTCCTTGTGCGGGCCGTCCTGCAGGTTCTGGTCGGCGGTGTAGGCGTGCACCGTCGTCATGAGCCCACGCTCGATGCCGAACTTGTCGTGGAACACCTTGGCGAGCGGGGCGAGGCTGTTCGTGGTGCAGGACGCGTTCGAGATGATGTGGTGGTTCGCGGGGTCGTACTGACCCTCGTTCACGCCGAGCACGATGGTGACGTCGTCACCCGAGGCCGGAGCGGAGATGATGACCTTCTTGGCACCGGCGTCGATGTGCTTCTGCGCATCGGCGGCCTTCGTGAAGAAACCGGTCGACTCGATGACGATGTCGACGCCCAGCTCGCCCCAGGGGAGGTTGGCGGGGTCGCGCTCGGCGAGGACCTTGATGGCCTTGCCGTCGACGACGATGTTGTCGCCGTCGAGCTCGACGGTCGCGGGGAGCTTGCCCGTGATGGAGTCGAACTTCAGCAGGTTGGCGAGCGACGCGTTGTCGGTGAGGTCGTTCACCGCCACGATCTCGAGGTCGGAGCCCTTCGCGAGGGCGGCCCGGAAGAAGTTACGGCCGATGCGGCCGAAGCCGTTGATACCGATCTTGACGGTCAATGGATCTCCTGGTGAGTGTGGAGCGCCCAGGGGGCGCTGCTTTCGGGAGTCGCGCACCCTGGCGGGTCCGCGTGTGGTGGACGATACGCCCCGTAACGTCGCCGTAACGACCCTAGCAGTCGGACAGTGCGTGCCCGAGCGGGATGACGGTCCGTCCGGACGGTCGCCGGCCAGGCCGGGAACGGGTCCGAGAACGGGTGCGGAAACGGACGGGAGGCGCGGTGCCAGCTGGCACCGCGCCTCCTGTCCGCAGGGTCGACAGACCGCTCTCAGGCCCCTTCGAGCTCCTCGGGAACGCTCGCTTCGGTGCCCGGGATGCCGAGGTCGGAGGCCCGCTTGTCGGCCATCGCCAGCAGGCGACGGATGCGGCCGGCGATGGCGTCCTTGGTCATGGGCGGGTCCGCGTGCTGGCCGAGCTCGTCGAGCGAGGCGTCGCGGTGCTGCAGGCGCAGGGTGCCGGCGTACTGCAGGTGGTCGGGGACCTCGTCGCCGAGGATCTCGAGCGCGCGCTCGACCCGGGCGCAGGCGGCCACGGCGGCCTGCGCGGAACGGCGGAGGTTCGCGTCGTCGAAGTTGACCAGGCGGTTCGCGGTCGCACGGACCTCGCGGCGCTGGCGCATCTCCTCCCAGTCGGCGGTGGTGCGCGCAGCGCCCATGACGGTCAGCATCTGGCCGATGGCCTCGCCGTCGCGGATGACGACGCGGTGCACCCCGCGGACCTCGCGGCCCTTGGCGGCGACCCCGAGACGCGACGCGGCACCGACGAGGGCCATCGCGGCCTCGTTGCCCGGGCACGTGACCTCGAGCGCTGCGGCCCGACCCGGGTCGGTCAGGGTGCCGGAGGCGAGGAAGGCGCCGCGCCAGATGGCGGCGAGGTCCTCACGGTTGCCCGTGGTGAGGCGGTTCGGCAGCCCGCGGACGGGACGACGACGGGCGTCCATCAGGCCGGTCTGGCGTGCGAGGGTCTCCCCCGCCTCCAGCACACGGACCAGGTACCGGGTGCCACGGCGGGCGGACGCGGACGACCCCACCGATGCCTCGCTGCGCACGCCGTAGAGCTCGGCGAGGTCCTTGCGGACCCGGTGCACGATGATCCGGGTGTCGAGCTCGACCTCGACCGCGATGCGGCCCGAGATGACGTGCAGACCACCAGCGAACCGGAGGATCGTGGCCAGTTCGGCGGCGCGGACCGTGTTGCGGTTCACGGCGACCCTGGCCAGTTCGTCCTTGACCTCGGCAGTCAACGGCACAGCATCATTCCTAACGTTCGTTCAGTGGTTCCCGCAGATCCGGCGGCACGGGCGTGGGAGCGGCCGGAGGGACGGTCACTCCCGGCCGAGATCTCGGTTCTTCACACGCACGGCGACGCCTGGCATCCCGCGGAGGAGGTTCGCCAACTCGGCGACGATGGCGACCGAGCGGTGCTTCCCGCCGGTACAGCCGATGGCGATCGTAGCGTGTCTTTTGTTCTCGCGCTGGTACCCCTCGAACACCGGCTCGAGGACGGAGGCGTAGCGATCGACGAACGGACGGGCTCCGGCCTGGGCCAGCACGTAGTCCGAGACCGGCTGGTCGAGCCCGGTGTGGGGCCGCAGTTCCGGCACCCAGTAGGGGTTCGGGAGGAACCGCACGTCGGCCACCATGTCGGCGTCGGCGGGCAGTCCGTACTTGAACCCGAAGCTCATCAGCGTGACCTGGACACCCACGAAGTGCTCGTCGGCGAAGTGCTCGATCACGGTGTTCGCGAGCTGGTGGATGTTGAGGTCGGAGGTGTCGATCACCACGTCGGACGCCTCGCGCAGGCCGGCGAGACGCGCGCGTTCGCGGGCGATGCCGTCGAGCAGGGTGTCCTCGCCCTGGAGCGGGTGGGGTCGACGGACCTGCTCGAATCGCCGGACCAGCACGGCGTCGGTCGCCTCGAGGAACAGCACCCGGACCCGCGCGGACGTGCTCGAGCGGACCTGCTCGACCGCGTGCTCGGGGTCGGTGAAGAACCGCCCGCCACGGACGTCGACCACCGTGGCGATCTTCGGGATCTTCTCCCCCGCGCGGTCGGCCAGCTCGGTCAGCGGGGCCAGCATCTGCGTGGGCAGGTTGTCGACGACGTACCAGCCCAGGTCTTCGAGGGCCTTGCCGACGGTGGACCGCCCGGCCCCGGACATGCCGGTGACGATGAGGATGTCGTGCTGCGACGCGTGGGAGGTCGCGGTGGCGCTGTCGGTCATCTGGGAGTGGGCTCCGTCGTGGCGGCCCGGGCGCGTCGCCCGGGGAGGTCTCGGCTGCCGGACCAGGCTACCGCCCGGTGGCGGCCGGGAGGCGCGGGGTTCGTCACGACGGCCGCTGCGGACCGTCGTCGGTCACCTCGGGGACCCGCACCGGGCCTCCGGGATCGGTTCCGGTTCCGGTGCCGGCGATCGCGTCGGCGTCCGGTTCGGGGGCGCTCGACGCGCTCGTGGCGGGTGCACTCGTCGGCGTCTGGGCCAGCTTCGAGACCACCGCGGCAGCGGTCGCCGGGCCGATCCCGTTCACCTCGCCGATGTCCTCGGCCGTGGCCTCGCGCAGCCGGGCGACCGAGCCGAAGTGCTTCAGCAGGGCGTTGACACGGCTCGGGCCGAGACCGGGGATCTCGGACAGCCGCGACCGGACGTCGCGCTTGCGCTTGCTGCGCTGGTGGGTGATCGCGAACCGGTGGGCCTCGTCACGGATGCGCTGGATCAGGAAGAGCGCCTCGGAGTTGCGGGGCAGGATGACCGGGAAGTCGTCATCGGGCAGCCAGAGTTCCTCGAGTCGCTTGGCGATGCCGACCAGGGCGATGTCGTGCACGCCGGCTTCGTCCATCGCGCGCTTCGCTGCCTGCACCTGGGGTTGGCCGCCATCGACGATGAGCAGCTGCGGGCGGTAGGCGAACCGCTTCGTCGGCTTCGACCCCTCGACGACCTGGTCGGATGTGACGTCGGGGACGTCCGGCAGCTCGGCGTCCTCGTCCAACCGCGCCAGGCGCCGCGAGAGCACCTGGTACATGCTGTCGGTGTCGTCGGTGGTCTCGGCGATCGAGTACCGGCGGTACTGGTCCTTCCGCGGCAGGCCGTCCTCGAACACCACCATCGACGCGACGACGTTCGTGCCCTGCAGGTGCGAGATGTCGTAGCACTCCATGCGGAGCGGTGCCTCGGTCATGCCGAGGGCGTCCTGGATGTCCGCCAGGGCCGCGGCCCTGGTGGTGTAGTCGGCGGAGCGCTTGGTCTTGTAGAGCATGAGCGCCTGCCCGGCGTTCTGCGCGGCCGTCCGGGCGAGTCCGGCGCGATCGCCGCGCTGCGCGGTGCTGAGCTTCGTGCCGCGTCCGTTCCGGCGCTTGCTGAGCCACTCCTGGAGTGCGTCGGCGTCCTCCGGCAGCTCGGGGACGACGACCTCACGCGGGGGCTCGTCGGTGACGTAGACGCCCTGCACGATCTGCTCGACCAGGTCGCCGGTGGCGATGTCCAGCTCCTTGTCGACCACCCAGCCGCGGACACCGCGGATGCGGCCGCCACGGACCGAGAACAGCTGCACGGCCGCGGCGAGCTCGTCCTCGGCGATGCCGAACAGGTCGAGGTCGACCGAGTCGCGGAGCACGACGGCGGACTTCTCGAGCACGGCTTCGAGCGCCTCGACCTGGTCGCGGTACTTCGCGGCCTGTTCGTACTGCATCGCGTCGGCCGAGGCCCCCATGCGCTGCCGGAGCTCGGTGATGACCCGGCGGTCGTAGGAGTTCATGAACCGCACGAACTCCTCGACGAGCGCACGGTGCTCCTCGATCGAGACCTTCTGCGAGCACGGGCCACCGCACTTGCCGATCTGCCCCGGGAAGCACGGACGGCCCGTCTGCATCGCCTTCTTGTACGACGAGTCCGAACAGGTGCGGATCGGGAACACCTTGATCATCAGGTCTATGGTCTCGTGCACCGCCCAGATCTTCGGGTACGGACCGAAGTACTTCGCGCCCTTGATCTTGCGGTTCCGCGTCACCATCACCCGCGGCGCTTCGTCACTCAGGGTGACCGCCATGTAGGGGTACGACTTGTCGTCGCGGAACTTCACGTTGAAGGGCGGGTCGAACTCCTTGATCCAGGTGTACTCCAACTGGAGCGCCTCGATCTCGGAGCCGACCGTCGTCCACTCGACACTGCGCGCCGTGAGGACCATGCGCCGCGTGCGCTCATGCAGCGTCGGCAGCGGGGCAAAGTAGTTGCTCAGTCGGGCGCGGAGGTTCTTCGCCTTGCCGACGTAGAGCACCCGACCGGCTTCGTCACGCCATCGGTAGACGCCCGGGTCGGTCGGGATCTCCCCCGCCTTCGGACGCCACGGGACGGTGTCCGCCACCTACCGAGCACCCGCCTTCTGCTTGCTCGTGCCCTGCTGCTTCTGGGTGGCCTGGCGTGCGCCGACCGCCTGCTGCTTGCCGACCCGCGCGTCCTGCGCGTCGAAGATCTCGCGCAGGAAGACACCGGTGTGGCTCTCCGGCACGGTCGCCACGTGCTCCGGCGTGCCCGTCGCGAGGACCGTGCCACCACCGGAACCGCCCTCGGGTCCCATGTCGATCAGCCAGTCTGCGGACTTGATGACGTCGAGGTTGTGCTCGATCGTGATGACGGTGTTGCCCTTGTCGACCAGGCTCTGCAGCACGAGGAGCAGCTTGCGGACGTCCTCGAAGTGGAGACCGGTGGTCGGTTCGTCGAGCACGTAGACCGTGCGGCCGTTCGAGCGACGCTGCAGCTCGGTGGCGAGTTTGACGCGCTGCGCCTCGCCGCCGGAGAGCGTGGTCGCGCTCTGGCCCAGGCGCACGTAGCCGAGACCCACGTCGACGAGGGTCGCCATGTAGCGGTGGATCGCCGAGATCGGCTCGAAGAACTCGGCGGCCTCGCTGATCGGCATGTCGAGGACCTCCGAGATGTTCTTGCCCTTGTAGTGCACCTGGAGCGTCTCGCGGTTGTAGCGCGCACCGCCGCAGACCTCGCACGCGACGTAGACGTCGGGCAGGAAGTTCATCTCGATCTTGATCGTGCCGTCGCCCGCGCAGTTCTCGCAGCGGCCGCCCTTGACGTTGAAGCTGAAGCGGCCGGGCTGGTAGCCACGGGTCTTGGCCTCTTGTGTCTCGGCGAAGAGTTGACGGATCCGGTCGAACACGCCCGTGTAGGTCGCCGGGTTCGACCGCGGCGTGCGGCCGATCGGGGCCTGGTCCACGTGCACGACCTTGTCGAGCTGGTCGAGACCCTTCACCCGCGTGTGCTTGCCCGCGATGTGTCGTGCGCCGTTGAGCTGGTTGGCGAGCACCTTGTACAGGATGTCGTTCACCAGCGTCGACTTGCCGGAGCCACTGACGCCCGTGACCGCGGTGAAGACACCGAGGGGGAAGTCCGCGTCGATCGACTTGAGGTTGTTCGCGCGGGCACCCTGCACGGTGATGGCCCGCTTCAGGTTGACCTTGCGGCGCTCGGCCGGCACCTCGATCGCGCGTCGGCCGGCGAGGTAGTCGCCGGTGATCGACTCGCGGTTCTCGATGATGCCCTCGTACGAACCGGAGTGCACGACGTTGCCGCCGTTCACACCGGCGCCGGGGCCGATGTCGACGACCCAGTCGGCCGTGCGGATCGTGTCCTCGTCGTGCTCGACGACGATGAGCGTGTTGCCGAGGTCCTTGAGCTTGACCAGGGTGTCGATGAGTCGACGGTTGTCGCGCTGGTGCAGGCCGATGCTCGGCTCGTCGAGCACGTAGAGCACACCGGTCAGCCCGGAGCCGATCTGCGTCGCCAGGCGGATGCGCTGCGCCTCGCCGCCGGACAGACCACCGGCACCACGCGCGAGCGTGAGGTAGTTCAGGCCGACCTCGAGCAGGAACTCGAGGCGTGCACGGATCTCGCGGAGGACCGCGGCGGCGATGTGCGCTTCACGGTCGGTCAGCGTCAGCTCGTCCATGAACGAGTACGCGTTGTCGAGTGACATGTCGGTGACGTCCGCGATGCTGCGGTCGTTGACCGTCACCGCGAGCACCTCCGGCTTGAGACGGGTGCCCTCGCACACCGGGCACGGGACCTCGCGCAGGTAGCCCTGGAACCGCTGCCGCTGCGAGTCCGACTCGGCCTCGGCGAACTTGCGCTCGATGTAGGGCATGACGCCTTCGAACCCGCTCGTGTACCGCATCTCGCGTCCGAAGCGGTTGCGCCAGGAAACCGAGACCTGGAAGTCCTTGCCGGTCAGGATCGACGCCTGCACCGCGGGGTCGAGCTGGTTCCACGGGGTGTCGAGCGAGAAGCCGAGCTCCTTGCCGAGGCCGCCGAGCAGCTTGTCGAAGTAGGAGTACAGCCCGCTCGTCCCGGTCCAGGGCAGCAGGACGCCGTCGCGCAACGAGGCCTCGGGGTCGCCGAGCACCAGGTCTGGGTCGACCGACATGCGCGTGCCCAGGCCGGAGCACTCCGGGCAGGCACCGAACGGCGCGTTGAACGAGAACGTGCGCGGCTCGATCTCGGTGAGTGCCAACGGGTGGTTGTTCGGGCACGAGAGGTTCTCGGAGTAGGTCCGGACCGCTCCGGGCCCCTCGTGGTCGACCAGGTCGATGCCGACGGTGCCGTCGGTCAACCGCAGCGCGGTCTCGAGCGAGTCGGTGAGACGACCGAGGATGTCGTCGCTCGCCACCAGGCGGTCGACGATGACCGAGATGTCGTGCTTGACCTGCTTCTTGAGCTTGGGCGGGTCGCTGAGCTGGATGCGCTCCCCGTCCACGATCGCACGGGCGTAGCCGGACGCCGCGAGTTCCTGGAAGAGGTCGACGAACTCGCCCTTCTTCTTCGAGATGACGGGCGCGAGGACCTGGAAGCGGGTGCCGGACTCGAACTGCATGAGCTGGTCGGCGATCTGCTGCACGGTCTGCTTGCTGATCACCTCGCCACACGTCGGGCAGTGCGGGACCCCGATGCGCGCCCAGAGCAGACGCATGTAGTCGTAGACCTCGGTGATGGTGCCGACCGTCGACCGGGGGTTGCGGTTGGTCGACTTCTGGTCGATCGACACCGCCGGCGAGAGCCCTTCGATGAAGTCGACGTCGGGACGGTCGACCTGGCCGAGGAACTGGCGCGCGTAGGCGGACAGCGACTCCACGTACCGGCGCTGCCCCTCGGCGAAGATCGTGTCGAACGCCAGCGAGGACTTGCCCGAGCCGGACAGGCCGGTGAACACGACGAGCGAGTCGCGCGGGATCTCGAGGTCGACGTCGCGGAGGTTGTGCACGCGAGCACCACGCACGCTGAGCGTGGAGGTGCTGTGCGGTGCGGTCCCGCCGGGAAGGTGGAGGTCAGCGGGCTCGCCGAAGGCGTTCCGGCCCGACGTCGAGGTACCGGGATCAGAGGTGATGGTCATCGTCGTCGATTCTACGAAGCGGCACCGACATTCCGCCGGGATGGAGGGTCAGACGAGTGCGTCGAGAGCGAACGCGACACCGGAGGCACCCTCGCTCGAGGCCCAGAGTCGCGCCGCGACGGTGCGGTCGTGCGCCCGTGGCTCGGCCGGCACCACGGTCGCGGGGCCGCGGAGCTGCATCCGGCCCGCAGGGCCCCAGTACTCCCCCGATCGCACGTCAGCACCGACGGCCGCGTGCACCAGCGGCTGGGCACCGACGTCCTTGCCCTGGGCAACGACCCGTTGCAGGGGGCGGATCCACTCGGGTTCCGGGCGCGCCGGCCCGACGTCCGGGCGGGCCGGTGACAGTCGGTCGAGCGACAAGCCGGGGTGCGCGACGACGCTCGAGACGGACGACCCCGAGTCGGCCAGTCGTTCGGCGAGCTCGAAGCCGAACAGCATCACCGCGAGCTTGCTCCTGGCGTACTGGCGGTGGCTCGAGTACCGACCGACCCCGAGTGGATCGGTCGTGTCGAGCTGTGCGAACCGGTGGGCGATCGACCCGAGGTGCACGACCCGGCCGGCTCGTCGTTCGAGCAGGGGCAGGACCAGGGCGGTCCACGCGAAGTGTCCGAGGTGGTTCGTGCCCATCTGCAGTTCGGTGCCCTGTGCCGTGCTCCCCCGGGTCGACGCCCCCACGACACCGGCGTTGTTCAGGACCGCGTCGATGCCGTCCGGCTCGAGCGCGGCGAGTTCGTCGGCGGCAGCACGGACCGAGTCGAGGTCGGCGAGGTCGAGGTGGACGTGGGCGAGCGACGCTCCGTCGACGTGCCGCCGGATGCTGCGCTCGGCGGCATCCGCCCGACCGCGGTCGCGCGTGGCCAGCACCACGCGGTGTCCGGCCGCGGCGAGCTGCTCCGCGGCGTGGTAGCCGAGGCCGGCACTCGCGCCGGTGACGACGACCGTGCGGGCGCCGTCAGATGACATGCCCGGCCGACTCCATCTGGCGCAGGGCCTTCTTCAGGTCTTGCACCTCGTCGCGCAGTCGCGCCGCGAGCTCGAACTTCAGCTCGGCCGCAGCCTGCAGCATCTGGTCGTTGAGGTCGGCGATCGTGGCACCGAGCTGGGTCGCGCCCTCGCCGGCGATGCCACCGCGCTTGAGGTTCGGCGTGGGCGACCGACGACCGTCGGCACCCGCGCGGCCCTGCAGCAGCGCCTTGGTGTCGTCGTTCTCGCGCTGCAGGACCTCGGTGATGTCCGCGATCTTCTTGCGCAGCGGCTGCGGGTCGATTCCGTGCTCGAGGTTGTACGCCACCTGCTTCTCACGGCGCCGGTCGGTCTCCTCGATGGCCTGCTTCATCGAGTCGGTCATCTTGTCGGCGTACATGAGCACCTGCCCCGACACGTTGCGGGCGGCACGACCGATCGTCTGGATGAGCGACGTCGACGACCGCAGGAAGCCTTCCTTGTCGGCGTCGAGGATCGCGACGAGCGAGACCTCGGGCAGGTCGAGGCCCTCGCGGAGCAGGTTGATGCCGATGAGCACGTCGTACACGCCCTGACGCAGCTCGGTCAGCAGCTCGACGCGCTTGAGCGTGTCCACGTCGGAGTGCAGGTACCGGACCCGGACGCCGGCGTTGCCGAGGAAGTCGGTGAGCTCTTCCGCCATGCGCTTCGTGAGCGTCGTGACCAGGACGCGCTCGTTCTTCTCGGCACGCTGCTTGATCTCCTCGAGCAGGTCGTCGATCTGGCCGTCGCTCGGCTTGACCACGATCTCGGGGTCGATCAGGCCCGTGGGGCGGATGATCTGCTCGACCACGCTGTCCGTGATGCCGAGCTCGTACTTGCCGGGCGTCGCCGACAGGAAGACCTTCTGGCCGACGCGGTCGAGGAACTCCTCCCACTTGAGCGGGCGGTTGTCCATCGCGCTCGGCAGACGGAAGCCGTGCTCGACGAGCGTGCGCTTGCGGGAAGCGTCGCCTTCGTACATCGCGCCGATCTGCGGCACGGTGACGTGCGACTCGTCGATGACCAGGAGGAAGTCGTCGGGGAAGTAGTCGATGAGGCAGTGCGGCGCCTCGCCCGGGCCACGGCCGTCCATGTGGCGCGAGTAGTTCTCGATGCCGGAGCAGAACCCGATCTGCTCCATCATCTCGATGTCGAACGTGGTGCGCATGCGGAGTCGCTGGGCCTCGAGCAGCTTGCCCTGACCCTCGAGCTCGGCGAGCCGTTCCGCGAGTTCTTCCTTGATGGAGGCGATCGCGCGGTGCATCACGTCGGTGTCGGCCACGTAGTGCGAAGCCGGGAAGATCGACACGGCAGGCAGGTCGTCGATGACGTTGCCGGTGAGGGGGTGCAGCGACGAGAGCGCCTCGACCTCGTCGCCGAACATCTCGATGCGGATGGCGTGCTCTTCGTACATCGGGATGATCTCGATGGTGTCGCCGCGGACCCGGAACGTGCCACGGGCGAAGTCGACGTCGTTGCGCTGGTACTGCATCGCGACGAACTTGCGCACCAGCTGGTCGCGGGAGATCGTCTGACCGACGTGCAGTGCGACCGACGCGTTCATGTACTGCTCGGGCGTCCCCAGGCCGTAGATGCAGGAGACCGTCGACACCACGACGCTGTCGCGGCGGCTGAGCAGCGAGTTCGTCGTCGAGTGCCGGAGCCGTTCGACCTCGGCGTTGACCGAGGAGTCCTTCTCGATGAAGGTGTCGGTCTGCGGGACGTACGCCTCGGGCTGGTAGTAGTCGTAGTACGAGACGAAGTACTCGACCGCGTTGTTCGGCATCAGTCCGCGGAACTCGTTCGCGAGCTGTGCAGCCAGGGTCTTGTTGTGCGCGAGGACGAGCGTCGGTCGCTGCACCTGCTCGATGAGCCACGCCGTCGTCGCCGACTTGCCGGTACCCGTCGCGCCGAGCAGCACGACGTCGGTCTCACCGGCGTTGATCCGCCCGGCGAGTTCCGCGATGGCCGCGGGCTGGTCACCGCTCGGCGAGTACTCGCTGATGACCTCGAACGGACGCACCGCTCGGGTCGGTTCGATCGCAACACCCATGCCCACCACGCTAGTCGGCACCCCTGACACCGAGGACCCTTGCTCGCCCTCGGCGTATTGTCCGCTCCAAGCGGGCTCCAAGTCGACTGATGGTCACCGGGCATACCGTCCGATCCGTTCAGCCACCCGACTCGTTCTCACTCCCAGAAGAGGCCTCATGACCACGGCGACCCCGGCCGCACCGATCAAGGGCACCCCGTTCCGCGGACGCATCCGCGGGCGGGTGCTCGTCCTGCTCTGCTTCATGTACGCGATCTCGTACATCGACCGGACCAACATCTCGACCGCCCTGCCGCACATCACCGAGGAGTTCGGCTTCAACGAGGCCACCGCCGGGCTCATCGTGTCCGCGTTCTCCCTGCCCTACGCCCTGCTGCAGGTGTTCGGCGGCACGATCAGCGAGAAGTTCGGGCCGCGGCGGGCGCTCTTCGTCATCACGGTCATCTGGGGCGTCGCGACGCTCTGGACCGGGTTCGCCGTCGGCTTCTGGACCCTGTTCGCCGCGCGTGCGCTGCTCGGCCTCAGCGAGGCCGCCGCGTTCCCGACAGCCACCCAGGCGATGAGCCGCTGGATCCCCCGCGACCGGAACGGCTTCGCCCAGGGCGTGGTCCACTCCGCGGCGCGGCTCGGCAACGCCCTGGCCCCGCTCCTCGTCGCGTGGGTGATCGGTGCCACCGGCAGCTGGCGCTGGGCGTTCTTCGCCACGGCGGTGCTGTCCCTGGCGTGGGCCGTCGTCTGGTTCGTCTGGTTCCGCGACAAGCCCGAGTCGGCGAAGGGCATCAAGTCGGTCGAGCTCGCCGAGCTCCCCCCGGTCGAGACCCGCGCGACCCGCCCGCCGGTGCCGTGGCGCCAGATGGCGAAGCAGATCCTGCCGGTGACCTTCGTCGACTTCGGGTACGGCTGGACGCTCTGGGTCTTCCTCACGTGGCTGCCGACGTTCCTCAGTTCGACATACGGTCTGGAGATCGCCGACTTCGCCCTGTTCACCACCCTCATCCTGCTCGCCGGTGTCGTCGGGGACACCGTCGGCGGGATGCTGAGCGATCGGATCATCCACCGCGGCGGGAACACCCGCAACGCCCGTCGCACGATCCTGGTGATCGGCCTGGGAGGGTCGCTCGTCTGCCTCATCCCGCTCGTCATCGGGCAGGGTCTGTTCGTCGCGACGGTGTCGCTCGCCCTGTCGTTCTTCTTCCTGGAGCTCTGCAACGCCAACCTCTGGGCGATCCCGATGGACGTCGCGCCGCAGTGGTCCGGAACCGCCTCGGGCTTCATGAACACCGGCTTCGGCGTCGCCGGTGTGGTCTCGCCCATCGTGTTCGGCCTGCTCATCGACGCCTCGGGCTGGCAGCTGCCCTTCGCGCTCTCCTGCGTCCTGCTCGGAGCCGCGGCCGTCGTCGCCTGGTTCATGAAGCCCCAGCGGCTGACGTCGACCGACGGCGTGCTCGAGATCGGCACACCGAGGGCCGAGCAGCGCCACGCCTGACGGGCGACGCACGGAACGTGCGCCGGCCCTGGTGGTCCGCACGCGACGGCCGGGAGGCACGGGTCGGGCCCGACCCGCGCCTCCCGGCCGCGCACCTCGCCTCCACCGCCCCGCACGGCTGGTGCGAGGTTCCGGACTCGGTGCGCTGGCGCCCCCCTCGCACCACGGACGGGACCTCGCACGGGAGCTGCGCCGTGCGGGCGGGCGCTCAGCGCACGGCGCGCCGCCCGACGTCGTCCGTCTCGCCGACGAGGGCGTCGTCCGGCTCCACCGGTTCCGGCGACAGCTGCGGCACCGGGACGCCTCCGGAACGACGTGTCCGTGCCGCTCGCTGCGCCCGCGAGGACAACGACGGCCGGCCGGTCAGCGGCACGCTGAGCGGCGTCCACCGGAACAGCTCGGTCACGGCGACGGACAGGACCAACACGAGCACGTACGTGACGAGGGTGAGCCACGGGCGCGGCACCACGGACTCGAGCCAGCCGTCGCCGTAGAGCAGGATCCAGATGAGGAACGGGTGGCTCAGGAAGATCCCGAACGAGCGGTCGGACGCGTAGTCGACGAAACGAGCGGTCCGGGTGCCCGGCCGCCGGCGATCCGCCCACACGGCCCCGATCGCCAGGAACCCGACGAACACCGCTGTGCTCCAGATCACCTGGATCGGCTGCAGCGGCGTGCCCGCGGCGTAGAGGGACTGCCCGAGGCCGACCTGCAGCGCCCACACGCCGAGTGTCAGGCCGCCGACGCCCGCGAAGGCCCAGAGCACCGACCGTCGGTGGACCCGGATGAACCGCAGGAAGGCGTCCGCGTGGTCGGCGGCGATCGCTCCCGAGACGATGAAGAAGACGTACGAGAAGAAGAACTGCTTCTGGTACCCGTGCATCCACGCGTCGCTCGCCGGGAAGTACTTGTACCCGGCGAACACCACCAGCTGGACGAGGAGCGCCACGACCAGCACCGTCACGTGGTGCCCTCGGGTACGACGCACCAGCCAGACGATCACCGGCAGGAGCAGGTACACCTGCATCGTCACGAGCAGGAAGTAGAGGTGGTACCACGAGGTGCCGGTGACGATGCCCTCGGCCGCGGTGCGGACGAGGTCCGGGACGTCGCCGCGTCGGATGGGGTTCAGCAGCCAGGCCGACGCGACGTAGACGAACGACCACGCCAGGTACGGCACCCCGACGAGCAGGAACCGCTTCGGCCAGAACTGCGCCATCGGCCGTGGGCGCAACGTGTAGCTGTACACGAGCACGAACGCGGTCAGCGAGAAGAAGACCAGCCGGGTGAAGTGGAGCAGGGCGAGCAGCGCGTTCAGCCCGACGTCGTCGGTGGCGGCGGTGTGGCTCGTGGTGTGCACGCCGATGACGCATGCGAAGGTGAGGATGCGGAGCACGTCGACCTCGTACAGGTGCCGGGGCTTGCCCGCGGCCGTGCGTGTCGGCGTCTGCACCCCCGGCTCGGCACCGATCGACGCCGGGGACACGTGCGTCGATCCGTTCACGAGGGCCGAACCATCGTCCGGACCTTCGCGCGCTGGACCTTGCCGGTGGGTGCACGCGGCAGGTCGGGCACGACGATGATCTCGACGGGTCGACGGAACCGCGTCAGGTTCGCCTCGGACCGGGCGAGGAGATCGGCCACGAGGGCTGCCTGATCGACGGGCTCGTCCGGCTGCGGGATCACGTAGGCGATCGGCACGGCTCCGAGCACGTCGTCTTGGCGGCCGACGACGACCGCCTCGAGCACACGTGGGTCGCCGAGCAGGACGTCCTCGACCTCGGACGGGTAGACCTTCTCGCCGCCGCGGTTGATGACGTCGTCGGAGCGCCCGGCCAGGGAGACCCATCCGTCGGCGCTGACGGAGCCGACGTCACCGGTGTGGAGCCAGCCGTCGGCGTCGAACCGCTCGGACGCACGGCCGCCGAGGTACCCGCGGACGATCCCCTCACCACGTACCCACAGCGCGCCGATCTCGTCGGCCGGCAGGGCCGAGCCGTCCTCGCCGCGGACCTGCACCTCGGACCCGACCGGCACCCCGACGGTGCCGGGCCGGGCGGGCTCGTCGAGCGGGGTCGCCGTGATCTGGGAGGCGCCCTCGGTCATGCCCCAGCTCACGACGAGTGGCACGTCGCCGAGGGCGGCGCGCACGGGATCGGGCAACGGCGCCGACGCGCTGCGCACGAACCGCAGGCCCGGCGGGAACTCGAGGGGCCCGGTCTTCGCCAGCACGGCCAGGACCGCCGGGACGGCGTTCAGCCAGGTGATCCGTCGCTCCGCGAGCAGCTCCCAGAAGCCGGTGCGGCGGAATCGTCGGTCGAGCACGAGGGTCGCTCCGGCGACGAGCGTCGCGAGCAGCCCGACCACCTCGGCGTTGACGTGGAACAGCGGCAACGAGTTGAACCCACGGTCGTCCGGCACGAGCCGGTTGTGCCGCGCGACGGCCCGGGCCACGAACAGCAGCTGGGTCTCCGGCAGCTCGACACCCTTCGGTGTGCCGGTCGAGCCGGAGGTGAAGAGCACGACGGAGCCCTCGCCCGGTGCGTGCGGGCTGTCAGCGGGCGGGTCACCGTCACGGACGGCGGCCGGGAGGAACGTGGCTGGGTCGATCCCACTGGCCGGGGCCCCGGGGACGGACGCGTCCACCGCCCGGTCCGACACCACGATGGACGCGCCGCCGATCAGGTCGGCGAGACGGCCGGGCTCGGTGGTCGGCTGGCCGGTGTCGACGGGGATCGCCCGGCGGCCGGAGGCCACGGCGCTCAGGTGCACGACCGCGAACGCGAGTGGGTCGCCCACGTCGACCAGGACGGCACCCGACGGCGCGATGCCGATCGCGTCGAAGGTGCGCGACCAGGCGGTCACCGCGCCGTCGAGCGCGCGGTACGTGAGGACGCGCTCGGAGCGAGCGTCCTCGAGGAAGTGGCGCTCGCCCCCGTCGGCCGCACGGGCCCGGATGAGCGAGCGCAGGTCGGGTTCTTCGCGAACGGGCTGCACCCGCAAAGGCTATTGCGCGACCCTATGAGCGGTCGGAGGGAACAGCGGGATCTGTGGAGAACCGGTGGAGCATCCACTGCCAGAGCGGGAGCATCCGGGGCACCCCGTCGCGGCTGAGCGGTGTCGAGTCCTTGATGATCAGCGAGTGCGCCTTGCCGTCGCCGCCGAGGTCGGTGCGGATCGCGTGCGGGTCCGCGCCGGCGACGGGTGGTGTGGTGTCCGTCTCGAACGGCCCGGAAACGCCGCTCAACCCGAGGGCGTCCCACGAACCGGTGATGCGGGGGCCGAAGGTGTCACGGACGTCGTCGATGGCGTACATCCGGTCGACCGGTGTCCGGCCCGGGCGGTCCATCCACGCTGCGTGCGCAGGGCCGCGGGACTCGACGGGCGAGGAGAACATCAGCGCACCGTGGACACTGCGGATGTGGGCGATGTACGCGGCCTCTCCGCCGCCCTGGGAGTGACCGGCGACGACGATGTCGTCCCAGACGATTCGGTCGTCGCCCTGGACGAACCGTCCCCACCCGCCGTCGGGGTCGTGGTCGTCGAGGTACGCGACGGCGTCACGGAAGCGCGAGACGATCGACCCGGCCGGACTGACCGCGCTGAACTCCGAGGGCCTGGTGCCGTCGAACCGGTTGCGCTGCACCATGCCGTAACAGCGTGCGTTCGCCTCGCAGGTGCCGGACAGGGTGCGGCCGAGGTTCCAGTAGTCGAGTCCGAGCACGTGGTAGCCGTCGGCCAGGGCGGCCCCGAGGAACCGCTGGTACTCGGCCGGGCGGGACCGGGTCGCGGGCAGGAACAGCAGGAGCGGGCCGTCCGTCGAGGTGCGCGCGGCGAAGTCGTCCCGGTTCGGGGTGAGCCGCTCACCGTTGACCGTGCCGAGCCGGAACCGGTGGAACTCCCCCTCGGGCCCGTACTCGTCACCCGATGGCCGCTCGTGCACCGCGACCCGGCCGTTGTCCGCCACGCGCTGGGCGCCGAGGACGTTCGCAGCCACGAGCGAGCCGACGCCGATCGCCACGAGGACGATCGCGGCGAGGACCAGCAGCAGGCGGTGGCTCATGCCGTGATCCGCGCCCACACCTCGTCAGCGGAGCGGATCGTCTGCTCGAGCGTCCCGGTGGCGTCGACGACGTGGTCGGCGAGGGCGAGGCGGTCCGCGTCGCTCGCCTGGGCGGCGACCCGGCGCTCGGCCTCGTCACGTGGCATCCCACGGTGCTCGACGAGCCGTCCGATGCGTTGCGCCGCGGGGGCGTCGACCACCACGACCGCGTCGAACCGGAGGGGGCGGGAGCCGCGCGCCTCGGCGAGCAGCGGCACGTCGTACACCACCACGGCATCGGGGTCGGCGGCCTCGGCAGCGTCGAACGCCTGCTGCGCGAGCCGCCAGACCTCGGGGTGGGTGATGGCCTCGAGGTCCTTCCGCGCCGCGGGGTCCGCGAACACGATCGACCCGAGCGCCGGCCGGTCGAGCGAGCCGTCGGCAGCGATGACCGACGGCCCGAACCGATCGGCGACCTGCGCCAGACCCGGGCTACCCGGTGCCACCGCATCCCGCGCCAGCCGATCGGCGTCCACGACGACGGCCCCGTGCTCGGCCCAGCGTCGGGAGACCGTCGACTTGCCCGCGGCGATGCCGCCCGTGAGTCCGATGATGTGCACGGCAACAGGCTAACGACACGAACGCGCGGAAATGCCGGAAGCCCGGCACCCTGTCAGGGGTGCCGGGCTTCCGGTCGGGACGAACCGCTCGATCAGTTGTTGGTCGAGCTGAGCTTCTCGCGGAGTGCAGCGAGCGACGCGTCGTCGGCCAGGGGGCTCGCGCCGCCCGTCTCGCCGGCGAACGACGAGGACGACGACGACGACGACGAAGCCGTGGCCGGGAGGTCGAAGCCACCCTGCGCCTCGTCGGCGATGGTCTTCGCGACCTGCGCCTTGTGGGCTTCCCAACGCCCCTGGGCGGCCGCGTACTGGCCCTCCCACTCGGTGCGCTGCGTGTCGTAGCCCTCGAGCCACTCGTTGGTCTCCGGGTCGAAGCCCTCGGGGTACTTGTAGTCACCCTTGTCGTCGTACTCGGTCGGCATGCCGTAGAGCGCCGGGTCGAACTCGTCGCTCTCCGGGTCCACGCCCTCGTTCGCCTGCTTGAGGCTGAGCGAGATGCGGCGACGGTCGAGGTCGATGTCGATGATCTTGACGAAGACCTCGTCGTTGACCGAGACGACCTGCTCGGCGAGCTCGACGTGCTTGTTCGAGAGCTCCGAGATGTGCACGAGGCCCTCGATGCCGTCGGCAACGCGGACGAAGGCACCGAACGGGACGAGCTTCGTGACCTTGCCCGGTGCGATCTGACCGATCGCGTGGGTGCGGGCGAAGACCTGCCACGGGTCCTCCTGCGTCGCCTTGAGCGAGAGCGACACACGCTCGCGGTCCAGGTCGACCTCGAGGATCTCGACGGTGACTTCCTGTCCGACCTCGACGACCTCGCTGGCGTGCTCGATGTGCTTCCAGCTGAGCTCGGAGACGTGGACGAGACCGTCGACGCCACCGAGGTCCACGAACGCACCGAAGTTGACGATCGAGGACACGATGCCCTTGCGGACCTGGCCCTTGTGGAGGTTGTTGAGGAACGTCGTCCGGGACTCGGACTGCGTCTGCTCGAGGAGCGCGCGGCGCGACAGGACCACGTTGTTGCGGTTCTTGTCGAGCTCGAGGATCTTGGCCTCGATCTCCTGGCCGAGGTACGGCGTGAGGTCGCGGACACGACGGAGCTCGATGAGCGAGGCGGGGAGGAAGCCACGAAGGCCGATGTCGACGATGAGGCCGCCCTTGACGACCTCGATGACCGTCCCGGTCACGACGCCGTCGGACTCCTTGATCTTCTCGACGTCGCCCCACGCACGCTCGTACTGCGCGCGCTTCTTCGACAGGATGAGGCGGCCTTCCTTGTCCTCCTTCTGGAGAACCAGGGCCTCGACCTCGTCGCCGACCTCGACGACCTCGTTGGGGTCGACGTCGTGCTTGATCGAGAGCTCGCGCGAGGGGATGACACCCTCGGTCTTGTAACCGACGTCGAGGAGGACCTCGTCGCGGTCGATCTTCACGACGGTGCCGGAGATGAGATCACCGTCGTTGAAGAACTTCAGGGTCTTCTCGACCTCGGCCAGGAAGTCATCAGCCGAACCGATGTCGTTGATGGCGACCTGCTTAGGAGCCTTGGTCGTAGTGGTTGTCATGTAGAGATTGCTCCGAACGGACATGAGTCGGGCCATGGCGTGCGGGGACTCGGCCCCCGTGATGCACCGCCGTGGCGATTGATTGAGTGGCGCGGATTGCGCCGCACAAGTCTAACCGCACCGGCGGAAGCCCCACAACCGGGCGTGTCGACGGCGCGTCACCCGACCAGGGCGGTCCGCAGGGTGTCGAGGCCGATGCTGCCGAGCGAGAGCGCGCGGTGGTGGAACGCCTTCAGGTCGAAGTCGGCTCCTTCGCGCGCAGCCACCTCGTCGCGGATGGACTCCCAGACGCGCTGCCCCACCTTGTACGAGGGTGCCTGCCCGGGCCACCCGAAGTACCGGGCGACCTCGAACCGGACGAACGCCGGGTCCATGTTCACGTTCTGCCCCATGAAGTCGAGGGCGTACTCCCACGTCCAGCCACCGCCGTCGGGGTTCGTCTTCTGCAGGTGCACCCCGATGTCGAGCACGACCCGGGCCGCACGCATCCGCTGTCCGTCGAGCATGCCGAGCCGGTCACCGTCGTCGTCGAGGAACCCGAGCTGTTCCATCAGACGCTCGGCGTACAGCGCCCAGCCCTCGACGTGCCCGGACGACCCGGACAGTTGCCGGCGCCAGGTGTTCAGCTCGCCGCGGTTGTAGACGCCCTGGCTGATCTGCAGGTGGTGTCCGGGGACGCCCTCGTGGTAGACCGTCGTCTTCTCGCGCCAGGTCCCGAACTCGGTGACTCCCTCGGGCACGGACCACCACATGCGGCCGGCACGGGAGAAGTCGTCGGAGGGGCCGCTGTAGTAGATCCCGCCTTCCTGCGTCGGGGCGATCCGGCACTCCAGGCGACGGATCGGATCCGGGATGTCGAAGTAGGTCCCCGCCATCGCGGCGATCGACGCGTCGCTCGTCTCCTGCATCCACCGCTGCAGTGCGTCGGTGCCGTGCAGGATCCGGGACGGGTCGGTGTCGAGCACCTCGATCGCCCGGGCGACGCTTGCCCCCGACTCGATGCGGTCGGCGATGCGCTCCTGCTCGTCCCGCATGCGCGCGAGTTCCTCGAGGCCCCACTCGTACGTCTCGTCGAGGTCGACGACCGCACCGAGGAACCGGCGGGAGTGCAACTCGTAGGCTTCACGACCGACGGCGTCGATCGGTGTGGCGAGCGGCAGCAGCTCGTGCTCCAGGAACTGCCCGAGCGAACGGTACGCGGCCGAGGCGACCTGGGCCCCGCGGGTGAGTTCGGCTCGGAGCGCGTCCGGTACCGGCGAACCGTCGTCGAAGGCGGCGCCGTCGGCGAGGCGGGCGAAGAAGCCGTCCTCGGCGCCGTTCCGGGCTGCCTGCTCGGCGACCAGGGCAACCTGGCGCTTCGCCGGCGTGACGTCTTCGCGCGTGCCTTCGAGCAGGGTCTCGCGGATGCCCTCGAGGGCGTCAGGGAGCGCGTGCAGTCGGCTCGCGATGTCCTGCCAGTCGTCCGCGGTCGCGGTCGGCATCAGGTCGATGATCTCGCGGACGGACTGCGCGGGGCTCGCGATGACGTTGAGGTCGCGGAGGTGCAGCTTGCGCTTGTACGACTCCTGCACCAGGTCCAGCTCGGCGCCGAGGTCGGCCTTCGTCACCTGGTCCACGGAGTCGACGGCCGTTGCCGCGTCGAGCGCGCGCTTCGCCCCGCGGGCGGCCTCGGCCATCGCGGCGGCGCCGGCGGGCGAGGTGTCGCCGTACTCCCCCGTGCGCCCCGGGACACCGATGTACGTGGCGGTCGTCGGTTCGAGGTCGACGAGGGTGGTGACCCAGTCCTCGGCGACACGGTCGACGGCGGACGGCTGGCGGACAGGACGCTCTTCGCTCATGCCCCGACCCTACCGACCCGCAGGTCGGGACGACCCCCGAGCCGCCCCGGCTCAGTGGGCGGCGCTCTCCCAGTTCGGCCCCACGCCGACCGAGACGTCGAGCGGGACGCTCAGCTCGGCGGCGCTGCCCATCCGGGTGCGGAGGATCTCCTCGACACGCTCCTGCTCACCGGGCGCGACCTCGAGGATGAGCTCGTCGTGCACCTGGAGCAGCAGGTGCGACTGCAACTCGCCTTCGCGCAGGTCGTCGGCGACCCCGAGCATCGCGATCTTGATGATGTCGGCGGCCGAACCCTGGATCGGGGCGTTCAGCGCGGCGCGTTCGGCGTTCTCACGCAGGACCCGGTTCGGGCTCTTCAGGTCGGGGAACGGACGACGGCGACCGAAGATCGTCTCGGTGTAGCCGTCCTCGCGTGCTTGCTCGACGACGTTGCGCAGGTAGTCGCGCACCGCACCGAAGCGGGCGAAGTACTCGGTCATCAGGGTGCGGGCCTCGGACTGCTCGATGCGCAGCTGCTTCGACAGACCGAAGGCACTCAACCCGTAGGCCAGGCCGTAGGACATCGCCTTGACCTTGGTGCGCATCTCGTTGGAGACCTCGGACGGGTCGACACCGAAGACCCGGGCGCCGACGAAGCGGTGCAGGTCCTCGCCCTCGTTGAAGGCCTGGATGAGCCCCGGGTCGCCGGAGAGGTGCGCCATGATCCGCATCTCGATCTGCGAGTAGTCGGCGGTCACGAGCGTCGTGTACGGCTCGGCCACCGCGAACGCCGACCGGATCCGGCGACCGACGGCCGTCTTCACCGGGATGTTCTGCAGGTTCGGGTCGGTCGACGAGACCCGGCCGGTGCTCGTGCCGGTCTGCTCGTAGCGGGTGTGGATGCGGCCGTCGACCACGGCGGCGTCGAGCGTGTCGACGATCTGCCGGAGCTTGGTGGCGTCGCGGTGCTGCAGCAGGAGTCCGAGGAACGGGTGGGGGTGCTGTTCCTGCAGGTCGGTCAGGCTCGCGGCGTCGGTCGAGAAGCCGGTCTTGGTCTTGCGGGTCTTCGGCATCGCGAGCTCGGTGAACAGGACTTCCTGCAGCTGCTTCGGCGACCCGAGGTTGACCTCGTGCCCGATCTCGGCGAAGGCCTGCTGTGCGAGCTCGGCGGCGCGCTCCCCCAGCTCCTTCGACAGGCCGGTGAGCACCGGGCGGTCGATGCCGACACCGATGGTCTCCATGCCCGCCAGCACCGAGACGAGCGGCAGCTCGATGTCGTCGAGCACCTGCAGCGAGGACGCGTCGATCCGGGCACGCAGGGCCGTGGTGACGCGGAGCACGAACCAGGCGTGCACTCCGACGTTGACCGGGTCGGTCTCGGGGACGAGTTGGTTCGGATCGGCCGTCGGCAGTTCTTCGCCGAGCTCCTGGTAGACGAGGTCGGACAGCGGCTGCCCCTGTTTGCCGGGCTGCGCGAGCCATCCCATGATCCGGGCGTCGCCGGCGATGCCGTTCACGACGAACCCGGCGGTGCCGAGCGCCTTGATCGCGGCCTTGGCGTCGTGGAAGTGCTTCGGGGCGTCGGAGGCGAACCAGGCCGAGAGCTGCTCGTAGTCCTTCGCGCCGCTGCCACCGGGCACGAGGACGGCGTCGTCGTGGGTGGCGATGCCGATCGCGCTCAGGCGACCGTCGATGACCTCGACAGCGACGCCGTAGCCGTTCGCCGCCTCGGTCGCGTTGCGCCGCTCGAGCCAGTAGCCGAGCTCTTCGTCGATCAGGGTCTTGACGGGCGGCGGGGTCGGCGCACCGTCGGTGACCGTGCCCTCGGCGGAGGGTTCAGCGGGATCGCCCGAACCGGCGACCTTGAACACACGGTCGAGCAGCGTGCGGAACTGCAGCTTGGCGAAGAGCTCGCGCACCGCGGTCTCGTCGACCGGGCGGAGCGCGACGTCGGCGGGACCGACGGGCAGCTCGACGTCGGTGACCAGGCGGTTGAGCCGGCGGTTCCGGATCGCCCGGTCCCGCTGCTCGCGCAGGTTGTTGCCGACGACGCCCTTGATCTCGTCGGCGTGCTCGAGGACGCCGTCGAGCGACCCGTACTGGGTCACCCACTTCACCGCGGTCTTCTCGCCGACCTTGTCGATGCCGATCAGGTTGTCGCTGGTCTCGCCGACGAGTGCGGCGATGTCCGGGTACTGGTGTGGCTCGATGCCGTACCGCTCGTAGACCTTGTCGCGGTCGTAGCGTGTGAGTTCGGAGACCCCGCGGACGGACGGGTAGAGCAGCGTGACGTCGTCATTGACGAGCTGGATCGAGTCGCGGTCGCCGGAGACCACGTAGACCTGGAAGCCCTGGTCGGCACCCTGCTTGGAGAGGGTCGCGAGGATGTCGTCGGCCTCGTAGTCCTCTTTCGTGACGGTGGTGATGCCCATCGCCTCGAGCGCCTGCTGCAGGAGCGGGATCTGCCCCTTGAACTCGGCCGGGGTCTCGGAGCGGGTGCCCTTGTACTCGGCGTACTCACGCGTGCGGAACGAGAACCGGGAGATGTCGAACGCCACCGCCAGGTGGGTGGGCTTCTCACGCTGCAGGAGCATCAGCAGCATCGAGATGAAGCCGTGGATCGCGTTGGTGTGCTGCCCCTCGCGGTTCACGAAGCTGTCGACCGGCAGCGCGTAGAAGGCCCGGAAGGCGAGCGAGTGGCCGTCGATGACCATGAGGGTAGGCTTTGCGGAGTCCGACACCCGGACAGCCTACCGACGCCCGCTGACACGGAAGGTCGACGCAGACCGTGACCGACGACACCGCATCGACCACGATCGATCCCCGCCTCGACGAACGCGGCATGGGCGAGCTGGCCGAGAAGATGGGCATGGTCATCACCGAGCTGTCGGCCGAACGAGCGGTCGGTTCGATCCCGGTCGAGGGCAACCGCCAGCCGGTCGGCCTGCTGCACGGTGGCGCCTACGTCGTCCTCGCGGAGAGCCTCGGTTCGATGGCCGCGAACGTGCACGCCGGGCCCGGCCGCTACGCCGTCGGCATCGAGCTCAGCGCCTCGCACTCCCGCAGCGCCACGAGCGGCCTCGTCACTGGCACGTGCACCGCGATCCACCTCGGCGGCACGCTGACCACGCACGAGATCGTCCTGACGGACGACCAGGGTCGCCGGTGCTCCACCGTCCGGATCACGAACATGATCCGCGAGCGTCGCTGACCGACGGACCGACGGCTCAGTCCTCGGGTGGCCGCTGCAGCAGCAGGCGGGCGTCGCCGAACCCGAGCCGCCGGTAGAGCCGCTCGCCGTCCACGCTCGAGTGCACCGACGTCCGCTCCACGCCGAGCTCGTCGGCGAGCTCGAGCAGCGCCGTGACGAGCCGTCCGGCGACGCCGGAACCACGCAGCTCCGGGTGCACGTACACCGTCTGCACGTCCGCGGTGAGCCGGCGACCCGGCCGGTCCGGCAACGGCGGTCGCGCGACCAGCCCGAGCCACGCCATGCCGAGCACGACGCCGTCCCGCTCCGCGACGACGCACCGGTGCGACCCCGCGTGGTCGGCCGCGAAGGCCGTCATCGCGTCGCGGTAGACCTCCACGGTCGCCGCCGGCTGCGCGCCGCCCTCGTCGACGCTCCACCGCCACCGCAGGTCGGCCACCGCCGGCATGTCGTCAGGCCGGGAGGCCCGGATCACCACGTCGTCCATGGCTCCAGCCTGCCAGGTGGTCGCGGCTCATGCCGCGGGACGTCGAGAACGCAGGAACGCCGCCGGACCCGGAGGTCCGACGGCGTCCCGTGAGCGACGGTGCGAGCTACACGGTGCTCGTCACTTCTTGGCGCTGAGCTGCTCGATGATCGCCTTCGCGACGTCGTGCATGGTCAGGCGGCGGTCCATCGAGGCCTTCTGGATCCAGCGGAACGCCTCGGGCTCGGTGAGGCCCATCTTCTCGTTCAGCAGGCCCTTGGCGCGGTCGACGAGCTTGCGGGTCTCGAAGCGCTCGACGAGGTCGGCGACCTCGGCCTCGAGCGTGATGATCTGCTGGTACCGCGAGAGGGCGATCTCGATCGCGGGGAGCAGGTCGTTCGGGGTGAAGGGCTTGACCACGTAGGCCAGCGCGCCGGCCTCGGTGGCACGCTCGACGAGGTCCTTCTGGCTGAACGCGGTCAGCAGGACGACGGGCGCGATGTGGTTCTTGGACAGCTTCTCGGCTGCGGAGATGCCGTCGAGCTGGGGCATCTTGACGTCCATCACGACGAGGTCGGGGCGGAGGTCGGTCGCGAGCTGGACGGCGGTCTCACCGTCACCGGCTTCACCGACCACGTCGAACCCGTTGTCGCGGAGGATCTCCACGATGTCGAGGCGGATGAGCGACTCGTCCTCGGCGACGACGACGCGACGGGGTGCTGGTGCTGTTGCTTCTGTGTCACTCACGGACGAAAGCCTACTAGACGACGGAAGTGCCGTATCCCAGATCACGCAGATCGAACGCCGGATCGATCGTTGGTACGAGTGGCGGGACGCGGGTCCGGAACAGCCCCGCACGCCGTGAGCGATTTCGTACGAGTGGCGGGACTTGAACCCGCACGCCGTGAGGCAGAGCATTTTGAGTGCCCCGTGTCTGCCGATTCCACCACACTCGCGAGGAGGCCAACACTACCAGCCCGACCCGCGCCTCCCGGCCCGTCGTCGACCGTCTCAGGAGCCCTCGAGCGCCTCGATGGCCGCCACGAGACCGGCTCGTCGCGGCGACCGCCGCGGCAGCACCGCGAGCAGCGCGCGGAGCACGAGCGCGTCGGTCGCACCGTCCGGGGTCCGCGCCCACGCGAGCAGCGCGTCGACGCCGCCGTCGGCGACGACCGACTCGCGGAACCGCAGCCGCACCAGGTCGCGGACCGCGTCGACGCCGGGTGCGGCCGAGCCCGGCAGGACCGGTCCGGCGTACCGGTCGACGGCCTGGAGGCGCGCCCCGCGTTCGAGCGCGGACAGCACGCCGTCGACGTCGGTCCGGACTCCGGTCACCCGGTACGGCCGCGACGTCACGGTCACGTCCGGCGCGTGCCGCGCGAGGACCCGGCGCAGCCGGACGACCTCGGCGCGCAGGGTGACGACCGCACCCGGGTCGCCGTAGACGGCGGCGGCGAGGTCGGTCGCCGCGAGCCCGTCGGGGTGCGCGGCGAGCACGACGAGCAGTTCGGAGTGCCGCGCGGACAGCTCGACGCGGCGGTCGGCGATCCGGAGCACGGCGGTGTCGGTTCCGAGCACGGTCAGCTCGGCCGACGGCACGCGGGGTGTCCGCGCGCGTGGGCGGACCGCGGCGAGGGCGAGCTGGGCCTCGGCTGCGGCGACCGTGGCGGCGAGCAGCGACAGCGTGTGCCGCTCGACGGCGCGGTCGTCGCCCGTCAGGTCGAGCACCCCGACGGTGGCGCCGCTCGCGTCGTGCACCGGGACGGCCGTGCACGAGAAGGGCTTGACGGCGTTCGCGTAGTGCTCGTCGGAGCGGATCTGCACCGGACGGTCCAGGCGCAGCGCGGTGCCGGGCGCGCTGGTGCCGACGCGGTCCTCCGACCAGTCGGCCCCGGGGACGAAGCCCATGTCCTCGGCGGCGCGACGGGTGGAGCGCGCACCGTCGACCCAGACCAGACGACCCGCGGCGTCCGCGACGGCGACGACGCACCCGGCCGAGCGGGAGTCGTCGAGCAGCAGCCGGCGGACCACCGGCAGCAGGGTGGCGAGGGGGCCGTCGTGCCGTGCGGCATCGAGTTCGTCGTCGCCGAGGGCGAGGACCGGGGCGGCGTCGGGGTCGACCCGGGCGGACCGCTGCCACGACGCAGCGACGAGCGGGCGGAGCCGACCGGGTGCGCGCATGCGTCCTCCGATCGACCCCACCCGCCGCTCCGTCGCGACGACTGCCGTCAGCCTACGTCCGGCGCATCCGCGGGACCAGGCCGAGATCGGCGAGCTCACCGTCGTCGAACATCCGCGATCGGGTGAGGAACCGCTTGCCCTCGGGGACCTCGACCGAGAACCCGCCGCCCCGACCATCGACGACGTCGATCGTCAGGTGCGTGTACTTCCAGTACTCGAACTGCGACACCGACATGTAGACCTCGACCGGGTCGAGGCCGTCGACCTGCAGCGCGCCGAGCAGGACGTCCCCGGGACCGGTCCGGAACATGCCGACGGGGTAGCACATCGGGCTCGAGCCGTCGCAGCAGCCGCCCGATTGGTGGAACATGAGCGGGCCGTGCCGGGCGGTGAGGGTGCGCAGGAGCTCCCCCGCCGCCGGCGTGACCGCGACGCGCGCGGTGTCGGGCATCAGAAGAAGCCCATCGGTCCATCGGCGTAGGAGACGAGCAGGTTCTTCGTCTGCTGGTAGTGGTCGAGCATCATCTTGTGGTTCTCGCGCCCGATGCCGGACTGCTTGTAGCCACCGAACGCCGCACCCGCCGGGTACTGGTGGTACGTGTTCGACCACACCCGTCCGGCCTGGATGTCACGTCCGGCGCGGTACAGGGTCGTGACGTCACGGCTCCACACCCCGGCACCGAGGCCGTACAACGTGTCGTTGGCGGTGGCGATCGCGTCGTCGTAGCCGCTGAAGGACGTCAGGGCGAGGACGGGCCCGAAGATCTCCTCCTGGAAGATCCGCATCGAGTTGTCGCCTTCGAACACCGTCGGGGTGACGTAGTAGCCGCCGGAGAGTTCGCCGCCCAGGTCGGCCCGTTCACCTCCGGTCAGGAGCTTCGCGCCCTCCTGCTTGCCGATGTCGATGTAGCTCAGGATCTTCTCGAGCTGGTCGTTGGACGCCTGGGCGCCGATCATCGTCGACAGGTCGAGCGGGTGTCCCTGCTTGACGGCACGGACGCGTTCCAGGCCGTCGGCGACGAACCCGTCGTAGATCTCCTTCGCCACGAGTGCCCGGGACGGACAGGTGCAGACCTCGCCCTGGTTGAGGTTGAAGAACGTGAAGCCCTCGAGCGCCTTGTCGTAGAACGAGTCCTTCTCGGCTGCCACGTCGGGGAAGAACACGTTCGGGCTCTTGCCGCCGAGCTCGAGCGTCACGGGGATGAGGCTCTGCGAGGCGTACTGCATGATCAGCCGCCCGGTGGTGGTCTCCCCCGTGAAGGCGATCTTCCGGATGTCCGGGTGCTGCGCGAGCGGTGCGCCGACCTCGATGCCGAAGCCGTTGACGACGTTGAGCACCCCGGCGGGCAGCAGGTCGCGGATGAGCTCGACGAGCACGTGGATGGACGCCGGGGTCTGCTCGGCGGGCTTCAGCACGACGCAGTTGCCGGCGGCGAGGGCCGGCGCGAGCTTCCACACCGCCATCAGGATCGGGAAGTTCCACGGGATGATCTGCCCGACGACACCGAGCGGTTCGTGGAAGTGGTAGGCCACCGTGTCGTGGTCGATCTCGCCGGCGGAGCCCTCCTGCGCACGGATCGCGCCGGCGAAGTACCGGAAGTGGTCGATCGCGAGCGGGATGTCCGCCCCGAGGGTCTCGCGGATCGGCTTGCCGTTCTCCCACGTCTCGGCCACGGCGAGCATCTCGAGGTGCTCCTCCATGCGGTCGGCGATCGTGTTGAGGATGACCGCTCGTTCGGCCGTGCTCGTCCGACCCCAGGTCGGGAACGCCTTCCAGGCGGCGGCGACGGCCCGATCGACGTCGGTGGAGTCACCGCGCGCGACCTCGGTGAACACCTTGCCCGTGACGGGGGTGGGGTTCTCGAAGTACTGGCCGCTCGCAGACGGCACGTACTCGCCGCCGATGAAGTGGTCGTACCGCGATCGGTACTCGACCAGGGAGCCGGGCTCGCCGGGTGCGGCGTAGCTGGTGGGCGAGGGTGCGATGGTCATGGTGGTGCCCTTTCGACGACGCTGTCGGGGCGCGCGGGTCGCGCGCCTGCTCCGCACGGTACGACCGCGGGGGTTGCAGGTGGTTGCACGGCCCGGGGCTCCGACGGGTAGCGTGCTGGGCACCAGCGCTGACGATCAGGGAGGAGCGCTCGTGGATTCTCGTGCCGTCAGGACGTTCCGGGTGTTCGTCGTCGTCACTGCCGTCGTCGCGATCGCACTGGGCATCGTGGCGATCGTCTGGCCCCGTCCGTCGCTCGTGCTCGTGGCGCTGCTGTTCGGCGTGTACCTCGTCGTGGCCGGCGCGCTGCGCGTCTTCGCCGCGGTGCGGGGGCACGGCACCCGCCCGGTGTGGCGGTGGACGTCCGGCATCGTCGGCGGCCTGGTCGCGGTCGCGGGGCTCGTGACCCTGCTCGACCCGGCGATCCCGCTCGTCGTCTACGCCGTGCTCGCCGGGGTCGGGTTCCTGATCGAGGGGGTCGCCGCGATCGTCGGCGGGTTCGTCGGCCACCCAGGGTCGTCACGCGTCCCGACGGTCGTCAGCGGTGTGCTATCGATCATCGGTGGCGTCGTCGTGCTCGTCGCGCC
Organism: Curtobacterium sp. MCSS17_011; assembly: GCF_003224275.1. Lineage (NCBI taxonomy): Bacteria > Bacillati > Actinomycetota > Actinomycetes > Micrococcales > Microbacteriaceae > Curtobacterium > Curtobacterium sp. MCSS17_011. The sequence goes on along the minus strand of NZ_QKLE01000001.1, from coordinate 113,943 downwards.
GGGGCTCGCGCTGACCGTCTTCATGGTCTTCGCCGGGATCGCGCTCATCGTCGTCGGGGCCGCGGCCCTGCTGCTCCTGCCGCCGCGCGCCGCCGTCCGCCGATAGTCGCCGCGTGCCGCCGTCAGCCGCTAGGCCGAACCGGTGCCGAAGAGCAGCCCGAGTGCGTAGGTGACGATCGCCGCGCCGAACCCGATGGCGAGCTGCCGGAAGGCCCGCTTGCCCGGCGAGGCCCCGCTGAGCACGCCGACGACGGCACCGGTGCCGAGCAGCGCGATGCCCACCAGCCCGCCGGCCACCGCGATCGCCGGCCACCCCTGCATGCCGAACAGGAACGGCAGCACCGGGATGATCGCGCCCGAGGCGAAGAAGCAGAAGCTCGACACCGCGGCGCTCAGCCCGGTGCCGACCGCCTCGTGGTCGTCCGCGACCGCGGTCGAACCGGTCGCCGGCCGCCGCTCACCGATGCCGGACAGCACCTGCGCGGCGTGCTCGGTCGCCTCGGCCTCGGACATCCCGCGCGCCCGGTAGACCAGGGCGAGCTCGTTCACGTCGACGTCGAGGTCCGACACCGCCCTGCCGGCCTCGGGGTGGGGCGCGGACGCCTCGAGCAGTTCGCGCTGCGACCGGACGGAGACGTACTCCCCCGCCCCCATCGACAACGCGCCGGCGAGCAGGCCGGCGATGCCGCTCAGCAGCACGAAGTGCCGGTCGGCCCCCGAGGCACTGATCCCGATGATGAGCGCCAGGTTGGACACCAGGCCGTCGTTCGCGCCGAACACCGCCGCCCGGAACGTTCCGGACAGCCGCATCCGCCCCCGGTTCGCGAGCCCGCGCACGACCTCGCCGTGGATCCGCTCGTCGGCGGCCATCCGCGCGGTCGCGTCCGAGTCGTCGGCGTACGGCGAGCGGTCCTCGGCGCGCTGCATGAGCGCGAGGACGAAGACCGACCCGAACCGCTTGGCGAGCACGGCGAGCACCCGGGTGCGCAGGCTCCCCCGCTGCGGCCGTCCGACGTCGTCGCCGAGCAGGTCGAGCCAGTGGTCGGCGTGGCGCCCCTCGGCCTCGGCCAGCGCGGCGAGGATCTCGCGCTCCTCGCCGGAACGGCGGGCAGCGAGGTTGCGGTACACGGCCGCCTCGGCACGTTCGTCGGCCAGGTAGCGACGCCAGCGGCGAACGTCGGCGCGCGGCGCCGGGGTGTCGGATCGGAGGCTCACAGCGACCATCCTGCCGCCTGCGGCCGACGTCCGGTCACCACCAGGGCCGTGGAGACGCGGCAGGGCGCGGACCGGAAGCGGTCGGCGCTGCTCGCACCGGGCCTCCAGTCCGCGCCCTGGTGGCGACGGAGCCTCGGGATCAGTCGCGGACGTACGCCGGCGCGGCCTCGGCGTGGGCGTCGCCCACCCGGTGCACGCGCAGGTCGTTCGTCGAGCCCTCGATGCCGGGAGGGGACCCGGCCGTCACGATGACGCGGTCGCCGGGGGCCGCAAGTCCGTTCTCGAGGAGGACGTCGTCCACCTGCGAGAAGAGCTCGTCGGTGTGGGTCTTCCGCTCCACCAGGAACGAACGGACACCCCACGTCAGGGCCATCCGGCGGCGCGTGGCCTCGTTCGGGGTGAAGGCGATGATCGGCAGACCGTGGCGCAGGCGCGACATGCGGCGGGCCGAGTCGCCGGACTCCGTGAAGACGCAGAGGTACGACGCCTCGGTGAACTCGGCGATCTCGACGGCGGCGAGGGTGATCGCACCGCCGAGCGTGCGCGGCTTGGTGCCGAGCGGCGCGATGCGCTCGAGACCGTGGTCCTCGGTGGACTCGACGATGCGGGCCATGGTGCGGACGGTCTGGACCGGGTACTCACCGACGCTCGTCTCACCGGACAGCATGACCGCGTCCGCACCGTCGAGGACGGCGTTCGCGACGTCGGAGGTCTCGGCGCGGGTGGGGATCGGCGACGAGATCATCGACTCGAGCATCTGCGTCGCGACGATGACCGGCTTCGCCATGCGGCGGGACAGCTCGACGGCGCGCTTCTGCACGATCGGGACCGCCTCGAGCGGGAGCTCGACGCCGAGGTCACCGCGGGCGACCATGATGCTGTCGAAGGCGTCGATGATCTCCTCGAGCGCGTCCACCGCCTGGGGCTTCTCGACCTTGGCGATGACCGGCAGACGCTTGCCCTCTTCGTCCATGATCTCGTGGGCACGCACGACGTCGCTCGCGTTGCGCACGAACGACAGCGCGATCAGGTCGGCGCCCTGGCGGATCGCCCAGCGCAGGTCGGCCTCGTCCTTCTCGCTCAGCGCGGGGACGTTGACGGCGACACCGGGCAGGTTGATGCCCTTGTTGTTGGACACCGTGCCGGGGACGACGACCTCGGTGCGGACCCGCACGCCGTCGGTGTCGAGGACACGGAGGCGGACACGGCCGTCGTCGATGAGCAGTGGGTCACCGGGCTTGACGTCCTGCGGCAGGCCCTTGAACGTCGTGCCGCAGATCTCCTTCGAGCCGGGGACGTCCTCGGTCGTGATGGTGAAGACGTCGCCGACGGCCAGGTCGTGCGGGCCGTCGGCGAACCGAGCCAGGCGGATCTTCGGACCCTGCAGGTCGACGAGGATCGCGACGGGCTTGCCGAGTTCTTCGGCGGCACGACGGACGTTGACGTAGTTGGCCTCGTGGACGCTGTAGTCACCGTGGCTGAGGTTGAGGCGGGCGACGTCGACGCCCGCTTCGATGATCTCCTTGACGGTCTCGTAGTCCGACGTTGCCGGTCCGAGCGTCGAAACGATCTTTGCGCGTCTCAATGGATTCCTTCGTGGTGGTGGATGGAGCTTGGGTTTCCGCGCTGTGGGGCCGCGCGGAACGAAGCGAGGCCACCAGCACCCTACCGAGTGCTGGTGGCCTCACGCTCACGGGAGCGTGAGCATCTGGTGGAGACGGTCCGCCGTCTGGCGGCGGTCCGACATCTGGTGCGCGTCCGACATCAGACGGAGATCGCCCGGTCGGTCGCCTTGACCGGTGCCGGCAGGATCGTGGAGCCCTCGAGGTACTCGTCGACCTGTGCGGCCGCGGCGCGGCCCTCGGCGATCGCCCACACGATGAGCGACTGCCCGCGACCCGCGTCGCCGGCGACGAACACGCCGGCCTCGTTGGTCGCGTAGTCGGCACGGCGGTCGAGCGCCCCGGAACCCGTGGTCGGCAGACCGAGCTGCGGCTCGATCGTGTCCGCCTCGGGGCCGGTGAAGCCCATCGCGATGAGGACGAGGTCGGCCGGGATCTCCCGCTCGCTGCCCGCCTTCGGGACCCGCCGGCCGTCGAGGTACTCGGTCTCGGCGACCCGCAGTGCGCGGACCTCGCCTGCGTCGTTCGACAGGAACTCGACGGTGGAGGCGAGGAAGTGCCGCTCGCCGCCCTCTTCGTGCGCGCTCGTGATCTCGAACACGGTCGGGAACATCGGCCACGGCTGGTTGGACGGACGCTCGAGCGGCGGCTGCTTGCCGATCGCCAGGTTCGTCACGCTCAGCGCACCCTGGCGGTGGGCGGTGCCGATGCAGTCCGCACCGGTGTCGCCGCCGCCGATGACGACGACGTGCTTGCCCTCGGCCGTGATCTGGTTGTCGACCGTCGTGCCCGCGTTCGCCTTGTTCTGCTGGACCAGGTAGTCCATGGCGAAGTGCACGCCCTCGAGGTCGCGCCCCGGGATCGGCAGGTCGCGCGGCACCGTTGCACCGGTGGCGACCACGACTGCGTCGTAGCGCGACTTCAGGTCGTCCCAGGTGATGTCCTTGCCGATCTCGACCCCGGCACGGAACCGGGTGCCCTCGGCCTGCATCTGGGCGAGGCGCGCGTCGATCTGGCGCTTCTCCATCTTGAAGTCCGGGATGCCGTAGCGGAGCAGCCCGCCAATGCGGTCGTCCCGCTCGTAGACGGCGACCGTGTGGCCGGCACGCGTGAGCTGCTGCGCGGCGGCGAGCCCGGCGGGGCCGGAGCCCACGACGGCGACGGTCTTGCCCGTCAGGCGCTCCGGCGGGTGCGGGGTGACCCAGCCGTTCTGGAACGCCTGGTCGATGATCGAGACCTCGACCTGCTTGATCGTCACCGGGGGCTGGTTGATGCCGAGCACGCACGACGACTCGCACGGGGCGGGGCAGAGCCGACCCGTGAACTCCGGGAAGTTGTTCGTCTCGTGCAGGCGCTCGATCGCCTGTCGGCCCTCACCGCGCCAGGTCAGGTCGTTCCACTCCGGGATCAGGTTGCCGAGCGGGCAGCCCTGGTGGCAGAACGGCACGCCGCAGTCCATGCAGCGGCCGGCCTGGCGCTTCAGGACACCGGACTCCTGCTGCTCGTAGACCTCTTTCCAGTCCATGAGCCGCACGGGCACGGGTCGCCGGGGCGGGAGTTCGCGTTCCTGGACCTTCAGGAATCCCTTGGGGTCAGCCACCGGTCACCTCCATGATCCTGTTCCAAACGATGTCACCGTCGGGGTCGAGCCCCTCGTCGACGGCCTGTCTGCGCGTCTCGAGCACCGCCGCGTAGTCGCGCGGCAGCACCTTGACGAAGTCGCTCAGGTCTCCGGACGCCAGCAGGTCGGACGCGAGCGTCGACCCCGTCTCGTCGGCGTGCCGGGTGAGCAGGTCGGTGACGATCTCGACGTCGGCGCTGTCGAGCGCCTCGAGCCGGAGTTCGCCGGACGCCAATGCGTCGGTGTTCACGTGTTCCTGGCGCAGGCCTCGGACGTACGCCGTCCCACCGGACATGCCGGCGCCGAGGTTCCGGCCGGTCTCGCCGAGGATGAGCGCGAGCCCGCCCGTCATGTACTCGAGCGCGTGGTCGCCCACGCCCTCGACGACGGCCGTGGCACCGGAGTTCCGCACCAGGAACCGCTCGCCCACGATCCCGCGGATGAACATGCTGCCCTGGGTGGCGCCGTACCCGATGACGTTGCCGGCGATGACGTTCTCGGCCGGGTCGAAGCCCGAGCCGGCGTCGGGGCGGACGACGATCTGGCCGCCGGAGAGTCCCTTGCCGACGTAGTCGTTGCTGTCGCCGATGAGCCGCAGTGTGATGCCCGCCGGCAGGAACGCGCCGAGCGACTGCCCGGCGGAACCGCGCAGCGTCACGTCGATCGAACCGTTCGGCAGGCCGTGCTCGCCGTGGCGCAGGGTCACCTGGTGGCCGAGCATGGTGCCGACGGCGCGCTCGGTGTTGCGGATGGGCAGGTCGAGCGCGATCGAACCGCCGTGGTCGAGCACGTCCGCGGTCTGCTGGATGAGCTGCACGTCGAAGTGCTGGTCCAGCTCGTGGTCCTGCTCGCGGTGGTGGCGGCGCGGTTCGGCGTCGTCGAAGTGCGGTCCCTTGAGCACCGGCGCGAGGTCGAGCCCGGAGGCCTTCCAGTGCTCGACGGCACGGTCGACGTCGAGCGCTTCGGTCTGCCCGATGGCCTCGTCGAGGCTGCGGAAGCCGAGCTCGGCGAGGAGCTCGCGGACCTCTTGCGCGATGAACTCGAAGAAGTTCACGACGAACTCGGGCTTGCCGGAGAACCGCTTGCGGAGCTCGGGGTTCTGCGTGGCGACGCCGACCGGGCAGGTGTCCAGGTGGCAGACCCGCATCAGGATGCAGCCCTCGACCACGAGCGGCGCAGTCGCGAAGCCGTACTCCTCGGCACCGAGCAACGCGGCCACGACGACGTCGCGCCCGGTCTTCATCTGCCCGTCCACCTGCACGACGACGCGGTCGCGCATGCCGTTCAGCATGAGCGTCTGCTGGGTCTCGGCCAGGCCGATCTCCCACGGGGTACCGGCGTGCTTGAGCGAGTTCAGTGGGCTCGCGCCGGTGCCGCCGTCGTGGCCGGACACGAGCACGACGTCGGCCAGGGCCTTCGTCACGCCGGCCGCGACCGCACCGATGCCGGACTGGCTCACGAGCTTCACGTGGACGCGGGCGGCCGGGTTGGCGCGCTTGACGTCGAAGATCAGCTGCTTGAGGTCCTCGATGGAGTAGATGTCGTGGTGCGGCGGCGGCGAGATGAGGCCGACGCCCGCGGTGGCGTGCCGGGTGCGGGCCACCCACGGGTAGACCTTCGCCGGCGGCAGCTGCCCGCCCTCGCCGGGCTTCGCGCCCTGCGCCATCTTGAGCTGGATGTCGGTGGCGTGTGTCAGGTACATGCTCGTCACGCCGAACCGGCCGGAGGCGACCTGCTTGATCGCGCTGCGACGCTCGGGATCGAGCAGGCGGTCGACGTCCTCGCCGCCCTCGCCCGTGTTCGATCGGCCGCCGAGTCGGTTCATCGCGATGGCGAGCGTCTCGTGGGCTTCCTTGGAGATGGACCCGTAGGACATCGCGCCCGTGTTGAAACGCTTGACGATCGACTCGATCGACTCGACCTCGTCGAGCGCGATGGGCTTGCGCGCGCCCTGCTTGAACCGGAACAGCCCGCGGAGCGTCATCAGCTGCTCGGACTGGTCGTCCACAGCGCTCGAGTACTCGCGGAAGATGTCGTACCGACGGGCACGGGTGGCGTGCTGCAGGCGGAACACCGTGTCCGGGTTGAACAGGTGCGGCGGACCCTGGCGGCGCCACTGGTACTCGCCACCGATCTGCAGACGCTCGTGCGAGAGCACCGCGCCGTCCTGCGGGTACGCCTGGGCGTGCCGCTCGGCGTTCTCCTTGGCGATGACGTCGATGTCGACGCCGCCCAGGATCGACGAGGTGCCCGTGAAGTACTTGTCGACGAACTCCTGGCTGAGCCCGACGGCCTCGAACGCCTGCGCGCCGGCGTAGCTGGACACCGTGGAGATGCCCATCTTCGACATGATCTTCAGCACGCCCTTGCCGAGCGCCTTGATGACGTTCTTGACGGCCTGCTCCGGGGTGATCCCGGGGATCATGCCGGCGCGCACCAGGTTCTCGCAGGTCTCCATCGCCAGGTACGGGTTGATCGCCGAGGCGCCGTACCCGATGAGGGTCGCCACGTGGTGGACCTCACGCACGTCGCCGGCCTCGACGATGAGCCCGACCTTCATGCGCTGTTCGGTGCGGATCAGGTGGTGGTGGACCGCGGCGAGGAGCAGGAGGCTCGGCACCGGTGCCTGCTCGGAGTTGCCGTCGCGGTCGGACAGCACGATGAACTGCTTGCCGGACTCGATCGCGGCGTCGACCTCGTCGCACACGGCAGCGATGCGCTTCTGCATCGCCTTCTTGCCGGCGTCGACGCGGTACAGGCCCTTGATCGTGACGGTCAGGTGGCGACCCGACTCGGTCTCGAAGTGCTGCACCTTGGCGAGCTGGTCGTTGTCGATCACCGGAAAGTCGAGCGTGATCTGCTTCGCGTGCTCGGGACCGGCGGAGAGCAGGTTGCGCTCCGGGCCGAGCCCCATCCCCATCGAGGTGATGACCTGCTCGCGGATCGAGTCGAGCGGCGGGTTGGTCACCTGCGCGAACTGCTGCGTGAAGTAGTCGAAGAGCAGGCGCGGACGCTCCGACAGCACGGCGATCGGGGTGTCCGAGCCCATCGCACCGAGGGGCTCGGCTCCCGCTGCCGCCATCGGGCGCAGCAGGATCCTGACCTCTTCTTCGGTGTACCCGAACGCGCGCTGACGACGGGTGACCGAGGCCGGGGTGTGCACGATGTGCTCGCGCTCCGGCAGGTCGTTGAGGTTGATCCGGCCCGCTTCGAGCCAGTCGCCCCACGGACCCGAGGCGGCGAGCTCGCGCTTGACCTCGTCGTCCTCGATGATGCGGCCGGCCTCGGTGTCCACCAGGAACATCCGGCCCGGACGCAGGCGCCCCTTGCGCACGACCTTGGCGGCCGGCACGTCGATGACGCCGGTCTCGGAGCCCATCACGATGAGGCCGTCGTCCGTGACCAGGAATCGCCCGGGGCGCAGCCCGTTGCGGTCGAGCGTGGCACCGACCAGCGAGCCGTCGGTGAAGGTGATGGCTGCGGGCCCGTCCCACGGCTCCATGAGCATCGAGTGGTACTCGTAGAACGCGCGGAGGTCCGGGTCCATCCCGACCTGGTTCTCCCACGCCTCGGGAACCATCATCGACACCGCGTGCGGCAGGGTCCGGCCGGTCAGGGTCAACAGCTCGAGGACCTCGTCGAACGAGGCCGAGTCGCTCGCCCCCGGGCTCACGATGGGCAGCAGCGGGGCCATGTCGCCGAGCAGTTCGCTCTCGAGCTGCGACTGCCGGGCCCGCATCCAGTTGCGGTTGCCGCGCACCGTGTTGATCTCCCCGTTGTGGGCGATCGTCCGGAACGGCTGGGCGAGCGGCCACGACGGGAACGTGTTGGTGGAGTAGCGCGAGTGCACGATCGCGAGCTTCGACGCGAAGCGCTCGTCGCTGAGGTCCGGGTAGAACGGCTCGAGCTGGAGCGTCGTGACCATGCCCTTGTAGACCATGGTGCGGCTCGACAGCGACATGAAGTACAGGTCGTTGTCGTGCTCGGCGCGCTTGCGGAGTCGGAAGGCCTGGCGGTCGAGGGCGATCCCGCTCCACGATGCCCCGTGCACGTCGTGCCGGATGGAGGCGACGAAGAGCTGCTCGAACGCCGGCATCGCGGCGCGGGCCAGCGTGCCGAGGACCTCCGGACGCACCGGGACCTCACGCCACCCGAGGACCTTCAGGCCCTCTTCGCGGGCGAGCCGCTCGACGGCGCCCTTCACCGCGTGGCGGGCGTCGTCGTCCAGGGGCAGGTAGGCGGTGCCGACGGCGTACTCCCCCGCTGCCGGCAGCTCGAAGGGCACGACGGCCCGCAGGAACTCGTCGGGCACCTGGCACAGGATGCCCGCGCCGTCACCGGTGCCCGCGTCGGAGCCCACGGCACCGCGGTGCTCGAGGTTCCGGAGCGCACCGAGCGCCGCGTCGACGATGTCGTGTCCGGGCGTGCCGCGCAGGGTCGCGACCATCGCGAGCCCGCATGCGTCCTTCTCGTTCGCCGGGTCGTACATGCCGGTGGCGTCCGGGATCGCGGAGAAGCGGCGGTGCGGCGGCACGAGGCTCGTCGGTGCCGAGGGCTGAGTTGGCTGGAGCGCCATGGGGAACCGTCCTCACGAGGAAGTGGAACAGGGACAGCGGTGGCCCGGTGGTGCGTTCCGCCCGAGCGGGCGGGACTGGTGCCCGTGCCCGCCGGCGGTGCGTTGTCCTGCCGGCCGGCGAGGTTGCTCGGCCCCGCTTGTGGCGGGGACCGTCTGGTGCTGCTGCTGCTGGTGGTGCTGCACGTGACCTGTGGTCGTCGGGAGCGGGTGCTCCCACCACTGGGGTCAGCGAGCGGTCGTGACCGGATCGTCGCTCGTGACGCCGTCTGCCGCGTCGTCGTCGTGCTCCGAGAAGGTGTCGTCCGAGTCTACAACGGAGCTCGGACGGGGCCCGCGACCCGGCAGGTACGGGCTCGGCTCCTTGCCCGTGTGCCGTCGGCTCTGCACCACGAAGATCAGGATGCCGATGATGACCGCCGCGAGAGCCACCCACACGTTGGTGCGCACGCCGAAGAAGGTCTCGCTCGTGTCGACGCGGATGGACTCGAGCACCGAACGTCCGGCGCCGTACCAGATCAGGTACAGGCCGAGGACCTTGCCCCACTGCAGCGTGAACCTGCGTGCCAGGAACAGGATGACGATGACGCCGAGCACGTTCCAGATGATCTCGTACAGGAACGTCGGGTGGAACAGCGTGCCCTCGGGCAGGCCCTTCGGGAACGCGGCGTTGCTCGAGTCGATCTCGAGGCCCCAGGGCAGGCTCGTCGGCATGCCGAAGAGCTCCTGGTTGAAGTAGTTGCCCAGGCGACCGAATGCCTGCGCGAGCAGGACGCCCGGCACGACGGCGTCGATGAACGACGAGAACCGGAGGCCGACCTGGCGGCACCCGATCCACGCACCGACGGAGCCCAGGATCAACGCGCCGAAGATGGCGAGCCCGCCCTCCCAGATGTAGAGGAAGGACAGCGGGTCGATGCCGGGGCCGAAGTAGTCGGACACGTGGGTGAACACGTGGAAGAGGCGACCGCCGATGATGCCGGCGGGCACGGCCCAGATCGCGATGTCGATGATGATCCAGCGCTCGACGCCGCGGGCGTTGAGTCGGCGGTTCGCCAGGACGACCGCGGCCACGATCCCGATCAGGATGCAGATCGCGTACGCGTGGATGCGGAAGTCGAGGGGCAGCGACCAGCCGAACGCGTCGCGCAGCCAGGCGGTCAGGTCGAAGTACTGCCAGGCGGTGCTCGGGCTCGGGATGCTCAGGAGGGGCATGGAGGTGCTGTCGCCTTTCGGAACTGACGGGGCGCGGTCGACGTGGCGTCGGCCTCGCTCACTGTAGCGCGGGTCGCGGGCCCGACAGGAACTGGACTAGCGGCGGCGGGCGCCGGTGGAGAGGTCGGCGGCACGGTCGGCCACACCCTGCACACCGAGGTCGGCCAGCGCGCGGACGAACGCGGACCCGACGATGGCACCGTCCGCGTACTCGAGCACCTCGCCGACCTGCTCGGCCGTCGAGATCCCGAGGCCGACGCAGGTGCGCTCGACCCCGGCGTCGCGCAGGCGCGACACCACCGTGCGAGCGGCGACGTCGACCCCGGCCCGTGCACCGGTCACACCCATCGTCGACACCGCGTAGACGAACCCACGGCTGGCCTGGACCGCCTGGCGCATGCGCTCGTCGGACGAGGACGGTGCGGCGAGGAAGACCCGGTCAAGCCCGGTCCGCTCGGAGGCCTCGGTCCACGCGGAGGCCTCGTCGGGGATGAGGTCGGGCGTGATCAGGCCGGCGGCACCGGCGGCGACGAGGTCGTCTGCGAAACGGTCCACGCCGTAGCGCAGCACCGGGTTCCAGTAGGTCATGACGAGCACCGGCACGTCGGCCCGCTCGGTGATCTGCTGCACGGCGTCGAAGACCTGTGCGACCCGGAAGCCGTTCGCCAGGCTCTCCTCAGCCGCCCGCTGGATCACGGGGCCGTCCATCACCGGGTCGGAGTACGGCAGGCCGAACTCGATGACGTCCACGCCGTTCTCGGCGAGGGCGACGGCGGCGTCGACGCTCGTCTGCAGGTCCGGGTACCCGGCGGGCAGGTAGCCGACGACGGCTCCGGCGCGCTCGGCGTTGGCGGTGTCGATCGTCGTGGCGACGGTCCGGTTCGTGGTCACAGCTGCACCGCGTTCTCGTCGAGGATGCCGAAGTAGCGACTGGCGGACGCGACGTCCTTGTCACCCCGGCCGGACAGGTTCACGAGCACGACGCCCTCGGGGCCGAGCTCCTTGCCGAGCTTCATGGCACCGGCGAGGGCGTGCGACGACTCGATCGCCGGGATGATGCCCTCGGTCTGGCTCAGCAGACGGAACGCCTCCATCGCCTCGGTGTCGGTGATCGGCTGGTACTTCGCGCGGCCGATCGACGCCAGGTACGCGTGCTCCGGTCCGACGCTCGGGTAGTCGAGTCCGGCGGAGATGCTGTGGCTCTCGATCGTCTGGCCGTCCTCGTCCTGCATCAGGTACGACTTCGCACCCTGCAGCACGCCCTCGCGACCGAGCGTGATGCTCGCCGCGTGCCGACCGGTCTCGACGCCGTCTCCGCCGGCCTCGAAGCCGTGCAGGGCGACGGACTCGTCGTCGAGGAACGCCTCGAAGATGCCCATCGCGTTCGAACCGCCGCCGACGCAGGCCGCGACGGCGTCCGGCAGGCGCCCGACGCGGTCGAGGACCTGCTGGCGCGCTTCTTCGCCGATGACCTTGTGGAACTCGCGCACCATCTCGGGGAACGGGTGCGGACCGGCGACCGTGCCGAGCAGGTAGTGCGTCGACTCGACGTTGGCGACCCAATCGCGCAGGGCGTCGTTGATGGCGTCCTTCAGGGTGCGCGAACCGGTCTCGACGGGGATCACCTCGGCGCCCAGCAGGCGCATCCGGGCGACGTTGAGGGCCTGTCGCTCGGTGTCGACGGCGCCCATGTAGACGACGCACTCCATGCCGAACAGTGCGGCAGCGGTCGCGGTGGCGACGCCGTGCTGGCCGGCTCCGGTCTCGGCGATCAGGCGGGTCTTGCCGAGCCGACGGGCGACGAGGGCCTGGCCGAGGACGTTGTTGATCTTGTGGGACCCGGTGTGGTTCAGGTCCTCGCGCTTCAGGATGACCCGGGCACCACCGGCGTGCTTCGCGAACCGCGGCACCTCGGTGATGATCGAGGGGCGCCCGGTGTATTCGCGCTGCAGCTCGTCGAGCTCCGCACGGAACGCCGGGTCCGCCCAGGCCTGGCGGAAGGCGGCCTCGAGCTCGTCGAGCGCGAGGACGAGGGACTCGGGAACGAAGCGCCCGCCGAAGTCGCCGAAGTAGGGGCCGTGCAGGTCGCGGAGTGAGGTCACGATGTGTCTCCCGGGACGAGTCCGACGCGGCCGGTCGGCCGCGTCGGACGGGTGGAACGTGCGGCCGCGGTCGGCGGCCTCGATGCGTGTGCGGGGTCAGGCCGAGATTCGGCGGCCCCGTGGGCGGATCAGGCCGCGATTCGACGGTCTGATCGCCCGGTCAGGCCTGGTCGGCGGCGTCGACGAACGACGCCAGGGTCGCGGCGGAGTCGTCACCCGTCACGAGCGCTTCACCGACCAGCACGACGTCGGCGCCCGCTGCACGGTAGTGGGCGACGTCGGCCGGACCGGAGACCGCGGACTCGGCGACCCGCACGACCCCGGTGGGGATGCGGTCGGCGAGCGACCCGAACAGGTCGCGGTCGAGCGAGAAGTCGGTGAGGTCACGGGCGTTGACGCCGAGGATGCGGGCACCGGCGTCGAGGCCACGCGTGACCTCGTCGCCGGAGTGCGCCTCGACCAGCACGCGCATCCCGAGTTCTTCGGCCAGGGTGTGCAGTTCGACCAGGCGGGCCTGCTCGAGCGCCGCCACGATGAGCAGCACGACGTCGGCGCCGGACGCCCGGGCCTCGATCACCTGGTACGGGTCGGCGATGAAGTCCTTGCGGAGCACGGGGACCCCGACACGGGCCTTCACGGCTTCGAGGTCGGCCAGGCTGCCGAGGAACTTGCGGCCCTCGGTCAGGACGCTGATCGTCGAGGCCCCGCCACGCTCGTAGTCGGCGGCGAGGGCGGCCGGGTCGGCGATCGCGGCCATCGACCCGCGGGACGGGCTGGCGCGCTTGACCTCGGCGATGATCTTGACCCGGTCGCCCGGGCTGAGGAACTCGAGGGCGTCGAGCGGCGACGCCACCCGGTCGAGGTCGCGTTCGACGTCCGAGTACGGACGGTCGACACGACGGGCGGCGGCGTCCTCGAGCGCGCCCGCGACGAGGGTCTCGAGCACGTTCGGCATCGGGAGACCCCTACTCGCCGTGGTGCTTGGGGACGAACTTCGGACCGTCGACGCCGTAGCCGGCCTTCTTCATCACGCCACCGACGATGAGTCCGATGAGGACGACGCCAGCGGAGGCCCAGACGCCCCACGGCTGGTCGAACCAGAAGAACAGCGTGCCTGCCGCGAATCCGATCAGCATGATCACGACGGCGGTCCAGGCGGCCGGCGAGTGGCCTTCGCCGAGTTCTGCGGGCTCAGTGTTGCTCACGGTGCTCCTCGTTCTGCTCCGGCGTCGTCGGTCGAGCGACGCCCTGTCGATCCTACCGTGTCGTCAGTCGGCGCCCCCGCGCCCGCGCCGTCGGCGGTGGTCGGGTCCACGCCCGCGCTCAGGTCGTCCCAGTCGACGACCGCGTCGCGCTGGACAGGTGCTGCTGCGCGTGCCGCCGCGGCGGCTCCGGCGGTCGCGGCACCGTACTTCCGGCTCGGGCCGGGCCAGGCGCGCTGGACCACGATGACGACCACGCCGAGCAGCACGGCCAGCACGCCGCCCGCGATCCCGACGGCGGGCCACGGGCTCACGGAGACGCTCGACACGACACCGCGGACGGCGCCGAGGTCGCTGACCCCGGCGACCTCGCCGACGGCACCGCGTGCAGCGGCGATCGGGTCACCGAGTGCGGTGATCCCGCTGACGACCACGCCGAGGCCGAGCAGGATCTCGACGGCGGCGAGCACGATGCGCAACACCCGTCCGGCGATGGTCATCGCCAGGAAGAGTGCGAGGCTGGCGATCGCCAGCGCGGTGTACTGCGGCACGACCGCCGCCCCGTCGGCCGAGACAGTCGAGGTGACGGCGGCACCCGCGTGCAGGCGCACGGTGAACCAGGTCTGGGTCCAGGCGAGCATGATGACGCCGGCGACCAGGAGCCCGGCGACCACGACGATCGGACGCGAGCGCCTCACGAGCGGACCTCGCGCATCCGGTTGGCCGTGGCGACGGCACGTAGCGGCGCGGCGGCCTTGTTGACCGCCTCGACGTGCTCGGTCTCCGGGTCCGAGTCCGCCACGAGTCCGGCGCCGGCCTGCACGCGGGCGACGCCGTCCTTGATCAGGGCGGTCCGGATCGCGATCGCCAGGTCGGCGTCCCCGGCGAAGTCGAAGTACCCGACGACGCCGGCGTACGCACCGCGCTTCGCCGGCTCGAGCTCGTCGATGATCTCGAGCGCACGCGGCTTCGGCGCGCCCGAGAGCGTGCCTGCCGGGAACGTCGCCCGGAACACGTCGATCGCCGAAGCGTCGGGACGCACCCGCCCCTCGACGCTCGACACCAGGTGCATGATGTGGCTGAACCGCTCGACGGTCATGAACTCGGTGACGCTGACGGTGCCCGGCTCGCACACCTTCTGCAGGTCGTTGCGGGCGAGGTCGACGAGCATCAGGTGCTCGGCGCGCTCCTTCGGGTCGCCGAGCAGGTCCTCGCCGAGGCGGACGTCCTCTTCCGGGGTCGCACCGCGCGGGCGGGACCCGGCGATCGGGTGTGTGATCGCGCGGTCGCCCTGCACCTTGACCAGGGCCTCCGGTGAGGCGCCGACGATCCAGAACCGCTCGTCGGCGGTGTCCGCGAGGGCGAGGAAGTACATGTACGGACTCGGGTTCAGCGTCCGGAGGACCCGGTAGACGTCGAGCGGGTCGGCCGTGACCTCGTGGTCGAACCGCTGCGAGATGACGACCTGGAACACGTCGCCGTCGCGGATGAAGCCCTTCGAGCGCTCGACGGCCGCCATGTAGTCGGCCGGGCTCGTGCGGTGGGTCGGGGTCGGCTCGGCGATCTCGAACGCTTCGGCGACGGTCGCGACGCTCGGTTGCACCAGGTCGCCCTGCATGCGGTCGAGGCGCTGCTGCGCGTCCGCCCAGAGGGTGTCCGCGTCGTCGGTGCCGTCGTTCAGCACGCTCGCGACGAGCAGCACGAGACCGGTGCGGTGGTCGAGCGCGGCGAGTTCGGACACGAAGGACAGGGCCTGTCCGGGGACGTCGAAGTCGGCCGGGGGCACGTTCGGCAGGTACTCGAGCTGCCGCACGGCCTCCCACCCGATGAAGCCGACGGTGCCGCCGACGAGCGGCGGCGAGCCGGGCACCCGCGGCGTGGCCCAGCGCGCGTGCAACCGTGCGAGGACCTCGAGGGGGGCGCCCTTGAGCGACCCGACGGCGCGCTCGGCGTCGATGCCGGTGTCGATCCAGGCCGCGCGGTCGCCGTCCTGCGTCAGGACGCCGAAGCTCCGCACGCCGACGAACGACCAGCGGGACCACAGGCCGCCCTGGCCGGCGGACTCGAGCAGGAAGGACCCGGGGCGGCCGTCGGCGAGCTTGCGGTAGACGCCGACCGGCGTCTCGCTGTCGCCGTACAGCGCGCGGACGACCGGCAGGACCCGGTGGTCGCCGAGCAGGCCGTCGAACTCCGGTCGGGAGGTCGTGTGCGGGGTGTCGGAGATCGTCGCGGTGGTCATCGCGTCGGCTCCCCGGCCGTGTCCGCCGGGGCGGACGCGGTCACGGGCGCGAGCGGGTCGACGTCGAAGCACCGGTGCGCCCCGGTGTGGCACGCCGCCCCGACCTGCTGCACCGTGACGAGGAGCGTGTCGTCGTCGCAGTCCAGCGCAGCGCCCCGGACGTACTGGGCGTGTCCCGACGTGTCGCCCTTCCGCCAGTACTCGTTCCGCGACCGCGACCAGAAGGTCACACGGCCTTCGGTGAGGGTGCGGCGGAGGGCTTCCCGGTCCATGTAGCCGAGCATGAGGACGTCCTTCGACGATTCCTCCTGCACGATGGCGGGGAGCAGGCCGTCCGCACCGAAGCGTGTGCGGTCGAGGACCGCCTCGGTGTCGGTGCTGGTGCTGTCGGTCATGAGACTCCTAGCCTACGGCGGCGGATCAGCGGACGGCGTGGCCGGTCGCGCGGAGCGCGGCCTTGACGTCCCCCACGGTCATCTCGCCACGGTGGAAGACGCTGGCGGCGAGGACTGCATCCGCACCCACGTCGACGGCCGGGGCGAAGTGCTCGACCCGACCCGCGCCTCCCGAGGCGATCACCGGGACGGACGAGACCGCGCGCACCGCGGCCACGAGTTCGAGGTCGAACCCGTTCTTCGTGCCGTCGGCGTCGATGGAGTTGACCAGCAGTTCCCCCGCGCCGCGCTCGACGGCCTCGCGTGCCCACGCGATGGCGTCGAGGTCGGACTCGGTTCGCCCGCCGTGGGTGGTGACCACGAAGCCCGAGGGCATCCGGTCGGAGCGCTTGACGTCGAGCGACAGCACGACGGCCTGGGCACCGAACCGGTCGGCGATCTCGCCGATGAGCGCATGCCGAGCGATGGCGGCGCTGTTCACGCCGATCTTGTCCGCGCCGCACTGCTGCAGCCGCGAGACGTCGTCGACGCCGCGCACCCCGCCGCCGACGGTGAGCGGGATGAAGACCTGCTCAGCCGTCCGGGTCACGGTGTCGTACATCGTCGCGCGATTCTCGACCGTGGCACCGACGTCCAGGAAGGTCAGCTCGTCGGCACCCTGCTCGTAGTACCGCGCCGCCAGCTCGACCGGGTCACCGGCGTCCTGGAGGTCCAGGAAGTTGACGCCCTTGACGACGCGGCCGCCCTTGACGTCGAGGCACGGGATGACCCGCACCGACACGCCGCCGGCGGTCACAGGCGTGCGGCGTGGATCGGGCTGACGAGGATCGCCCGGGCGCCGAGGTCGTAGAGCGCGTCCATGATGAGGTTGGCGTCGTCGCGCGGGATCATCACGCGGACGGCAGCCCAGTCGCGGTCGTGCAGCGGCGACACCGTGGGCGACTCGATGCCGGAGGCCACCGCGGTCGCCTGCTCGAGCAGGGCCGTGGGGACGTCGTAGTCGAGCATCACGTAGCCACGGGCGACGAGCACGCCCTGCAGCCGCCGGCGCAGCACGTCGATGCCGGGGATGGTCTCGTCGGTGGAGACGAGCACCGCGGTCGACTCGAGGATCACCGGACCGAAGATCTCGAGCCCCGCCTGCCGGAGCGTGCTGCCGGTCGACACGACGTCGGCCACGGCGTCGGCGACCCCGAGCCGCACGGCGCTCTCGACCGCGCCGTCGAGCTTCACGAGCGTCGACGTGACCCCGTGCTCGGCGAGGAACGCTCCGACCAGGCCGGGGTAGCTCGTGGCCACGCGGACGCCGTCGAGGTCCTGCAGCGAGGCGAACCGACCGGGCGTCCCGGCGAACCGGAACGTGGAGTCGGCGAAGCCGAGCGCGTCGACCTCGTGCGCCTCGGACCCGGAGTCGAGCAGCAGGTCACGTCCGGTGATGCCTACGTCGAGCGCGCCGGACCCCACGTACGTGGCGATGTCCCGCGGGCGGAGGAAGAAGAACTCGACGCCGTTGCGCTCGTCGAGCAGGTGCAGCGCCTTCGGGTCGCGGCGGCCGGCGTACCCGGCCTCCCGCAGCATGTCGGACGCGGTCTCGGACAGTGAGCCCTTGTTGGGCACGGCGACGCGGAGCATCAGGGGTCTGCTTTCTGGTGGATGGGTCTCGGCGGCTGATCAGCGGATCAGAGATGTCGCCAGACGTCCGCCGGGGTGAGCCCCTTGGCGACCATGAGGACCTGGAGGTGGTAGATCAGCTGCGAGATCTCCTCCGAGGTGCGCTCGTCGCCCTCGTACTCGGCCGCCATCCAGACCTCGGCGGCTTCTTCCACGATCTTCTTGCCGATCTGGTGCACGCCGGCGTCCAGTTCGGCGACGGTGCCGGAGCCCTCGGGGCGCGTACGCGCCTTCTCGGTGAGCTCCTGGAACAGGTCGTCGAACGTCTTCACGGGGTCCAGGCTACCGGTCTCCGCTGACGCTGCCGACGCACCGTCCGGACGGGAGGCAGTGGTCGCCTCGGTGACGCCGGTGCGCTCCGGCGCTCCCCCGGTCACGAGCGCGCCCGAGCGGCGGCCTCGCGCAGGTCCGCGATGCGCGCGGCGGGTTCGCCGCCGTACACCGCGGAGCCCGCCACCAGGGTGTCGGCACCGCTCCGGACGGCCTCGGGCACGGTGTCGACCGCGATCCCGCCGTCCACCTCGAGCCAGACGTCGAGCCCGGACGCGTCGACGGCGGCCCGGGCGTCGGCGAGCTTCGGCATCACGGACGGCATGAAGGACTGGCCGCCGAACCCGGGCTCGACCGTCATCAGCAGGATCATGTCGTAGGCGTCGAGGTGGTGCAGCACCTGCGTGATCGGGGTGCCGGGCTTCACGGCGATCGCCGCGCGGGCACCGTTCGACCGGATCGCCGCGGCGGTCGCCACCGGGTCGTCGGCTGCCTCGAAGTGGAACGTGACGCTCGACGCGCCCGTCTCCGCGTACTTCGGCGCGTTGCAGTCGGCGTCGGTGACCATCAGGTGGACGTCGAGCGGCACCGGCGACACCTGCTGCAGGCGCTGCACGATCGGCAGCCCGAGCGTCAGGTTCGGGACGAAGTGGTTGTCCATCACGTCGACGTGCACCAGGTCGGCGGTCTCGATGCGCTGGAGTTCGCGCTCGAGGTTCGCGAAGTCGGCGGACAGGATGCTCGGCGAGATGCGGATCGTCACCGGGCAAGCCTACCGGCGTGCCGTGGGCCGGGGCCTCAGTCGACGCGACGGAACAGCGCGATGAACATCGCGTCCGTCCCGATGCGGTGCGGCCACAGCTGCACCGTGGCACCGTCCGCGATCTCGGGGTCGCGTGCGGCGACTCCCCGGACGATCGTGGCGGTGTCGAGTTGCTCGAGCCGGTCACCGTGCCGCCCCATCAGGGCGTCGACCTGCCCGAGGGTCTCGGCCAGGTGCGGCGAGCACGTCACGTACGCCAGGGTCCCGCCCGGTGCGAGCACCCGGACGGCGGCGTCGAGCAGTTCGGTCTGCAGGGCAGCGAGTTCCTCGACGTCCTCGGGGAGCTTCCGCCAGCGTGCCTCCGGCCGGCGACGCAGCGCGCCGAGCCCGGTGCACGGGGCGTCGAGCAGGATGCGGTCGAAGGTCATCCCGGTGCCGTCCCGGCCGTACCGACGGGCGTCGCCCTCGACGACCCGCACGTGGTCCCCGAACACGCCGAGGGCGTTCCGCACGAGTCCGGCCCGGGCGGGCACGAGTTCGTTGGCGACCAGGGTCGCCCCGCCCTGCTGCGCCTCGGCGGCGAGGAGCGCGGCCTTGCCGCCGGGTCCGGCGCACATGTCGAGCCACCGCTCCCCCGAACGCACGGCCGACGAGCGGCTCAGCGACAGCGCGGCGAGCTGCGACCCCTCGTCCTGCACGCGCAGGCGTCCGGCGGCGACGCCGGGCACGCGCGCGGGGTCGCCGCTGATGCCGCGGATGCCGACGGGCGACACCGGCGCGGCATCCGCCTGCAGGACGGGCTCGCCGGACCGGACGGGAGGCACGGTGCCGGTCGCGCCGTCGGCCTCCGGTTCGTCGTCGGCCGGCACCAGGGCAGCGGGCACGTCGTCCGCACCGGTCGCGTCGGCGAATGCGGCGTCGGTGTCGTCGTCCGGCGCGGTGCGGGCGGTCGCGGTGGCGATGTCCTCGTCGGTGGCGAGTCCGGGCAGGGCCGCGAGCTGCACCCGGGGCGCAGCGTTGTCGGCGGCGAGCAGGGCAGCGAGCTCGTCGCGCGAGCGTTCGGCGGCCAGGGCGTCGCGGAGCGCCGAGACGACCCAGACCGGGTGCGACCACCGTGTGGCGAGCAGGGCGTCTCCGGCGCGGCCCTCGGTGATCAGGGCGTCCCATTCCGCATCGGTGCGGGCGGCGATCTTGCGCATCACCGCGTTCACGAACCCGGTGGCGCGGCGGGCACCGACCTCACGGGCGAGCTCGACCGTGGCGTCGACGGCGGCGTGCGTCGGCGTACGCATGGCGAGCAGCTGGTGCGCGCCCAGGCGCATCACGTCGAGGACGTCCGCCTCGATGTTCTCAGCCCGGCGACCGGACGCGAGCGCGATGATCACGTCGTACCGGCCCAGCATCCGGATCGACCCGTAGGTGAGCTCGGTCGCGAACCCGGCGTCGCGGGCGGTGAGACCGGCGCGGCGGATGCGCGTCGGCAGCAGCAGGTTCGCGTAGGCGTCGTCGACCTGCACGGCGCGGAGCACGTCGAACGCCACGCGGCGGGCACTGGCCGGACGCGGGCCGCGGCGGGCACCCTGGGGCTTCGTCTGGGGGCTCATGCGAGGACCTTCCCGTCCAGTTCGCCGAGGCCGCGGGCCCAGGCGGCGGCGTCCATCGCCTTCTTGCCCGCCGGCTGCACCTCGAGCAGCACGAGCGGGGTGTCGGCGGTCCCGACCAGCAGCCGACCGCCGTGGAGTGCGAGCGCACCGGGCGCGAGCGACGGGGCGGGGCCCTGCGTGCCTCCTGGCTGGAGCGTGCTGCGGAGCAGCTTCACGCGGGTCTCGCCCAGGTGCGCGTAGGCGCCGGGCTCGGGCGTGACCCCGCGCAGCCGCGCGTGCACGGAGACGGCGGGCGCGGCGAAGTCGGTGCGGCCGTCGTCGATCGTGAGCTTCGGGGCGAGGGTGGGCTCGCCCGACTGCTCGGTCGCGACGGCGGTGCCGGTGGCGATGCCGTCCACGACGTCCACCACCGCGTCGGCGCCGACCTCGGCCATCGCGGCGAGGACCTCGCCCGAGGTCGCCTCGGGGTCGATCTCGAAGGGCCGCGCGGCGTAGACCGGGCCGGCGTCGAGCGCCTCGACCAGCTGGAAGACCGTCGCGGCGGTCCGGGTGTCGCCGGCCATCACCGCACGCTGCACGGGAGCCGCGCCGCGGTACGCCGGCAGGTCGGAGAAGTGCAGGTTGATCCACCCGTGCCGCGGGGCGTCGAGGGCCGGGCGGCGGAGCAGTGCGCCGTAGGCGACGATCACGCCGAGGTCGACGTCGAGGTCGGCGATCTGCGCCGTGACGGCGTCGTCGACGCGCGAGGCCTCGATGACCGGCAGTCCGAGCTCCGCGGCGACGACGGCCACCGGGGTCGGGGTGAGGACACGCTTGCGGCCCTGCGGGGTGGCCGGCCGCGTGAGCACCGCGACGATCTCGTGGTCGGACGCCGCCAGAGCGCGGAGGGTGGGGACGGCCGCAGCGGGGCTGCCGGCGACGACGAGACGCATGGGTTCGATCCTCCCACGCCGACGGCCCACTCGACCCCGACCGCCTGTCCGGAGCACGCGGTGCTCAGCACTGCCTGTGCGCCAGCAGAGCGTGGGCTGCGTACGTTCTTGCTGCATCGACGGAAGGAGCACCATGACCGACCGAGACCTGCCCATCCCGGACTTCGACCACGTCCCGCTCGGCAACCTTGCGGAGCACCTGACGGCCCTCGACCGCGAGCAGCTCCAGGTGCTGCTCGACCACGAGGACGCCCACGGCGCACGCTTGCCGGTGCTGGAACGGATCCGCCACCGGATCGAGGCCCTGGACGGCGGTGCAGAGCCGACCGGTTCCGTGCCGGAACACCTCCCCGAGACGTCTGCGGGGGCCTCCGCGCCCGCGGACGTCACGCCGGCGACCGCCGGTCCGACGATCAACCCGCCCTCCCACGGCGTGCCCACCAACCCCGCGCAACCGCGCTGAGTGCAACGGCGTGCCCACCAACCCGGCGCAACCGCGCTGAGATCAGGAGACACCATGAGCGACGTCACCACCGCCACCAACCGCTACGCCGGTTCGTCCGTCCAGAAGGCCGCCCTCGTTGTCGGCATCGTGTTCCTGCTCGTCGGGATCGCCGGGTTCATCCCCGGCATCACGACCGGTGACCTGGCCGGGGCCGGACACGAGTCGATGGGCATGCTGCTCGGCATCTTCCAGGTGTCGGTGCTGCACAACATCGTGCACCTGCTGTTCGGCGTCGTCGGCCTGCTCGCCGCCAACCGCGCCTCCGGCTCGCGGATGTACCTGGTGATCGGCGGGATCGTCTACTTCGTGCTGTGGATCTACGGCCTGTTCACCGCCGGCCACAGTTCGGGTGCGAACTTCGTCCCGCTGAACAACGCGGACAACTGGCTGCACCTCGTGCTCGCCATCGGCATGGTCGCCCTCGGCGTCGTGCTGCCGCGCGAGCGTCGCCGGCCCGCCAACGCCTGACCGAACCGCACCAGCCTGTCGCCAACGGCGGCAGACGGCGAACGACACCGCCGACGTCCGACGACGTCGACGGTGTCGTTCTGCGTCGGGCCCACACGGTCGGGCCCACGCACCCCGGCCGGGTCAGACCTCGGAGAACGGTTCGGCGTCGTCCAACCGCACCCGCAGCGTCGGGGCGGCCCGTCGGCGGTTGCCGCCCTTGAGCACCCGCCGGGTCGACGAACGCCGGATGACCTCGGCCTTGAGCGTCGCCGCGACCTCGGCCCCGTGCGCGTACGGGAACCGCACGATCGCCCGGACCGTGCCGGGCAGGGCGTCGTCCTCGACGGGAACCGGGCCGAGCACCGGACCGACGACCGCGTCGCCGAGGGCCTCGACCGCCGCGGTGACGGCCTCGTCGGTGCCGGTCATCGTCGCCACCCGCACCGCCGGCGGGAAGTGCAGTTCGCGGCGGTCGGTGAGCTCGTCGTGCGCGGGGCCGTCGAGTCGCCAGAGGGCCATCGCCGAGGCCAGCCGCCCGCCGATCCCGACCAGGTACACCTCGGCGCCGGGGGCCGACTTCGCCGCCGCGTTCGTCCAGAAGCGCAGGACGTCCTCCTGCACGCGGAGCCCCTCGCGGGCGAGCATCTTCTCGCCGTCGAGCAGCAACACGCAGGCGTAGCCCCCGGCCACCGACGGCTCGGCCCCACGGGTGGCGACGACGACCGACGGCTTGGCGGGGACCTCGTCGAGCGGGCGGGACCCGTCGGCGACGACGATCCGGGTGCCGGGGAACGCCCGCCCGAGCTCGTCTGCGGTGCGCTGTGCCCCCTGACCGACCGGCTTGACGGTGCCGTTGCCGCACGTCGGGCAGCGGAACCCCACGGCCAGCGCGCCGCAGAACCGGCACTGGGGCGTGGCGCCACGGTGGGGGCTGCCGAGCGGCCCGCCGCAGACCCGGCAGTGCGCCCGCTCGCCGCACTCGGCACAGACCAGGCCGGTGCCGAAGCCAGGGCTGGCGACCTGCACCAGGACGGCGCCGTGCTGACTGGCCTCGCGCGCTGCACGCCAGGCGGAACTCGGGATGCGCGCCTGTGCGGCGAACCCCTCGGCCCCGGTCTGCTGCACGGTGGGGATGACCTTCGGGGTCTTCACGCGGTGGGGCACGACGTCCTGCAGCCAGTGCAGCTCGACCAGGCGCTGCACGTCGGTGCTGCGCGCGTGCGACACGAACAGCAGCGCGGCGCCGGACTGCGCGGCCCGCACCAGGGCGACGTCGCGGGTGTGCACGTAGGGCGCCCGCTGCTCGATGAACGAGGCGTCGCCGTCGTCCCACATCGCGATCAGCCCGAGCTCCGTCGCCGGTGCGTACATCGCCGTGCGGTTGCCGATCGCCACCACCGCGTGCGTGCGCGCCTGCAGCAGGGCCTTCGCACGCTGCCCGTTCGTCTGCTTGGCGTCGAACCGCACCACCCGTTCCGGCGGCAGCACGGCGAGCAGGGCACGCTCGAGGTCGACGACGTCGCGGAAGTCCGGCACGGCGATCACCGCGGACCGCTCGGCCGCCAGCGTGTGCGCGGCGGCCTGGGCGAGCGTGGCGGCCCACCCGGGGACCCAGACCGGCTCGTCCGCGTCACCCACCACCACGGGCTGGGGCACGGCGGCGACCGCGGCGCGACCGTGCTCCGTCACCACGGCCTCCAGGGCGCCCTCGGCGTAGCCGGTGACGGGCGGGGCGCTCACCGGCGGGGGCGACCAGGTGGTGTCGCGGACGAGCCAGGCCTTCTCGGCCCGCACCTGCCGCGGTGGCACGGCGAGGCGCAGGACGTCGGAGGCGACGCCCGCCGCCCGGTCGGCGACGGCGCGCGCGAGGGTCCAGATCTCCGGGGCCAGCACGGGCACCGGGGACAGGACCGCCTCGATCTGACTGAGCTCACCGGGGTACTCCCCCTCGGTGACGATCTCGACCACGTACCCGTCGGACATCCGGGCACCGGTGCGCAGCGGCACCTTGACGCGCACCCCCGCGACGCAGTCGTCCTCGAGCTCGGGCGGCACCCGGTAGTCGAACAGACGGTCCAACTGCGGGAGCGGCGAGTCGAGGACGACGCGCGCGACGGTGGTCACGCGGTGCTTCAGACGGTCGCGGCGACGAGTCCTGCGGCGGCGCGGAGTTCCTCGACACGGTCGAGCTGCTCCCACGTGAACCCGGGGAGCTCGCGGCCGAAGTGGCCGTAGGTCGCGGTCTGCGCGTAGATCGGTCGGAGCAGGTCGAGGTCGCGGATGATCGCAGCCGGACGCAGGTCGAACACCTGGCGGATGGCCGCCTCGATCGTGGCGTCGTCGACGTGGCCGGTGCCGAAGGTCTCGACGTACAGCCCGACGGGCTTCGCACGGCCGATGGCGTACGCGACCTGCACCTCGAGCCGGTCGGCCAGCCCCGCGGCGACCGCGTTCTTGGCGACCCAGCGCAGCGCGTACGCCGCCGAGCGGTCGACCTTCGACGGGTCCTTGCCGCTGAACGCGCCACCACCGTGACGGGAGGCCCCGCCGTACGTGTCGACGATCACCTTGCGGCCGGTGAGTCCGGCGTCGCCCTGGGGACCACCGATCTCGAAGCGACCGGTCGGGTTCACGATGACGTCGACGTGCGACGAGTCGAGGTCCACCAGGTCGAGGACCGGACGGATCACGTGCTCGGTGATCGCGGCGGTGAGCTCGTCGAGCGTGACGCTCGGCGAGTGCTGCGTGGAGAGCACGACGGTCTCGACGGTCTTCGGCACGACGCCGTCGTACCCGATGGTGACCTGGGTCTTGCCGTCCGGGCGCAGGAACGACAGCTCGCCCGACTTCCGGACCGCGGCCAGGCGCTCGGCCAGGCGGTGCGCCAGCCAGATCGCCACCGGCATGTACTCGGGGGTCTCATTCGTGGCGAAGCCGAACATGATGCCCTGGTCGCCGGCACCCTGACGGTCGAGCGGGTCGACCGCACCGGTGCGGGAGTCGAGCGACTCGTCCACACCCTGCGCGATGTCCGGCGACTGTGCACCGATCGAGACCTCGACACCGCACGTGGCGCCGTCGAACGAGACGTCCGACGAGTTGTAGCCGATGCCGGTGATGACGTCACGGACGAGCTTCGGGATCTCGACGTAGCCGGAGGTCGTGACCTCGCCTGCGACGTGCACGAGCCCGGTGGTGACCATGGTCTCGACGGCGACGCGCGCGTTCGGGTCGACCGTCAGCAGTGCGTCGAGGATGCTGTCCGAGATCTGGTCGCAGATCTTGTCGGGGTGCCCCTCGGTCACCGACTCGGACGTGAAGAGGCGGAGAGCAGCTGCAGTCACCGGGATCAGTCGGTGGGCTGCTGCTGCTTGGTGACGGTGAGCTTGTCCTCGTTGATCTCGTGGAGCGCGACGGACAGCGGCTTGTCGTCGATCGTCGAGTCGACGAGCGGCCCGACGTTGTCGAAGAGCGAGCCCTCGTGCAGGTCGGCGTAGTAGTCGTTGATCTGGCGGGCGCGCTTGGACGCGAAGATGACGAGCGCGTACTTCGACTCGACCTTGCTGAGCAGGTCGTCGATGGGCGGGTCGATGATGCCCTGGGGGTTGGCCATGGTGTCTCCTCGAAGTCAGTGCACCCGTCAGGGCGCAGAGAACAAGTCTACGACCTCACGTGCCGCGGTGCCGACATCGGAGTTCACGATCCGCACGTCGAACTCGTCCTGGGCGGCCAGCTCGACCTTGGCGGTCTCGAGACGACGGGCCTGTTCCTCCGCGGATTCGGTCCCGCGGCCGATGAGCCGGCGCACCAGTTCCTCCCACGTCGGGGGCAGCAGGAACACGAGCACCGCCTCGGGCATGGCGTCGCGGACCTGACGGGCGCCCTGCAGGTCGATCTCGAGCATGACCTTCTCGCCGGCGTCGAGCGCGCGGTCGATCGGCGGGCGCGGGGTGCCGTAGCGGTACGAGTTGTGGACGGTCGCCCACTCGAGCAGCTCGCGGTCGCGGATCATGCGGTCGAACTCGTCGTCGTCCACGAAGTAGTAGTGCACGCCGTCGACCTCGCCGGGGCGCGGCTTCCGGGTGGTGGCGGAGACGCTGAGGTTGACGTCCGGGTACTGCTCGCGGATGTGCGCGCTGACCGTGCCCTTGCCGACCGCGGTGGGTCCGGCGAGCACGACGAGCTTCGAGGCACCACGCTTGCGATCACGTGCGGCGAGCCAGTCGGCCAGGGCTGCGCGCTGCCGGGTCCCCAGGCCACCGAGGCGCTTCGACTGTGCGATCCGCAGGGACCCCATGATCGCTTCCGCACGCGCGGGGCCGATGCCCGGCAGGCTCACCAGCAGGTCACGGACCCGCAGCGAGCGTTCCGCCGAGGTCGTCTCGACCAGCGAGTCGTCCCACGCGGCACGGGCGACGTCGAGCGCGGAGCGCTCCCCCGACGCGATCGCGGCCTTCACCGCGGCCCGGGCGCGTCGCGCGGCGACGGCGGCCTTCGCCGCGGCGACGCGGTCGACCTCCGGCGGGGTCCGGTGGGCGGGCAGGCCCTCGTGGTCGTCGGTCACGCTGCCGCCGCCAGTGCGGTGCGGATGCGGTCCGCGCGGTCGGCGACGAGCGCCGCGACGCCGTCCGGACCGTCGGTCAGCAGGCCGCGCGACTCGCTCACGAGCACCTGCTCGGCACGGGCGCCGTACAGCGCACGGAGGTCCTCGATGCGGGCGCCCTGGGCACCGAAGCCCGGTGCGAGGACCGGTGCCGTATCGATCGCGTCCGCGTCGATGCCGAAGTCGTCGAGGTCAAGGGTCGCGCCGAGCACGAGCCCGACGTCGCCGAGGGCTTGATCGCCCACGGACCGGTTGTCGTCTGCCACGTCCAAGACGATACCGGCCGCGACCGTCCGGCCGGTACGTGGTCCCTCTGCCAGCACCGCGGTCTGCAGCACCCGGGCCTCGGGGTTGCTCGTCGCCGCGAGCACGAAGACCCCGGCACCGTTCCGGCGCGCGACGTCGATCGTGCCCCGGAGCGAGCCGTACCCGAGGTACGGCGACACCGTCATCGCGTCGGCCGCGAACGGCCCGTCGCGGTCGAGCCACGCGAGCGCGTAGTCGTCACCGGTGGTCCCGATGTCGCCCCGCTTCACGTCGGCGACGACCAGGAGGCCCGCATCGCGTGCCCGGCGGATCGTCGCGTCGAGCGCACGGTAGCCCGCGACCCCCGCCGCCTCGAAGAAGGCGACCTGCGGCTTCACGATCGCCGCGCGGCCGGCGGCCGCGTCGACCAGGGTCGCGCCGAACGCCGTCAGGCCCTGCTCGTCGCGGGCGAGCCCCCACGCCGCCAGGGTGGCGGCGTGGGGGTCGATCCCGACGCAGAGCGGTGAACGCTTGCCCATGGCGGACGCGAGGCGGTCGCCGAAGGAGGCCGGGCCTCCCGACCGGGTCGTGCCCACGCTGGCAGCCGTCACCAGGTCGCGCGCTCGAGCGCGTAGTCCTGCAGGCTGCGGACGTTGAGCGGCGAACCGATCGTCTCGATCGCCGCGACGGCCGCCCCGATCTGCGCGATCGTCGTGAACAGCGGCTTGTCCGCCGCGACCGTGGCCGCACGGATCTCGTACCCGTCCGCACGACCGGCGGCACCCGACGGCGTGTTGATGACGATGTCGACCTCGCCCGTGGCGAGCAGGTCGACGACGCTCTCGCCGCCCTGGCTGTACTTGCCGACGATCCCGACCTCGATGCCGTTGCGGCGGAGGATCTCCGCCGTGCCCTCGGTCGCGATGATCGTGAAGCCGAGCTGCTGCAGGCGGTGCACCGGCAGCACGATCGCGCGCTTGTCGGTGTCGGCGACGCTCACGAAGACCGTGCCGCTGGTCTGCAGGCCGCCGTACGCGGCGTCCTGCGACTTCAGGAACGCCCGCGGGAAGTCGCGGTCGATGCCCATGACCTCGCCGGTGGAGCGCATCTCGGGGCTGAGCACCGAGTCGACGACCTGGCCCTCCCGGGTGCGGAAGCGACGGAAGGGCAGCACGGCCTCCTTCACGGCGACCGGCGACTGCGCGGGCACGAACGCGCCGTCACGCTCGGGCAGCATGCCCTCGGCGACGAGCTCGGCGACCGTGGTGCCCGTCATGATGCGGGACGCGGCCTTGGCCAGCGGGATGCCGAGCGCCTTCGAGACGAAGGGCACCGTGCGGCTGGCGCGCGGGTTCGCCTCGAGGACGTAGAGCACGCCGGCACCGATGGCGAACTGGACGTTGAGCAGGCCCTGCACGCCGATGCCACGGGCGATCTTCTCGGTCGCGTCGACGACGCCCTGGATCTCGGCGCGGCCGAGGCCGACCGGAGGCAGGGTGCAGGCCGAGTCGCCGGAGTGGATGCCGGCCTCTTCGAGGTGCTCCATGATGCCGCCGATGTACAGCCGCTCGCCGTCGAAGAGCGCGTCGACGTCGATCTCCACGGCGTCGTCGAGGAACCGGTCGACCAGCAGCGGGAGCTCCGGGCCGATGATCGCCTGGTCGGCCATCCGGTCGAAGTAGTCCGCCAGCGACGGGGAGTCGTAGAGGATCTCCATGCCGCGGCCGCCGAGCACGAACGACGGGCGGACGAGGACGGGGTACCCGATCTCCTCGGCGACCGTGGTCGCGCTCGCCAGGTCGTGGGCCGTGCCGTTCCGCGGTGCGAGCAGGCCGGCGGCGTCGAGGATGGCGGAGAACTGCCCGCGCTCCTCGGCCGAGTCGATCGCGGTGGGGCTGGTGCCGAGGATCGGGATGCCCGCGGCCTCGAGCGGCTTCGCCAGGCCGAGGGCGGTCTGGCCACCGAGCTGCACGACGACGCCGACGAGTTCGCCGGACGCCGCCTCGGCCTCGATGACCTCGAGGACGTCCTCGGCGGTCAGCGGTTCGAAGTACAGGCGGTCCGAGGTGTCGTAGTCGGTCGACACGGTCTCGGGGTTGCAGTTGATCATGATCGTCTCGAACCCGGCGGCGCTCAGCGCGAAGGACGCGTGCACGCAGGAGTAGTCGAACTCGACGCCCTGCCCGATGCGGTTCGGGCCGGAGCCGAGGATGACGACCTTCTTGCGGTCGCTCGGGACGACCTCGGTCTCGGCGTCGTACGACGAGTAGTGGTACGGCGTCAGGGCCGGGAACTCGCCGGCGCAGGTGTCGACCGTCTTGAAGACGGGCCGGATGCCCTGGGCGTGCCGCTCGTCACGGACCTGCTGCTCGGAGACCGGTGCCGCGTCCGTGCTGCGCAGGCTCGCGATCTGGGCGTCGCTGAAGCCGTGCTCCTTCGCCCAGCGCAGGGTGTGGGCGTCGAGGGACTCGGCGTCCCGGACCTCGTCCGCGACCTCGTTGATGAGCACGATCTGGTCGATGAACCAGGGGTCGATCTTCGTGGCCTCGAAGACCTCGTCCGCGGTGGCACCCGCGACCAGGGCCTGCTGCACCGTGACGATGCGGCCGTCGGTCGGGATCGACGACTTCGCCAGCAGGGCGTCCTTGTCGAGCTCGGCCGCCGGGGTGTCCCAGTGGAAGCTCGACCCGCGCTTCTCGAGCGAGCGCAGCGACTTCTGCAGTGCCGTGGCGTAGTTCCGGCCGATGGCCATCGCCTCGCCGACGCTCTTCATCGTCGTGGTGAGGGTGGCGTCGGCGGCCGGGAACTTCTCGAACGCGAACCGCGGGGTCTTCACGACCACGTAGTCGAGCGTCGGTTCGAAGCTCGCCGGGGTGACCTTCGTGATGTCGTTCTCGATCTCGTCGAGCCGGTAGCCGATGGCGAGCTTCGCCGCGATCTTGGCGATCGGGAAGCCCGTGGCCTTCGACGCGAGGGCCGACGAGCGGGACACGCGGGGGTTCATCTCGATGACGATGACGCGGCCGTTGGACGGGTCGACGGCGAACTGGATGTTGCAGCCACCGGTGTCGACACCGACGCGACGGATGATGTCGATGCCGATGTTCCGCATGTTCTGGTACTCGCGGTCGGTCAGGGTCAGCGCGGGGGCGACCGTGATCGAGTCACCGGTGTGGACGCCGACCGGGTCGACGTTCTCGATGGAGCAGATGACGACGGTGTTGTCGTAGTTGTCGCGCATCAGCTCGAGCTCGTACTCCTTCCAGCCGAGGATGGACTCCTCGAGCAGGACCTCGGTCGTCGGGCTGGACTGCAGCCCGTCGCCGACGAAGCGGACGAGTTCCTGCTCGTTGTAGGCGAAGCCCGAGCCGAGGCCGCCCATCGTGAAGGACGGGCGGACGACCAGCGGGTACCCGAGGTCCTTCGCGAACTCCTTCGCTTCTTCGAGCGTGTGCGCGATGTGGCTGCGGGCGACGTCGGCACCGGACTCGAGCACGAGCTCCTTGAAGAGCTGGCGATCCTCGCCGCGCTGGATCGCCTCGACCTTGGCACCGATGAGCTCGACGCCGTGCTTGGTGAGGATGCCGGCCTCGTCGAGCGCGATGGCGGCGTTCAGGGCCGTCTGGCCGCCGAGGGTCGGCAGGACGGCGTCCGGCTTCTCGATGCGGATGATCTCCTCGAGCGAGGCGTTCGTGATCGGCTCGATGTACGTCGCGTCCGCGAAGTCGGGGTCGGTCATGATCGTCGCCGGGTTCGGGTTGACCAGGATGACCCGGACGCCCTCGGCCCGGAGGACGCGGCACGCCTGGGTGCCGGAGTAGTCGAACTCGGCGGCCTGGCCGATGACGATCGGGCCGGAACCGATGACGAGGACGGAGTTGATGTCTGCGCGCTTGGGCATCAGTTCGCTTCCTTGGTGATGTCTGCTGCGGGGGTCGTGGCGTCGGCGGTTGCCGCGTCGAGCGGCTCCCCGTCGCGACGCTCGCGCACCATGTCCGCGAACCGGTCGAAGAGGTACATGCTGTCGTGCGGTCCGGCGGCGGCCTCGGGGTGGTACTGCACGCTGAACGCCGGCACGTCGAGCGCGCGGAGGCCCTCGACCACGTTGTCGTTCAGCGAGTAGTGCGAGACCTCGACCCGACCGAAGCCGGCCGGGGACTCGAGGACCTCGCCGAGGGGCGCGTCGACCGCGAAGCCGTGGTTCTGGCTCGTGATCTCGACCTTGCCCGTGGTCGTGTCGAGCACCGGCTGGTTGATCCCGCGGTGACCGAAGGGCAGCTTGTAGGTGCCGAAGCCGAGAGCACGGCCGAGCAGCTGGTTGCCGAAGCAGATGCCGAAGAACGGCCGGCCGGTGCGCAGGCTGTCCTGCAGCAGTTCCACCTGCGCATCCGACGCGGCGGGGTCGCCGGGGCCGTTCGAGTAGAACAGGGCGTCCGGTGCGAGGGCTTCCAGCTCCGGGGCGGAGATGTCCTGCGGCACCACGTGCACCTCGAACCCGCGCTGCGCGAGGTAGCGCGTGGTCGAGGCCTTCACGCCGAGGTCGAGCACGGCCAGGGTGCCGATCTGCTCGCCGACGGCCGGCACGACGTAGGTCTCCGGGGTGGACACGACCGCCGAGAAGCTCGCGCCGGCCATCGTCGCCTGCGACACGACCGCGTCCAGCTGCGACTCGGCCGGCAGTGCGGCGTCCGCACCGCTGAAGACGCCGCCCTTCATGGCACCGGCGTCGCGGATGCGGCGGGTGAGCGCCCGGGTGTCGATGCCGGCGATGCCGACGATGCCGTCGCGCACCAGGTGGTCGTCGAGCGTGGCGTTCGCGCGGTGGTTCGACACCACGCGGCTGGGGTCGCGCACCACGTACCCGGCGACCCAGATGCGACGGGACTCGGGGTCCTCGTCGTTCACGCCCGTGTTGCCGATGTGCGGCGCGGTCTGCACCACGATCTGTCCGGCGTAGGAGGGGTCGGTCAGCGTCTCCTGGTAGCCGGTCATGCCGGTCGCGAAGACCACCTCACCGAGCGTGCGCCCACGGGCGCCGTAGGCCCAGCCGTCGTACCGGGTGCCGTCTTCGAGGACCAGGACGGCCCGTTCGCGTGTCATGCTTTCTTCCCTTCGCCCGCGGTTCGCGGAGCATCGGCCGCAGTCGCCTGCGGCCCGGTCTCGGTCAGTCCCTGCAGGGCGTGCAGTGCGGCTGCATCGCCCTCCGGGAACCGGAAGTAGGTGTCCAGGTCCGTCGCTCCTGCGGCGCCGGTCGCCGTCCATCGCAGACGGACCAGTCCCCCGGGTTCGACCACACGGTCGATCGCCCACGTGGAGCGGTCGGCGCCGCGGACCGCGTTGCGCGCGATCCAGCGGTCGTCGGTGCCGGCGAGGCGCATCACCACGCCGGTCGCGTGGACCGTCACCCCGCCGCGCCCGCGGAACCCGAGGCCGCCTGCGGTGATGCGTTCCAACGGCTGGTCGGCACGGGTCGTCGCGACGGTGAACCCGTCCCACGACCCGACCGCCGGTGCCAGGTCGGCCGGCACGCGGACCGGAGGCACGGCTTCCGCCTGCTGCTTGGTCCGCGTCCGCCAGGTGCGCGCCATCGCGACGAACAGGGCGGCGACCGCGAGCAGGATCACCGCGCCGAGGAGCCAGCGCTGGGCGTCGCCGCTCATGCACGCGCCCCCGTCCGGAGCGCCGCGGCGTGCGCCGCGATCGTGTCCGCGTCGACGACCCGGCCGTCGAGCACGGTCGGGTACCCCTGGTGGAAGGTGGCGACGACCCGGCCCGGCAGCGTCATGCCGAGGTACGGCGAGTTCTGCGACTGGCCGGCGAGGTCGGTGACCGCGAACTCGCGGCTGGCCGATGGGTCGTAGAGCGTGATCTCGGCGGATGCTCCCTCGGCGATGCGCTGCCCGTGCCCCTCGACCTGGCCGATCCGCGCCGGCGCCTCGGACAGCACCCGGGCGACGTCGGCCCAGTCGAGCCGGCCGTCGTCGACCACGGCGGACTGCACCACGCTCAGCGCCGATTCGAGGCCGACCATGCCGTTCGCCGCGGCGGGCCACTCGCAGCACTTCGCCTCGGCGGTGTGCGGGGCGTGGTCGGTGGCGACGATGTCGATGGTGCCGTCGGCCAGGGCCGCGCGGAGTGCCTCGACGTCCTCGCGGGCGCGGAGCGGCGGGTTCACCTTGTAGCGGGCGTCGTACCCGGGGGCACCGTCGCGGCCGGCGATGAGGTCCTCGGTGAGCACCAGGTGGTGCGGCGTGACCTCGGCCGTGACGTCGATGCCGCGGGACTTCGCCCACCGGATCACCTCGACGCTGCCGGCCGTCGAGACGTGGCAGACGTGCAGGCGTGCTCCGACGTGGTCGGCGAGCAGGACGTCGCGGGCGATGATCGCCTCTTCCGCGACGGCGGGCCAGCCGGCGAGGCCGAGCTCCGAGGACAGTCGGCCCTCGTTCATCTGCGCGCCGATGGTCAGCCGGGGCTCCTGGGCGTGCTGCGCGAGCACCCCTCCGAAGCCCTTGATGTACTCGAGTGCGCGGCGCATGAGCAGCGGGTCGGCCACGCACGAGCCGTCGTCCGAGAACACCCGGACCTTCGCACGGGAGGTCGCCATCGCACCGATCTCGGACAGGTGCGTGCCCTGCAGCCCCTGCGACACGGCGCCGATCGGGCGGACCGTCACGTAGCCGGCGTCGTCACCGAGGGCCTGGACCTGCTCGACGACCCCGGCGGTGTCGGCGACCGGGCTCGAGTTCGCCATGGCGTTCACGGCGGTGAAGCCACCGGCGGCCGCGGCCCGCGAGCCGGTGAGGACGGTCTCGGACTCCTCGTGACCGGGCTCGCGCAGGTGCGTGTGGAGGTCCACGAGACCGGGTAGGGCGATGAGGCCGTCCGCGTCCACGGTGGTGGCGCCGGCCGCGTCGAGACCGAACCCGACCGCGGTGATGCGCCCACCCTCCGTTCGGATGTCGGCACGCGAGCCGTCGACCAGCTGCGCGCCACGGATCAGGTGTGCAGTCATGCGGCGGACTCCTTCGCGTCGGTGCCGGTGCCGGCACTGCCCGTCAGGGCGAGGTAGAGGACGGCCATCCGGACCGAGACGCCGTTCTCGACCTGCTCGACGACGGTCGAACGGGGGTCGTCGGCAGCAACGCCGGCGATCTCGAGCCCACGGTTCATCGGACCGGGGTGCATGATCAGCGTGCGCTCGGACAGCCGACCGAAGCGCGCCGCCGTCAGGCCCCAGTGCCGCGTGTACTCGCGCGGGTTCGGGAAGAAGGCGTCGTTCATGCGTTCCTGCTGGATGCGGAGCGTCATGACGACGTCCGGGTCCTCGGCCAGGGCGGTGTCGAGGTCGTGGTGCACCGCGGCGCCGAACGGCGTCGTCGTGGCGGGCAGCAGCGTCGGCGGCGCGGCGAAGGTCACGCTCGCGCCGAGGGTGCGGAGCAGCCAGGCGTTCGAGCGGGCCACCCGGCTGTGCAGCACGTCGCCGATGATCAGGACGCGCACGCCGTCGAGGCCCTGGCCGCGCGAACCGGCACCGTGCAGGCGGCGGCGCATGGTGAAGGCGTCGAGCAGCGCCTGCGTCGGGTGTTCGTGGGTCCCGTCACCGGCGTTGACCACCGGCACGTCGATCCAGTCGGCGTCGGCGAGCACCCGCGGGGCACCCGATGCACCGTGGCGCATCACGATGCCGTCGATGCCCATCGCGCCGAGGGTCTGCACGGTGTCCTTCAGGGATTCGCCCTTCGAGACGCTCGAGCCCTTCGCGGCGAAGTTCAGGACGTCGGCGGACAGGCGCTTCGCGGCGGCCTCGAACGAGATGCGCGTGCGCGTGGAGTCCTCGAAGAACAGGTTCACCACGGTCTTGCCGCGCAGGGCCGGGAGCTTCCGGACCTCGCGCGTGTTCACCTCGGCCATCTCCTCGGCGACGTCGAGGATGTGGACGGCCTGGTCGCGGGACAGGTCGGCGGTGGAGAGCAGGTGCCGCATCACGCCACCCCCTGCTCGATGAACACGGTGTCGTCGCCGTCGGTCTCGGCCAGGTGCAGCGTGACCCGCTCGTCGGACGCCGTCGGCAGGTTCTTGCCCACGTGGTCCGCGCGGATCGGCAGCTCGCGGTGGCCGCGGTCGACGAGCACGGCGAGCCGGACGGCACGCGGCCGGCCGATGCCCTGCAGCGCGTCGAGCGCGGCGCGGACGGTACGGCCGGAGTAGAGCACGTCGTCGACGAGCACGACGACCTTGCCGTCGATGCCGCCGGCCGGGATGACCGTCCGGTGTGGCGTGCGACCGATGCCGTGGCCGAGGTCGTCCCGGTGCATGGTGACGTCGAGCGTGCCGACACGCTCCGTCCCGATGCCGCCGGCGGCCGAGGACCACTCCGGCTCGATGCCGGCCAGGATCCGGCCGAGGCGTTCCGCCAGGACGGCGCCCCGGGTCGGGATGCCGAGGAGCACGAGGTCCGAGCCCCCGTGGTTGGCTTCGAGTATCTCGTGCGCGATGCGTGTCAGGGCACGCGTGATGTCGGGCTGTTGCAGGACCGTTCTGGTTCCCACGTCGACCCCCTTCCCCGCCTCACTGGACGGCATTAAAGGATGCTGACGTGGTCAACCCTACCGGGACTCCTGGTCTCCTGCGACCGTCCGACCGGACGGTGCGCGACCGCCGGCGACGGCCCCGAGCACGCCGTTGACGAAGCCCGCCGAGTCCTCGGTGGACAGCGACTGCGCGAGCTCGACCGCCTCGGCGATGGCGACGGCATCGGGGACCTCCGGGTTGAACCGGAGCTCCCACACGGCCATCCGCAGGATGCAGCGGTCGAGGACCGGCATCCTGGCGATCGACCAGCCCTGGGCGTGGTCGACGATGACGGAGTCGATCTCGTGACGAGCGTCGTCGACACCGGTGACGATCTGGCGGGCGTAGTCCCAGCTGGAGGCACGCTCCGGCTGGTCCAGGTGCCGGACCGTCTCGGTGGCGAGCACGTCCGCGATCGGCAGCTCGCGCACCTCGGCCACGTACAGCATGTCGAGGGCGCGCTTGCGGGCCTTCGAACGAGCACTCATACGGTCAGCGCCTAGGAGTTGACGCGGCCGAGGAAGCTGCCGTCGCGCGTGTCGATCTTCACCAGGGTGCCGCTCTCCAGGTACAGCGGGACCTGGATGCGGTGGCCGGTCGCGATGATGGTCGCGTCCTTGGTGCCGCCGGAGGAACGGTCGCCCTGCAGGCCGGGCTCGGTCTCGACCTCGGTGACGATCGACGTCGGGAGCTCAACGTACAGCGGGTTGCCCTCGTTCATCGCGATGGTGACCATCGCGGACTCGAGCAGGTAGTTCTTGGCGTCGCCGACCACGGTCGCGGAGACCGGGATCTGGTCGTACGTGTCGGTGTCCATGAACACGTAGGAGTCGCCGTCCTCGTAGAGGAACTGGTAGTCACGACGGTCGACGGTCGCGGTGTCGATCTTCGCGCCGGCGTTGAAGGTGCGGTCGACGACCTTGCCGGAGACGACGTTCTTGAGCTTCGTGCGGACGAACGCGCCGCCCTTGCCCGGCTTGACGTGCTGGAACTCGACGACCGACCACAGCTGGCCGTCGATGATGAGAACGGCGCCGTTCTTGATGTCTGTGGTACTGGCCATGAGTCGTCGGTGTCCCGTTCGTCGTGTTGTGAAGTGTCCTCGGGCCGCGGACGGCCCCGGACGAGTGTAGCGGACGCCCGCCCGGCGGCCGGAGCGGTGCGCGCCGCGGTCAGCGTCGCCGTCGGGCGAGCCAGGCGTCGATCGCCGCCCAGCCGAGCAGCACCACCGCCGCTCCCCCGAGCAACCCGCCCGCGACACCGGTGGACAGGGCCGCCGTCGGTCGCGCCGGCAACGCCAGGTAGACGATCGCCAGGATCCCCGCCCCCGCACCGAGCAGCACGAGCAGGATGCGTCGGATCATGCCGGACACGAGCTGCCGGTCGCGGCTGTCCGCGAAGAGCCGGATGTTCACCGTGAAGCGGCCGGTCTCGATCGCCTCGCCGATGCGGTCCACCCGGCGGGGCAGGCGACGGGCAGCCGACACGACGCCGAGCAGCTCCTTCGCCGCGAGGTCCCGGAGCTTGCCGGGCCGGAGCTGGTCGGTGATCTGCTCCCGGGCGAGTCCGCGGGACTCCTCGAGCAGGTCGAACGACGGTGCGAGCGTGCGGAGCGTGCCCTCGAAGATGGCCAGGGCGCGAGCCGCGGCGACGAAGTCCGGCGGCGGCTTCAACCGGTACCGCCCGAAGACCTCGACCGCGTCGTCCACGGTGTCGACACCGATGCGCGCACCCGGGCCGAGCTCGTCCGCGACGAAGCGGGCGATGTCCCGACGGAAGTCGGGCTCGTCGTGCGCATCGCGCACGGGTGCCATCCGCAGGACCGCATCGGCGATCCGCGACGTGTCGTCCTGCAGGTAGGCGGCCAACAGGTCCTGGACCGTGTCCCGGAGACCCGGGTCGAGCCTCCCGACCGATCCGAAGTCGATCAACGCGGGCCGCCCGTCGGGCAGCACCAGGACGTTCCCCGGGTGGAGGTCCGCGTGGTACAGGCCGTCGAAGACGACCTGGCGCAGGAAGGCGCGGAGGATCGCGCGCATCGGCGCGTCGAGGTCGCGCTCGGAACGCTCGGCGCGGATCGCGCTGAGCGTGTCGCCCTCCAGGAACTCCATCACGAGCACACGCCGTCCGGACAGGTCCGGGTAGGGGTCCGGGAACCGGACCTCGTCCGGACGCGCGCTGCGGGCCTGGGCAGCACGCAGCGCGGTGAGGTTCCGGAGCTCCGAGACGAAGTCGACCTGCCGGATCAGGTCGTCCGCGTACTGGCCCGCGATGTCCTGCACGCCGACCTGTCGCGCCTCGGTCGACCACCGGGCCATGAACCGGACGACCCGCAGCGCGATGTCGACGTCGCGGCGCACCGCGGCGTCGATCCCCGGCCGCTGCACCTTGACGGCGACCGCGGTGCCGTCGGGCAGCCGGGCGCGGTGCACCTGCGCGATGGACGCCGCTGCGACGGGCACCTGGTCGAAGGTCGCGAAGACCTGGTCGACCGGGGCACCGAGCTCCTGCTCGAGGAGCGCACGGACCTCGTCCGCCGGCGCCGCCGTGACGTTCCGCTGCAGGTGGGCGAGTCCCTCGGTCCACTCCTCGGGCAGCAGGTCGTCGCGGGTGGAGAGCAGCTGGCCCATCTTCACGAACCCGCCACCGGCTTCCTCGAGCGCACGGCGCAGGTGCTCGGCCTGGTCGCGACGCAGCTCCGAGGTGGCCGGGTCGTGCGAGAAGTCGAGGCGACGGAACGGCACCAGGTGGTGGCGGCGGGCGATCGAGAGGAGTTCGGTGAATCGTCGACCACGGGAGCGCAGGGTGCCGGTCTCGGCATCGCGCGGGCCGGAGAGGTCGCTCAGTCGGGGTGGGGTGGGCACGCCCGCCAGTCTGCTCCCCGGTGCTGGGTCCGCAGCGTGCGGGTGGTCCGGTCCGTCGCGTCGTCTGTCCTCCTCCACGGCCTGGAGGCCCGGCGCGGCTTCCACAGGTCGGCGCGGGCCCGGCGCGGGGCTCGGTCCACGAGCGGACCCGACGGGTGCTGCGCTGACCGAGGTGGCTAGACGCCGACCTCCTGGTAGGCGGTGAAGAGCAGGTGGTCCTCGGGGCCCTCGAGCACGACGGGCTTACCGACGCCGTCCAGGATGATGAACCGCAGCATGCCGGCACGGGCCTTCTTGTCGCGCCGCATGGTGGCGAGGAGCCCCTGCCACCGCCCGACGCCGTACGAGGTCGGCAGGTCGAGCGACTCGAGGATCGCCCGGTGCCGGTCGACCGTGGCGTCGTCCAGGTGCCCGGTGAGTCGGGCGAGCTCGGCGGCGAACACCATGCCGACCGACACCGCTGCCCCGTGGCGCCACTGGTACCGCTCGGCGTGTTCGATCGCGTGCCCGAGGGTGTGCCCGTAGTTCAGGATCTCGCGTCGGCCCTGCTCGGTGAAGTCGTCCGAGACGACCTCGGCCTTGAGCGCGATGGCGAGCTCGACGACCCGGCGGAACTCCGGCGTCGTCGGATCGGTCACCCGGTCGACATCGGCCTCGACGATGTCCAGGATCTCCGGCACGGCGATGAACCCGGCCTTCACGATCTCGGCGAATCCGGTCAGGATCTCGTTGCGCGGCAGCGTGCGGGCGAGGTCGAGGTCGACGACGACGGCGCGGGGGGCGGAGAACGCGCCGACCAGGTTCTTGCCCTCGTTCGTGTTGATGC
Organism: Curtobacterium sp. MCSS17_011; assembly: GCF_003224275.1. Taxonomy (NCBI): domain Bacteria; kingdom Bacillati; phylum Actinomycetota; class Actinomycetes; order Micrococcales; family Microbacteriaceae; genus Curtobacterium; species Curtobacterium sp. MCSS17_011. The sequence goes on along the minus strand of NZ_QKLE01000001.1, from coordinate 74,451 downwards.
CCGTCTTGCCGCCGACGCTGGCGTCCACCATGCCGAGCACGCTCGTCGGGACCGCCACGTACGGCACACCACGCAGCCAGGTCGCGGCGACGAAGCCCGCCAGGTCGGTGACGGCACCGCCACCGAGGCCGATGACCGCGTCGGTGCGGGTGAAGTCGGCCTGCCCCATGATCTGCCAGCAGAACGCCGCGACCTCGACGCGCTTGGCGCCCTCGGCGTCGGGGACCTCGGCGATCAGGGCTTCGAGCCCGGCCTCGACCAGGAGCGCGCGGAGCTCGTTCGCCCGGGCACCGAGCGTCGGCGAGTGCACGATGAGGACCTTGGCGACACGCGGGCCCAGGATCGCGGGCAGGGCGCCGAGCAGGTCCGTGCCGACGGCCACCGTGTAGCCGTCGTCACCGCCGACCCGGATCTCGGTGGTCCCGGCGGGCAGGGTCGACTCGGTCACGGTGCTCCTTCGGTGCTGGTGGTGCTGCTGGTCGTGCTGCCGGGCGCGGCGGTGGTGCTGCTGGTCGTGCTGCCGGGCGCGGCGGTGGTGCCGCTGCGCTCGGTGGTGCCGGCGTTGCCGCGCTCGCTGGTGCCGGCGTCGCTGCGCAGCCACGTGACGACCTCGTCGACCACGCGGGACATCGGGCGGCGGGAGGTGTCGACCACGACGTGCGCGAGCTCGGCGTAGGTGGCGGCCCGCTCGTCCATGATCGTCTGCCAGGCGTCCATCCCGCCGTTCGCCAGCAGGGGGCGGTCGGACCCGGCGATGCGGTCGGCGACGGCCTCGGGCGAGACGGTGAGCAGGACGATGCGCGCCCCGCTCAGGGCCTGCCGGGTGTCCGCGTGGGTGACGGCTCCTCCGCCCACGGCGATCACGCCGCCGGTGGCCAGCGCTGCTCGGACCGCCTGGGCCTCGAGCGCGCGGAACGCCGGCTCGCCGCGATCGGCGAAGATCCCGGGGATCGGCCCGTGCTCGCGCACGATGACCCGGTCGGTGTCCGTGAACGGGACGCCGAGGGTCTTCGCCACCCGCTTGCCGACGCTCGACTTGCCGGCACCCATCGGGCCGATGACGACCACGGGCGCGTCGGCGCGTCGGACGTCGGTGCTCACAGGTCGGTCGAGGTCGCCGACGGTTCGGTCCGGCGCGTCCGCAGGGTCTCCGGGATCGCGGCGAGGTAGGCGTCGAGGTTGCGCTTCGTCTCGACGACGTTGTCGCCGCCGAACTTCTCGAGCACCGCGTCGGCGAGCACCAGGGCCACCATCGCCTCGGCGACGACACCCGCCGCGGGCACGGCGCAGACGTCCGAGCGCTGGTGGTGCGCGGAGGCGTCCTCTCCGGAGACGACGTCCACCGTGTGCAGGGCGTGCGGGATGGTCGCGATCGGCTTCATCCCGGCGCGGACGCGCAGCACCGTGCCCGTGGACATCCCGCCCTCGGTCCCACCGGCACGGTCGCTCGTGCGGTAGATCTCGCCGTCCTCGCGGTACAGCTCGTCGTGGGCGGCGGAGCCCCGGCGCCCGGCGGTCGCGAAGCCGTCACCGACCTCGACCCCCTTGATGGCCTGGATCCCCATGATCGCGGCGGCCAGGCGGGCATCGAGCCGGCGGTCCCAGTGCACGTGCGAGCCGAGGCCCGGCGGAACGCCGTAGAACAGCACCTCGACGACGCCCCCCAGGGTGTCTCCGTCCTTCTTCGCAGCCTCGACCTCGGTGACCATGCGTGCGGAGGTCTCGGCGTCGAAGCACCGCAGCTGGTCCTCGTCGAGGCGGTCCACGTCGTCGGGCAGCGGCAGGTCCGTGCCGTCGGGGACCCGGACGGTGCCGACCTGCAGCGTGTGCGCCACCGAGCGGATGCCGAGTTCGGCCAGGAACGACTTCGCGACGGCACCGAGCGCCACGCGTGCGGCGGTCTCGCGGGCGCTCGCACGCTCCAGGATCGGGCGCGCTTCGTCGAAGCCGTACTTCTGCATGCCGACCAGGTCGGCGTGACCCGGACGCGGCCGGGTGAGCGGCGCGCTCCGCCCGCGGGACATCTCGGTGGACTCGATTGGCTCGGGGCTCATGACCTCGACCCACTTCGGCCACTCGGTGTTGCCGATGCGGATCGCGATGGGGCTGCCGAGCGAGTACCCGTGCCGGACACCGCCGGACACGTGCAGCTCGTCCTGCTCGAACTTCATCCGCGAGCCTCGCCCGTAGCCGAGCTTACGGCGCGCGAGATCGGCACGGATGGACTCGAACGACACCGGGACACCCGCGGGCAGGCCCTCGAGCATGGCGATCAGTTCGGGTCCGTGGGACTCACCAGCAGTCAACCAACGAAGCATGCCGCAATCCTCCCACAGCGTTCATCCGTGCGACGTCGCCGACTACTGGTAGTCGGGATGTGCCCGCAGCCAGGCCTGGAACTGCTCGACCGCCACCAGGTGCTGGTCGTAGGTGTCCGAGAAGACCGTCTCGCCCGACTCGAGGTCGACCGTCACGAAGTACAGCCACTTGCCCGGGGCCTCGTTCGTCACGGCATTGATCGCGATGTCCCCGGGGTTCGAGATCGGTGCCGGCGGCAGTCCCTCGTGCACGTACGTGTTGTACGCGTTCGACTCGTCGGCCCGTTCGGCGTCGGTCGTCGTCACGGTGTGCGTGTTGCCCGTGCCGTACGCGACGGTGGCGTCGGACTGCAGGCGCATGCCCTGATCGAGGCGGTTCTGGAACACCCGCGCGACCTTGGGGTAGTCGGCCGCGAGGCCGGCTTCCTTCTGCACCAGCGACGCGAAGACGATGGTGCGCTCCTGATCGGCCTCCTTGACGCCGGCGGCGGCCAGGTGCTCCTTCATGGTGTCGACCATCGACCCGAAGTACTGCTCGGCGGTCCAGCCCGGGTTGATCGGGTAGGTCGCGGGGAAGAGCCAGCCCTCGAGCGTCGTGACGCCGGACGGCAGGTCGTAGGCCGACAGGTCCTTCGCGGCCGCGTCGACCTGCTTCTCGGTCAGGCCGGCCTTCGAGACCATCCCGGCCTTGATGTCGGCGAGTGCCGTGCCCTCCGGGATGATGATCGAGGCCTGGACGCGGTTGTCCTTGTCCTGCAGGGCCGCCAGCGCCGACTTCGAGCTCATCTGCTTCTTCAGCGCGTACGAACCGGGCTGGAACTGCACGTCCGGCGAGGCCAGCAGGAGCTTGTAGAACACCTTCGAGTCCTTGACGACGCCGCTGCGCTGCAGCGTCGCGGCGACGTTCTCGCCGATGTCGCCCTGCTTGATCGTGATGGTCACCTTCGAGGTGCCGTTGCCCGTGTAGTCGTCGGGCTCCTGCGCGCCGCTGATTGCCGCGATGAGCTGCTGGATCTTGGGTGCGGCGAACGTGTACGCCCCGACGCCGGCGGCGAGCACCACCGCGACGATGACGAGTCCAGCGACGAGCGGTCCGCGTCGGCGCTTCGGCCGTGGCTCCCGGGGCGGCCTGGAGGCGCGTCCTCCGCCGCCTCGTCCCCCGCGGCCGCCGCCTCCCGCGGCGCCACCGCCGCCGGTCACGTCACCGTCGTCCGTCCCGTCGGCCCCGGATCCGCCGCCCGCGGCGGTCCCCGCGGGCTCGGTCGGCAGCTCGCCGGTCAGCAGTGCGGCGACCTCGGGGTGCAGGTCTTCGGGACGGGTGGCGATCGGCGCGTCGGCGGGGGACGCCGGGCGTTCGTCGCGTGCGGCTGCCGGGGCGTCGGTGGCCCGTTCGGGGACCGGCGGCTCGTCGGTCGCTGCGACGCGGGCTCGTTCGGCCTCGAGGGCGCGGGCTGCGCGTCGGGACATCGGAGGCGCCGGCGGTGGGGTCACCTGACCAGCGTCGTCGCGGTCATCGGTACCTGTCGTGCGGTCGGAAGTCGCCTTCCGCCGCTCGGCGTCGTTGCCGGGCGCGATGATCGCGTTCCAGTCCAGATCGTCTGCCAACGTCCTCGGTCTCTCGGTCGGGAACTCCACCTGGGCACCGTCGTCCTCGCAGCTGACGACGAGAGCACCCATGCGCGGTACCGGGCAGCCCTGTCAGGGAAGCGTGGTGCCCGGAGGGGCACCGGCACTGCGCTCGTGGTCGAGCGCGTGTTGCAGAATGATAACAGCGGCTGCTTGGTCGATCACGGCCCGGGACTTCTTCGTGTTCTTGCCGGCCTGGTGCAGCCCCCGCTGGGCGGTCACGGTCGACAGTCGTTCGTCGACCAGGCGCACCGGCCGACGCGCCGCGATCCGGGCCGCGAACACGCGGGCGTCCTCGGTCGAAGCGGTGTCCCCACCGGACATCGACAGGGGCAGCCCGACGACGACCTCGAGCACGTCGTACTCGTCCGCGAGCTCGAGGATGCGCCGGAGGTCCTTCGAGTCGTCGCGACGGACAGTCTCGACCGGCGTCGCCAGCAGGCCGTCGCGGTCGCACACGGCGACCCCGATCCGAGCGCGTCCGACGTCCACGCCGAGGCGACGCCCGGACCGGATGCCCACGGTCAGCCCGCGAGCCGTGCGGTCACGGCACGCAGCGCCGCCGGGAGCGCGGCCGCGTCGGTCCCGCCGCCCTGCGCCAGGTCCGGCTTGCCGCCGCCACCGCCACCGAGCACGCCGGCGGCCTCCTTCGCGAGGGGGCCCGCCTGCACGCCCGCAGCACGAGCGGCGTCGTTGGTCGCGACGATCACGATCGGCTTGCCACCGACGACCGCCCCGAGCACGACGACGGCCGCGCCGTCACCGAGCTGGCCCCGCACGCCGGTGGCGAGCGAGCGCAGGTCGTCGCCGGACTGCAGCCCGTCGACCGTCTCGGCGACCACGGTGGTGGCACCGACGGTCGTGGCGTTCCGGGCGATGGCCGGCACGCGCTGCTGCAGGTTGGCCGACTCGTACTCGGCGAGCTTCTTCTGGGCGGACCGGAGGTCCTCCATCAGGTTCTGGACGCGGGCCGGCAGGTCGGCACGGGGTGCCTTGAGCGCGCTGGAGAGCTGCGAAACGATCGTGCGCTCGACGGCGAGGTCGCGGAACCCCTCGAGCCCGACCAGTGCCTCGACGCGGCGGTTCGTCGAACCGACGCTCGACTCCCCCACCAGGTTGACGAGCCCGATCTGCGCGCTCGACGCGACGTGCGTGCCACCGCAGAGCTCGCGGGACCACGGGCCGCCGATGTCGACCATGCGGACCTCGGCGCCGTACTTCTCACCGAACAGGGCCTGCGCCCCGAGGGCCTTCGCCTCGTCGATGGGCAGGATGCGCGTGGAGACCTCGAGGTCGGTGCGGATCGCGGTGTTCACGACCTCTTCGATCTCGGAACGCGTCTCGAGCGAGACCGGCTGCGACCACGAGAAGTCGAGGCGCATGTAGCCGGACTTGTTGTACGAACCGGCCTGCAGCGCCTCCGGCCCGAGGATGTCGCGGAGCGCCGCGTTCACCAGGTGCGTGGCGGAGTGCGCCTGGGTCGCGCCGCGGCGGTACTCCGCGTCGACGACGGTGCTCGCGGCGTCACCGACGCCGACCTCGCCGGAGCGGACCTGGACGGTGTGGCTCCACAGCCCGGAGACCGGTCGCTGGACGTCGAGGACCTCGAGGTCGAACCCGTTGCCGACGATCGATCCCTGGTCGGCGTCCTGGCCGCCCGACTCGGCGTACAGCGAGGTCTCGCCGAGGATCACCTCCGCGATGTCACCAGCGACCGCGCGGTCGACGCTCACACCGCCGACGATGATGCCGAGCACGCGCGTCTCGGCCTCGAGCGCGTCGTAGCCGAGGAACGTCGTCTCGCCCTTGGCCCGGAACGCGCTGTACACGCTCAGGTCGGCGATCGCGGTCTTCTTGCTCTTCGCGTCGGCCTTCGCCCGGGCACGCTGCTCGGACATGAGGGTCTCGAACGCCGTGCGGTCGACGTGGACGCCGGCTTCCTCGGCCATCTCCATCGTCAGGTCGATGGGGAACCCGAAGGTGTCGTGCAGCAGGAAGGCCGTGTCGCCGCCGATCGACGGGGCGCCGTCCTGCTTCGCACGCTCGACGGCGACGTCGAGGATGGTCGTGCCCTGCGCCAGGGTGCGGAGGAAGGTCTCCTCTTCCGCGTAGGCGATGCGGGAGATCCGGTCGTAGTCGGACGCCACCTCGGGGTAGGCGTCGCGCATGGCGTCGCGGGACGCCGGGAAGAGCTCGGGGAACGTGGGGGCCTCGACACCGAGCAGGCGCATCGCGCGGACGGTGCGACGGAGCAGCCGACGGAGGATGTACCCGCGGCCCTCGTTCGACGGGCTCACGCCGTCGGCGATGAGCATCAGCGAGGAACGGACGTGGTCGGCGATGACGCGCATCCGCACGTCGTCCTCGTGCACGGCGCCGTAGGGCCGGCCGGAGATCTCGGCCGCACGGTCGAGCACCGGGCGCACCTGGTCGATCTCGTACATGTTGTCGACGCCCTGCTTGATGAAGGCGACGCGCTCGAGCCCCATGCCGGTGTCGATGTTCTTGTTCGGCAGCTCGCCCGTGATCTCGAAGTCGTACTTCGACCGCACGTCGGCGATCTGGTACTGCATGAAGACGAGGTTCCAGATCTCGACGTACCGGTCGTCGTCCGTCGCCGGGCCGCCGTCGATGCCGTACTCGGGGCCACGGTCGAAGAAGATCTCCGAGCAGGGACCCGCCGGTCCGGGCTGTCCGGTCGACCAGTAGTTGGTGTCCTTGCCGAGACGCTGGATCCGCTCGTCGGGCAGCGAGGAGTGCTGCTTCCAGAAGCCGATCGCCTCGTCGTCCTCTTCGTAGACGGTGACCCAGAGGTCGTCGGGCGAGAAGCCGAGCCCACCGTCGGTCTCCGGCTTGGTCAGGAACTCCCAGGCGAACTGGATCGCCTGCTCCTTGAAGTAGTCGCCGAACGAGAAGTTCCCGTTCATCTGGAAGAACGTGCCGTGGCGAGGGGTCTTGCCGACCTCTTCGATGTCGTTCGTGCGGATGCACTTCTGCACGCTCGTCGCCCGCGGGAACGGTGCCGGGATGAGACCGGTCAGGTACGGGATGAACGGCACCATGCCGGCGACCGTGAAGAGGAGCGACGGGTCGTCGGAGACGAGGGACGCGGACGGGACGACGGTGTGGCCGCGGTCACCGAAGTACTGGAGCCAACGGCGGCGGATCTCTGCGGTCTGCATGGTGCTTCCTGGGTTCAGGTCGTGGGTGGAGGAGGGTCGTGGCTGCTCGGTCGGAGCGCTCAGACGTCGGTACGGAGCTCGGCCTCGCGCGACCGGTAGCCGTCCGCGACGGCACCCGTGAAGGCCTTCGTCCTGGCGTTCACCTCGGCGAAGAGCCGGGCGCCACCGGAGGTCTGGGCGACCCGGTGGGCGACGGCGAACCCGATGACGATGCCGACGGCGACGAAGAACAGCTGCTTCACGGTGCCTCTCCCTCTGTGCACCCGGGCGGTGCATGCCCGGACAAGCTTAGTCGCCGGGCACTTCCGCGCGTCCCCGTCTGCAACACGCCGTCGTGTCGGCAGGACGCCGCCGAAATCGGCGGCGTTTCGCGCAACCGGAGGCGCCTCGCCGAGACGACGGCGTCTCGCGGACCGAGCAGGGCAGGCCTGGAGGCGCACGAACGGCGCACCCCGCGCCTCCCCTCCGTCCCCGCTCGCGTCCACTGCCCCTCTCGAGACGCCGTCGTGTCGGCAGGACGCCGCCGAAATCGGCGGCGTCTCGCGCAACCGGAGGCGCCTCGCCGAGACGGCGGCGTGTTCCGGTGCCGGAACGCCGAACGGCGGGTCGCCCTCGAGAGGACGACCCGCCGTTCGGGTGTGATCAGTGGATCAGCGAGCTGCGTAGTACTCGACGACGAGCTGCACTTCACAGGTCACGGGGACCTCGGCGCGCTTCGGGCGACGCACGAGGCGGGCCTGGAGCTTCTCGATCTCGACCTCGAGGTAGCCCGGGACCTTCGGGAGGACTTCCAGGTGGCCACCGGCAGCGGCGACCTGGAAGGGCTCCATCGACTCGGACTTCGCCTTGACGTGGATCAGCTGACCCTCCTTGACGCGGAAGGAGGGGCGGTCGACGAGCTTGCCGTCGACCAGGATGTGGCGGTGCACGATCAGCTGACGGGCCTGCGCGGTGGTGCGGGCGAAGCCGGCACGGACCACGAGGGCGTCGAGGCGCTGCTCGAGGAGCTCGACCAGGTTCTCACCGGTCAGGCCCTTCGTCTTGCGGGCCTCTTCGAAGACGATGCGGAGCTGCTTCTCGCGGATGCCGTACTGGGCGCGCAGACGCTGCTTCTCACGGAGGCGGACGGCGTAGTCGCTGTCCGCACGACGGCGCGTACGGCCGTGCTCACCGGGCCCGTAGGGGCGCTTCTCGAGGTAACGGGCAGCCTTCGGCGTCAGCGGGATGCCGAGTGCGCGCGACAGGCGGGTCTTGCTGCGGGTACGTGACTTGGTAGACACAGGGTCCTTTTCTCTGTTCGAACTGAATACTCACCGGAGGCCGGGCACGCGAGTGCCGGTGGCCCCGACGACGGGATCCAGAGGGATGAGCCTGTGGGATCGGACGGCTACAGTCCGAACCTCTGCCCCCGTACCACCGGAGTGGCACTCTGTCCTCGACGCAGCCGTGCTCGAGGACCAGGACGTAGGCCCGGCAATGCTAGCAGCATCGGGGCGAGCGCAGAAGCACCGACACTAGTGCCCGCGTGTGATCTTCCGGAGTCGCTCGAGCCGCGGCCCGACCTCGCGCTCGTACCCGTTGGCGGTCGGCGTGTAGTACTCGGTGCCCTCGAGGGCGTCCGGCAGGTACTGCTGCTCGGCGACCCCGTGCTCGGCGTCGTGCGAGTAGACGTACCCCTTGCCGTGCCCGAGGCGCTTCGCCCCGGCGTAATGCGCGTCGCGCAGGTGCATCGGGACCGTGCCCATGCGCCCGGCCTTGACGTCGGCCATCGCCTGGTTGACCCCGTTGTAGGCGGCGTTCGACTTCGGCGCCGTCGCCAGGTAGACGACGGCCTCGGCCAACGGGATCCGCCCCTCGGGCATCCCGATGAGCTGCACGGCCTGGGCCGCGGCGACCGCGATGGGCAGCGCCTGCGGGTCGGCCATGCCGATGTCCTCGGACGCGGAGATGATGATCCGCCGCGCGATGAACCGGGAGTCCTCGCCGGCCTCGATCATCCGGGCGAGGTAGTGCAGGGCGGCGTCGACGTCGCTCCCCCGCACGGACTTGATGAAGGCGCTGATGACGTCGTAGTGCTCGTCGCCCTGTCGGTCGTAACGCAGCAGGGCGCGGTCGACCGCTGCCGCCACGGTGTCGGCATCGACGACGGGCACGGTCTCGTCGTCCTCGTCCTGCGCGGCGGTGGCCGACGCCGCCGCGGCCTCGAGCGCGGTGAGGGCACGTCGGGCGTCACCGGAGGCGAGCCGGATGATCGCGCTGCGGGCTTCGTCACCGAGGACGACGGCACCGCCGAGCCCGCGGGGGTCCTCCACCGCGCGGTCGACGAGCATGCCGAGGTCGGGATCGGTGAGCGGTTTGAGCGTCAGGAGCAGCGAGCGGGACAGGAGCGGCGAGATGACCGAGAACGACGGGTTCTCGGTGGTGGCGGCGATCAGGATGACCCACCCGTTCTCGACGCCGGGCAGCAGGGCGTCCTGCTGGGCCTTGCTGAACCGGTGGATCTCGTCCAGGAACAGCACCGTGGTCGACCCGTACAGGTCACGGTGGGTCAGCGCCTTCTCCATGACCTCGCGCACGTCCTTCACGCCGGCGGTCACGGCCGAGAGCTCGACGAACTCGCGACCGGACTGCCGTGCGATGGCCTGCGCCAGCGTGGTCTTGCCGGTGCCGGGCGGCCCCCACAGGATCACGGAGACCCCGCCGGGGTTCTCACGCGTGCCGGTGGCGAGCTGCACCAGGGGCGACCCCCGGCCGAGCAGGTGCTGCTGACCGGCGACCTCGTCGAGGCTGGTGGGGCGCATCCGGACGGCGAGCGGGACGGAACCCTGCGCGAGACCGGCGCGACCACCCGTGGTGGGCGCGTGCATTCCCGAACGATCCGCTGCCATCCTGCAATCGTAGGCCGGTCCACCGACGCAGGCCGCGCCTCCCTGCTGGTGACGGCGACCGTTCGGCTACGCTCGTTGCACACTGCGACGAGAGGGCAGACCAGCACCGTGGCACCGAAGAACCCAGCGCGTGACAACCGTGAGGCGCGCGAGCGCCTCCGCCTCTACCAAGCCCGCCAGGGCCTCCACGAGCGGCAGCGACGCCGCCGCGTGCGGGACAACCTGATCGGCGCCGGTGCCCTCGTCCTCGTCGCGGCCCTCGCCACCGGGTCGCAGCTCGCCTTCGCAGGATCGCGGGGGTCGGACACCGCGGCCCCGAGCGCCTCCGCGTCGTCGACGGCCACGCCGTCGGCCAGCGCCACGGCCGGCAACACCGGCGACGTGCCGAGCAAGTCGATCGCGAAGGGCGCGACCTGGACCGGCAGCCTCACGCTCAACAAGAGCATCGACCTCGGCATCGAGCTGGACGGCGCGAAGGCACCGCAGGCCGCAAGTGCCGAGATCTCGTTGATCCGTGAGCAGTTCTACAACGGCACCACCTGCCACCGGCTCGCCGACAGCGACGGGCTGAAGTTCCTGCAGTGCGGCTCCGCGAACGGCGACGGCACCGGCGACGCCGGCTTCGAGTACGGCCCGCTCGAGAACGTCCCGGAGGACGGCGTCTACGAGAAGGGCACCATCGCGATCGCGCGGTCGGACTCCCCGTACTCGCAGTCGACGCAGTTCTTCATCGTCTACGGGGACACCACGCTCGACGGCTCCACGGGCGGCTACACGGTCGTCGGCAAGGTCACGAGCGGGCTGTCCGAGCTCGAGTCGAAGATCGCCGCGAAGGGCATCGCGTCGCCCGGCAGCGACGGCACCGGCGAGCCGAAGGTGGCGACGAAGATCACCGACGCGACCATCGCGGAGCAGAAGTAGTCCACAACCCGTCGCACCGGTCGGGCGGCGGAGCCCGTCCGTGCAATAGGCTGACGACCTGACCGTGCCGACGGTGACGTCGGCGATGCACGACCACGATCGAGGCGAGACCTGTGGGATCTGACGAAGCAACGACCTGGGGGCGGGTCGACGAGAACGGGACCGTGTACGTCCGGTACGAAGAGACCGAACGTGCTGTCGGTGAGTACCCGGACGCCACCCCCGAAGAAGCCCTCGCCTACTTCGCGCGGAAGTACGCCGACCTCGAGGGGCAGGTGAAGATCGCCGAGCAGCGCGTCCAGCGCGGTGCGTCGGCGAACGACGTCGCCCGGACGGTCGAGCACCTGACGGCCCTGGTCGCCGACGCGCGGGTGGTGGGTGACATCAAGTCGCTCGAGACCCGTGTGGGCGTCCTCGCCGAGCATCTCGGCTCGCTCACCAAGGAGCAGGCGGAGCAGGCGCAGCAGGCCCTGCAGGACGCCCTGGCGCACCGCACCGCCCTGGTGGAGGAAGCCGAGGCACTCGCCGCGGTGGACCCCGCACGCGCGCAGTGGAAGCAGATCACGGCGCAGCTCGACGACGTGTTCGCGCGCTGGCAGCAGCACCAGCACGACGGGCCGCGGATCCCCAAGAACGAGGCGAACGACCTGTGGAAGCGGTTCCGCGCAGCGCGGTCCACCGTCGACCAGCACCGTCGTGCCTTCTACTCCGAGCTCGACGCACAGCACCGTGACGCCCGGACCCGCAAGCAGGAGCTCGTGGCGCAGGCCGAGGCCCTCGCGCCCCGCGGTTCCGACGCGATCCCGGACTACCGCCAGCTGCTCGACGACTGGAAGAACGCCGGGCGCGCCGGCAAGCGCCACGACGACGCACTCTGGGCGCGCTTCAAGGCCGCCGGAGACGTGCTGTTCGAGCAGCGCCACGCCGAGAGCGCAGCCGAGAACGAAGAGTTCTCCGCCAACCTCGAGGCGAAGCAGGCCCTGCTGACCGAGGCCGAGCCGCTCCTGCAGGCGACCGACCGGGTCGCAGCGCGCAAGACCCTCACCGGCATCCAGCGCCGGTGGGACGAGATCGGCAAGGTCCCCCGCGGTGACGTCCGTCGGGTCGAGGACCGCCTGCGTGCCGTCGAGGACCACGTCCGTGGGCTCGAGGACGCGCACTGGAAGGAATCGAACCCGGAGCGCAAGGCCCGTCAGAACGGTCTCGCGAGCCAGCTGGAAGACGCGATCGGCAAGCTCCAGTCCGAGCTCGCCGCGGCGCAGGCCACCGGCGACGCCCGGAAGATCAAGGACGCGCAGGAAGCCCTCGACGCCCGCAAGATCTGGCTCGACGCCCTGGGCGGCTGAGCCTCGCACCACGAACGACGCCCCCGTGACCGATCGGTCACGGGGGCGTCGTCGTACGGGGAACCAGCAGGCGAGCCGGACCAGCGTGCTGGCCGAGTCAGCGTGCTCGGCAGGTCAGACCGGCGCGGGCAGTCCGAGCAGCAGCCGGATGTCGAGGTCGTCCTGTCGCATCTGCGTGGCGAGCTCGTCCATCGACGAGAACTTCACCATGCCGCGCACGTACGACACGAAGAGCACCGAGATCCGATCGCCGTACAGGTCGATGTCGACGTCGAGCAGGTGCGCCTCGATCTGCTTCGCCGGCACGCCCTCGAACGTCGGGTTGTTGCCGACCGACACGGCCGCGGGGTAGACGGTGCCCTCGTGCAGCACCCGGGCGGCGTAGACGCCGTCGGCGGGGACGAAGCCCTCGCACGCCGGGTCGAGGTTCGCGGTGGGGTACCCCATCGCCCGGCCGCGTTGGTTGCCGTGCACCACGACGCTCCGCACGGCGTGCTCCCGCCCGAGGAGTCGTGCGGCCTCGGCCACCCGGCCCTGGCCCAGGAGCTCCCGGATCCAGGTGGAGGAGACCCGGCGCTCACCGTCGGGTCGGACGTCGTCGATCAGGTCGACGTCGTCGATGAGTTCGACCGTGAAACCGTGCTGCTCCCCCAGGGCACGCAGCAGTGCGACGTCCCCGGCGCCCTTCGCTCCGAAGCGGAAGTCGCTGCCGACGAAGACGAGCCGGGCGTGCAGGGTGTCGACGAGGATCTCGGACACGAACGCCTCGGGCGACTTCGACTGCAGTTCCTGGTCGAAGCGGAGCAGCAGGGTGGCGTCGACGCCGGCGTCCTCGAGCAGTTCGCGGCGCTGCGCGGTGCTGGTCAGGGCCGGCGGAACGTGCGGCGGGTCGATGACGTTGAGCGGGTGGCGGTCGAACGTGACCACGGTGGCCACGAGGTCGTGCTCGCGGGCGGCACGCTCGAGGTGTGCGATGACGGCTCGGTGCCCGACGTGCACGCCGTCGAACTTGCCGATGGTGACGGCGCTCGGGCCGAACCCGTCCGCCACGTCGGCGGTGTCCTCGTAGAACTGCACGGTGGCTCCTACTCGCTCGCCGGGGCGGTGGACGAGGACGCAGCCGGTGCCGACGGCTCGGTGACCGCGGTGCGGTGGTGCTTGCGGAGCCACCAGAGCCCGGCGATCGGCAGCACGAGCGGCGCGAAGGCGTAGCCCAAGCCGTAGTACGACCAGATGGTGTCGTCGGGGAACAGCTGGCGGTCGAACAGCGACAGGGTGCCGATGACGAGCACGCCGGTCATCTCGAACACGATCGTGACGCAGGCGACCCGGTACCAGAACCGGCCGGGCACGATGAGGGCGATCATCGCGACGATGTAGACGACGGCAGCGACGGCGCTGAGTGTGTACGCGAACGGTGCGAACGAGAACTTCTCGATGATCTGCACGACGCTGCGTCCGGTCGCCGCCAGCGCGAGGATGCCGTACACGGCGATGAGGACGCGGCCGATGCCGGTCGCGAGTGAGGATCTGGTCGCCATTGCACCGATTCTACCGACGCACGGCTGCGCGCATGACCTCCGGCGTCAGTTCAGCGCGAACCAGATCTGGTACATCCGGTAGACCATCACCGCGACGGTGAAGGCCCCGGCGCCGAGCACCACGGTGCTCCACTTCGTGCGGTCGATCAGTGCCCACACGACCGCGGCCGGTGGGACGAGCAGCACCGACACGGCGTACACCCCGAACTCGAGCGCGTTGCCGTCGGGCGGACTCCCCGTCGCCGGCAGCACGATCGAGATGACGCCCTGCACCAGGAGCAGCAGTTCGATGAGCACGAGGGCGCCGACGGTGTAGTCGTTCGGCTTCCAGCCGATGAACCCCACGACGACCGCGAAGAGCCCCACCACCACCGCGAGCACCAGCTGCACCCACATGTACCACTCGATCACGCGCGCGTACCCGTCTGCGAGGAGGACGACGCACCGGGCGTCGGGAAGTTCGTGATGACCCGGAGCAGTCCACGGCGGACGGAGACGAGGCCGACCAGCCGGTCGTCGGACGCGGTGACCGCTGCCACCGGACCGTCCGAGTCGGGGTGCTCGGCCGCCACGCGCTTGCCGTCGGTGAGGTCCTTCGCCGATGCAGCGTCGAGGGTGACGGACGAGAAGAGTCGCCGGGCGATGTCCGCCGGACGCGCGAGCGCGGCGCGGACGTCGACGGTGTCGTCCTCGAGGTCGATCGCGTCCTGCACGTCGAACGGTCCGACGCGGGTCCGCCGGAGCGCGACGAGATGCGCCCCGGTGCCGAGGGCTGCGCCGACGTCACGGGCGAGCGCACGGACGTAGGTGCCCGACGAGCAGGTCACGACGACGTCGAGGTCCACCACGGCGACGTCGCTGCCGTCGACGGCGACGGTCCGCTCGTTCCGGGCCGTGACGTCGAACTGCGAGACGGTCACGGTGCGGGACTTGAGCTCCACCGCCTCGCCCTTGCGCGCCAGGTCGTAGGCACGGCGCCCGTCGACCTTGATCGCGCTGACCGTGGACGGGACCTGGTCGATCACGCCCCGCTGTGCTGCGACGGCGGTCTCGACGGCGTCGTCCGAGACGTCGGCAGCGGCCACACCGACAGCAGCGGTCGGCGTGCCGTCGGCGTCGTCGGAGTCCGTCGACACGCCGAGCCGGATGGTGGCCGTGTAGGTCTTGTCGAGGCCCACCAGGTGCGTCAGCAACCGGGTGGACGGCCCGATGCCGAGCAGCAGCAGCCCGGTGGCCATGGGGTCGAGGGTGCCGGCGTGGCCGACCTTCTTCAGGCCGAGGCGCCGACGGGCGATGGAGACCACCCGGTGGCTGGAGATCCCCTGCGGTTTGTCGACGAGGAGGATGCCGTCCGGCGCGGTTTCGAGCACCAGGCGAGATTACCAGCGCCGGTCAGCAGGCGTCGTTCCACTCGCGACGGGGGTGCTCGGGATCGGTGACGTCGAGCACGGCGGAGGCCGCGGTCTTCACGTCGGCACGGCGCTCGAGCCGGCCGGACTCCTGCTCCACCCACAGCGACCAGCGCCACAGGGTGCGCACCCCGGGGGCCAGGACGCCCCGTCCGTGCACGATCAGGACACCGTCACCGGCTCCGGTCGTGCGGAAGGGCGTCACCAGGTCGGACCGGAGCGTGTCCTGGTCGGCGGACGGCGCGGCCGCCGCCATCGCGGAGACCCCGTGCTGCTCGAAACCGGTGACGAGCGCGGCCGCGACCCGTTCGAGGTCGGTGCCGTCCTGCCCGTCGACGCCGATGACGGTGCGGTTCGTGCCGACCTGCGCGATCGCCTCCGCAGCGATCGCAGCCATCGTGTCGGTCTCTTCGGGTGCCCAGCGTGCCATGTGTCCACCGTAGGCTGTCGAGGTGAACGCGAGTCGGGCCTCCAGGCAGGATGTGGACAACCCGACCACGCGACGCGGTGTGCAGGAGCCGGCCACGCCGGGAGGGCCCGACATCGCGACCCCGCTGATCGCGTGGTTCCGGCAGCAGGCGCGGGACCTGCCGTGGCGGCGCCCCGGCTTCCCCGCCTGGGGGACGCTCGTCAGTGAGATCATGCTGCAGCAGACGCAGGTCGCGCGCGTGGTCCCCCGTCTGGAGGCGTGGCTCACCCGGTGGCCGACGCCTCGCGACCTCGCGGACTCGCCCCCGTCCGAGGCGGTGCGCGCCTGGGACCGGCTCGGCTACCCGCGACGCGCGCTCGCGCTGCACGCGGCGGCGACCGCCATCGCGACCGACCACGGCAACGTCGTGCCGCGCGACGTCGACGCGCTGCTCGCGCTGCCGGGCATCGGCGACTACACCGCCCGCGCCGTCGCGGTCTTCGCGTACGGCGACCGGCACCCGGTCGTGGACGTCAACGTGCGCCGCGTGCTCGCCCGTGCGGTCCTCGGCCAGGGCGAACCCGGGCCGGCGAAGGCGAAGCAGGACCTCCCGCTGATGGAGTCCGTGCTGCCGGCGGACCGCGACGACGCAGCCGCCACGAACGCCGCGGTGATGGAGCTCGGCGCGCTCGTGTGTGTGTCCCGCTCCCCCGCGTGCGATGCGTGCCCGATCGCGGACCGCTGCGCGTGGCGTGCGGCCGGGTACCCGGAACACGACGGGCCGCGGGCTCCGCGGCAGGCGAAGTTCGCCGGCAGTGACCGCCAGGTGCGCGGCCTGATCATGGCCGAGCTGCGCGCCAGCGACGTGCCGGTCACCCGGTCCGAGATCGAACCGGTGTGGCCGGACGCCGACCAGCGCGACCGGGCGCTCGCGTCGCTCCTGCGTGACGGACTGGCCGTCGGTGACGACGCGAGCGGGTACCAGCTGCCCGGGGTCTAGGAACGCGCCGCGGCGGTGCCGTCGTCCTCGGCGTCGTCGTCGGTCTCGTCCTCGTCCTCGTCCTCGTCCCGCTTGTACGGGTCGGCGTCGCCGGCGTACGTCGCACCGACCGAGGCCGCACGGACCTGCTCGTCACGCACCTGGGCCTGTACGAGCAGGTCCTCCATGTGCGCCGAGGTCTCGGGCAGGGCGTCGGCGATGAACTCGAGCGACGGCGTGAGCCGAGCGGTGATGTTCTTGCCGACCTCGGACCGCAGCATGCCGGTCGCGGCCTTGAGCGCCGCGGCGGAGTCCGCGCGTTCCTCGTCGGTGCCGTAGACGGTGTAGAAGATCGACGCGTGCTGCAGGTCACCGGTCACACGGACGTCGGTGATCGTGACGAACCCGAGTCGCGGGTCCCGCAGACCCTTGTCGAGTCGACGTGCGACGACTTCCTTGATGCGGTCCGCCATCTTGCGTGCGCGCTGCGGATCGGCCATTGGGTGCCTCCTGAGGCAGTGGCGGGACGCTTCCCGCCGGTGGTCCTGCGTGGGAAAGGGGTCGGGCCCCGGCCTCCCGCGTGGGGAGGCCGGGGCCCAGAGGAGTCACGCGATCAGTCGCGCGGCTTCTCGACGAGTTCGGTCGTCTCGACCTCGTCGCCGATCTGGATGTCGTTGAACTTGCCCAGACCGATACCGGCTTCGAAGTCCGTGCGGACCTCGGTGACGTCGTCCTTGAAGCGACGCAGCGACTCGATGGCCAGGCCATCGGCGATCACCACACCCTCGCGGATGACGCGCGCCTTGGCGTTGCGCGTGATCGTGCCGGAGCGGACGATGACACCCGCGATGTTGCCGAACTTCGAGGAACGGAACACCTCGCGGATCTCCGCGACGCCCGACTGGACCTCTTCGTACTCGGGCTTGAGCATGCCCTTGAGGGACTGCTCGATGTCGTCGAGTGCGTTGTAGATGACCGAGTAGAAGCGCACGTCGATGCCTTCGCGCGCCGCACGCTCACGGGCCTTGACGTCCGGACGGACGTTGAAGCCGATGACGATGGCGTTGTCGATCGTGGCGAGGTCGATGTCCGACTCGGTGATCGCACCGACACCGCGGTGCAGGATGCGGAGCTGGACGCTGTCGTCGACCTCGATGTCCAGGAGCGACTGCTCGAGTGCCTCGACGGCACCGGAGACGTCACCCTTGATGATGAGGTTGAGCGACTCGACCTTGCCCTCTTCGAGAGCACGGGTGAAGTCCTCGAGCGAGATGCGCTTGCGCGACTTCGCCAGCAGGGCGTTGCGCTCGGCCGCTTCACGCTTCTCAGCGATCTGACGGGCCGTGCGGTCTTCTTCCGTGACGAGGAAGGTGTCACCGGCGCGGGGCACCGAGGACAGACCCTGCACCTGGACCGGGCGGCTCGGCGTCGCGGCCTTGACCGCGGTGCCGTTCTCGTCCGTCATCGCACGGACACGGCCGTACGCCGTCCCCGCCACGATGGCGTCACCGACGTGGAGCGTGCCGGACTGGATGAGGACCGTGGCGACTGCACCGCGACCCTTGTCGAGCCGGGCTTCGATCGCCACACCACGTGCGTCCTTGTCGGGGTTCGCACGCAGGTCGAGACCGGCGTCCGCGGTGAGCAGCACGGCGTCCAGGAGCTCCTGGATGCCGATGTTCTGCCGCGCCGACACGTCGACGAACATGACGTCGCCGCCGTACTCCTCGGCCACCAGGTTGTACTCGGTGAGCTGCTGGCGGACCTTGGCGGGGTTCGCGCCTTCCTTGTCGATCTTGTTGACCGCGACGACGATCGGCACACCGGCCGACTGCGCGTGGTTCAACGCCTCGATGGTCTGGGGCATGATGCCGTCGTCCGCCGCGACCACGAGGATCGCGATGTCCGTCACCTGGGCACCGCGGGCACGCATGGCCGTGAAGGCTTCGTGACCCGGGGTGTCGATGAAGGTGATCGGGCGGTCGATGCCCTCGTGCTGCGCGACGATCTGGTAGGCACCGATGTGCTGGGTGATGCCACCGGCCTCGCCCTCGACGACCTTCGAGTTGCGGATCGCGTCGAGGAGGCGGGTCTTGCCGTGGTCGACGTGACCCATGACGGTGACCACCGGCGGCCGCTGCTGCAGCACGTCGTCGTCTTCGTCCTCGAGTTCTGCGTCGAGGTCGATGTCGAAGCCCTCGAGGAGCTCCTTGTCCTCGTCCTCGGGCGAGACGATCTGGATCTTGTAGCCCAGCTCGTCACCGAGGACCTCGAACGTGGCCTCGTCCAGCGACTCGGTCGCGGTCGCCATCTCACCGAGGTGGAACAGCACCGTCACGAGGTTGCCGGGCATGGCGTCGATCTTGTCCGCGAAGTCCGAGATGCTCGCACCACGACGGAGTCGGACGACCGTGTTGCCGTCGCCGCGAGGGACCTGCACACCGCCGAGCGACGGTGCCTGACGCATCTCGTACTCGGCGCGCTTCGTCCGCTTCGACTTGCGGGCACGGCTCTTGCCGCCACCGCGACCGAACGCACCGGCGGTACCACCACCGGGGCCACGACCACGGCCACCGCCACCGGCGGGACGCGGGCCGCTGAAGGCCGGACGCGGGAAGCCGCCACCGGCACCGCCGCCGGCACCCGGACGGGCACCGGGGCCGCCACGGCCACCACCCTGGCCTGGGCGCTGCCCGAAGCCGTTGGGACGGTTGCCCTGACCGGGGCCACCCGGACGCGGAGCACCCGGACGGGGCGTGCCCGGACGCGGGGGCTGCGGACGCGGGATGCCACCGCCACCGGCTGCGCCGGCGGCCGGGCGCTGGCCCATGCCCTGGTTGGACGAGTACGGGTTGTTGCCGGGGCGCGGCGGGCGCGAGCCCATGCCCTGGTTCGACGAGTACGGGTTGTTGCCCGGACGTGCGCCGGGCTTGGGGCCGCCCGGCTTCGGACCGGCCGCCGCGGGAGCCTTCGGGCTGGTGCCCGGCTTCACGGCGTCGGACTTCGGAGCAGCGTCGGTCGACCCGCCTGCCTGCTCGGCGGCCTGCTTCTCAGCGGCCTGCTTCTCGGCGCGGGCCTTCTGCGCGGCCTCGGCCTCGGCCTGTCGCTGGGCGACGGACTTCGGTGCGGCCGGCGCGGGCACGTCGGCAGCGGGTGCTGCCGGGGCCTCGGGCTCGGGAGCCGGTGCCGGACGAACCGGACCCGGACGGGGGCCGCCGGGCTTGGGTGCACTCGACTTCGGCGCGCTGGCCTTGGCAGGTGCGCTCGGCGCGGAGGCCGAGGCGGCGGGCTTCGCCGCGGGGGCGCCGTCTGCCTGGAGGGCGGCACGGAGCTTCCGTGCCACGGGGGGCTCGATGCTCGAGCTGGCACCCCGGACGAACTCGCCGAGCTCCTTGAGCTTCTCGAGTGCGGTCTTGCTGTCGACGCCGAGTTCGCTTGCGATCTCGTGTACGCGTGGTTTAGCCACTGTTCTCCTTCACGGGTCCCACCCCGTGAAGGGGCAGGACTCAATGGATGACGGGTCTCATTTCGAGCCGCTCATCAGTTGTCCATAAGCCGTTCAGCCTGTTCTGTCATGTCCGGGCGCTCGGCCGGTTCCTGTGGGAGACCGACGATGTGGTCGAGCACCGCGGACGTGTCGGGATCGCGATCCAACCGGAGCGCACGGCGGAAAGCCCTGCGCTTGACGGCCAGATCGTAGGCATCGACGGTCGGTGTGAGCCACGCTCCCCGGCCCGGCATGACTGCCTTCGGATCCGCCACGACACGGCCATCGCTCAGGGCGACGATTCGGAGGAGGGAGGATCGGGAAGCGCGACGACGACTGCCGATGCACGTTCTGACGGGAACCACTCTACTCCTTGCCTCGGACGTGCGCGATCCGGCGCGCCCTCGCAGGGCGCGCCGGGAGCGAAATCGTCCTAGTCCTCGCCGTCCAGGATGGAGTCCGGCTGGATGTCGATGCGGGCACCGGTGAGCTTCGCGGCGAGGCGGGCGTTCTGCCCTTCCTTACCGATCGCGAGCGACAGCTGGTAGTCCGGCACGAGCGCGCGGACGGCCTTCGTCGAGGCGTCGAGCACGAACGCACTCGTCACCTTGGCCGGCGACAGCGCGCTCGCGACGAACGACGCCAGGTCGGACGAGTAGTCGACGATGTCGATCTTCTCGGCACCGAGCTCGTTCGTGACCGCACGGACACGTGCGCCCAGCTCGCCGATGCAGGCACCCTTCGCGTTCACGCCGGGCTCGTTCGCCTTGACGGCGATCTTCGTGCGGTGGCCGGCCTCGCGGGCGAGCGAGGTGATCTCGACGACACCGGACGCGATCTCCGGGACCTCGAGCGCGAAGAGCTTCCGGACCAGGCCCGGGTGGGTGCGCGACACGGTGATCTGCGGGCCCTTGTTGCCGCGGGCGACGCTCGTCACGTAGACGCGGATGCGGGAACCGTGCGTGTAGGACTCCCCCGGCACCTGCTCTTCGGGCGGCAGGATCGCCTCGATCGTGCCGAGGTCGACGTGCACCATCTTCGGGTTCGGGCCCTGCTGGACCACACCCGCGACGATGTCGCCTTCCTTGCCACGGAACTCGCCGAGGATCTTGTCGTCGCCGATGTCACGCAGGCGCTGGTTGATGACCTGCTTCGCCGCGAAGGCCGCGATGCGTCCGAAGTCGCTCGGCTGGTCGACGGCTTCGCCGATGACCGTGCCCTCGTCGTCGAGCTCGGGGACGTAGACGCTGACCTCGCCGGACTTGCGGTCGAGCTCCACACGCGACTGCGCGTGGGCCGGCTCGCCGTTCTCGTCGGCGTGCTTCTGGTAGGCGGTCAGGATGGCAGATTCGATGATCTGGACGAGCTCGTCGAACGGGATCTCCCGCTCGCGCTCCATGAGTCGCAGGACTGCGAGATCGATCTTCACCGAGGTGCCTCCGTATTCAGATGAGTCGCTCCTGCGGGGTGGAACTGCGCAGAAGTCGGCCACAAGCCTACCCCAGAACCAGGAGACGGACAGGAGGCCCGTGGCGGCGTCGCCACGGGCCTGCTGTCCGTCAGGGGTCGCGTCTAGATCGCGCGGACCGCGTCGAGCAGGTCGGCCACCGGCACGTCGCGGCGGTCGCCGGTCGCACGGTCCCACAGCTCGACGACGCCGTCGGCGGCGCCGCGGCCGGCGACGACGACGATCGGCATGCCGAGCAGTTCGGCGTCGCGGAGCTTCACGCCGGGCGAGACCTTCGGGCGGTCGTCGTACAGCACGTCGAACCGCTCGCCCTCGAGCTCGGCGACGACGGAGGCCGCCAGGTCGTAGGCGACCTGGTCACGGCCGGTGGCGACGATGTGCACGTCGAACGGTGCGACGTTCTTCGGCCAGACCAGGCCCTTCTCGTCGTTGTGCGACTCGGCCAGGATCGCGAGGATGCGGGTCACGCCGATGCCGTACGAGCCCATCGTGACCGTCGCGAGCTTGCCGTTCTCGTCCTGCACCTTGAGACCGAGCGCCTCGGCGTACTTGCGACCGAGCTGGAAGACGTGCCCGATCTCCATGCCGCGCGCGGTCTCGAGCGGACCGGAACCGTCCGGGGACGGGTCACCGGCGCGGACGTCGGAGACCTCCACGACACCGTCGGCCACGAAGTCACGGCCGGCGACGAGGCCGGAGACGTGCACGCCGCGCTCGTTGGCGCCGGTGATCCAGCTCGTGCCGTCGACCACACGGGGGTCGACGAAGTAGCGGATGCCGGTGGCGCTGTCGGCGCCGAGGACCTGCGGGCCGATGTAGCCCTTCACCAGGCCCCGGTGCTTCTTGAAGTCGTCGTCGCCGGCGGCCTCGACCTCGGCCGGGGCGAACGACACCTCGGCGCGCTTCAGGTCGACGTCGCGGTCACCGGGCAGGCCGACGACCACGACCTCGCGCGTGCCGTCGAGGTGGGTGAGCGCCAGGACCACGTTCTTCAGCGTGTCGGCCGCGGTCCACGGGGCACCCTCGCGCGGCGCGACCTGGTTCGCGTGGGCGACCAGCGTGTCGATCGTCGGGGTGTCCGACGCCGGCAGCAGCACGGGCTCGGGCTGGCCCTCGATCGGCAGCGACTCCGGGACGGGGGTGACGTACGCCTCGACGTTGGCCGCGTAGCCGCCGGCGCTGCGGACGAAGGTGTCCTCGCCGACGCCGATCGGGTGCAGGAACTCCTCGGACTTGGAGCCGCCCATGGCACCGGCGTCGGCCTTGACGATCACGTAGTCGAGGCCGAGGCGGGCGAAGATCTTCTCGTACGCGTCGCGCATGACCTGGTAGCTGCGCTCGAGGCCCTCGTCGGTGAGGTCGAACGAGTACGCGTCCTTCATGGTGAACTCGCGGCCGCGCAGGAGTCCGGCGCGGGGCCGGGCCTCGTCGCGGTACTTGTCCTGGATCTGGAACAGCGTCACCGGCAGGTCCTTGTACGACGAGTACAGGTCCTTCACCAGGAGCGCGAACATCTCCTCGTGCGTGGGCGCGAGCAGGTAGTCGGAACCCTTGCGGTCCTGCAGGCGGAACATGCCGTCGCCGTACTCGGTCCAGCGGTTCGTCGCCTCGTACGGCTCACGCGGCAGGAGTGCCGGCAGCAGGACCTCCTGCGCACCGGCCGCGACCATCTCGTCGCGGATGATCGCCTCGATCTTGGCGCGCACCCGGAGTCCGAGCGGCAGCCAGGCGAAGATCCCCGGGGACTGGCGACGGACGTACCCGGCGCGGACGAGCAGCTTGTGGCTCGTCACCTCGGCGTCGGAGGGGTCGTCGCGGAGCGTACGGAGGAACAGATGCGAAAGCCGTGTGACCACGGGGCAAGCCTAGTGGCGGGGCAGCGAGCACGCGCCCCCGGCGCCAGAGCGCCCACGACGACGGACAGGAGGCCCGGCGCCAGCTGGCACCGGGCCTCCGGTCCGGAGGGTGGTCGCGCTCACGGCGCCATGATCACCTGGGGCGTGCCCGTGGCGGCGGCCGGACCCATCTCGTCCGCGATGCGGTTGGCCTCGTTGATGAGGGTCTGGACGATCTCGGCCTCGGGCACGGTCTTGACGACCTGGCCCTTGACGAAGATCTGCCCCTTGCCGTTGCCCGAGGCGACGCCCAGGTCGGCCTCGCGTGCCTCGCCCGGACCGTTCACGACGCAGCCCATGACGGCGACTCGGAGCGGGACGGTCATGCCCTCGAGCCCCTTGGTGACGTCGTTCGCGAGCTGGTAGACATCGACCTGCGCGCGACCGCAGCTCGGGCAGGAGACGATCTCGAGCTTGCGCTCACGCAGGTTCAGCGACTGCAGGATCTGCAGGCCGACCTTGACCTCTTGCGCGGGCGGGGCGGAGAGCGACACGCGGATGGTGTCGCCGATGCCCTCGGCCAGCAGGATGCCGAACGCGGTGGCGCTCTTGATGGTGCCCTGGAACTCCGGCCCGGCCTCGGTCACGCCGAGGTGCAGCGGCCAGTCGCCGGCCGCAGCGAGCTGGCGGTAGGCCTTCACCATGACGATCGGGTCGTTGTGCTTGACCGAGATCTTGAAGTCGTGGAAGTCGTGCTCCTCGAACAGGGAGGCTTCCCACACGGCGGACTCGACGAGCGCCTCGGGGGTGGCCTTCCCGTACTTCTGCAGCAGGCTCGGCTCGAGCGACCCGGCGTTGACGCCGATGCGGAGCGAGACGCCGGCGTCCTTGGCGGCCTTGGCGATCGCACCGACCTGGTCGTCGAACTTGCGGATGTTGCCCGGGTTGACGCGGACGGCGGCACAGCCGGCGTCGATCGCCTGGAAGACGTACTTCGGCTGGAAGTGGATGTCGGCGATCACGGGGATCTGCGACTTCTTCGCGATGATCGCCAGCGCGTCGGCGTCGTCCTGCGTGGGCACGGCGACCCGGACGATGTCGCAGCCCGAGGCCGTGAGCTCGGCGATCTGCTGCAGCGTCGCGTTGATGTTCGTCGTCTGCGTCGTGGTCATCGACTGCACGGACACCGGGGCGTCGCCGCCCACGAGCACCTTGCCGACCCGGATCTGCCGCGACTTGCGACGCGGAGCGAGGGTTTCGGGGGACTTGGGCATACCGAGGTTGACTGCGGGCACGTGAGCACTCTACGCGCTCGGTCTGACCGTGCCGGGTCCGGTCCCCGTGGGTCCGTTCAGAGGTCCCCGACCGAGTCCACGACCGTGATGATCGGGGCGTAGAGCCGCATCACCGCGAGCGCGCGGTCGTGGTCCTCGTCGGTCCCACCGGCGCAGGCGTCGGCCACGACCGTCACCGTCGCACCGGCGTCGGCCGCCGCCAGCGCGGTCGACAGCACGCAGCAGTCGGTCGAGACCCCCGCCAGGACCAGGTGCGGGTGGTCGCCGACGACGGCCTGGAGGCTCGTCCCCCACTTGCCGAAGGTCGGCTCCGTCACGACGGGGTCGTTCCGGTCCGCGGCGGCCGACGCGAACGGCTCGGTGAGCGCGTACAGCGGGTCGGCGTCCGGGACCAGTGCGAAGGGCCAGTCGCGGTAGTACGGCACCCACGCGCCCTCGGGCTGCGCCGGTGCCACGAAGCGGGTGAACACCGTGCGGCCCGTGAACCGCGGCAGGAGCCGCTCGACGCCGGCGCCGGCGTGGTCGTACCGCGGTGCGGCCCACGGGTTCTCGCCGGTGAAGACCTGCTGCATGTCGATGACGACGAGCCAGGCGTCGTCGGGGATCGCAGCGCTCATCGCAGGTCGCCCGGGTTACCGAGTGCTTCCTGACGGCGGATCGACCCGCGCGCGAACAGCAGCGTGCCGAGGAACCCGACGACCAGGGCGACGAGGACGCCGAGGTTCGCGTACGCCCAGGGCCCCTCGCGGCCGCCGAGGCCGAACGGGCCGAGCAGGTAGCCCTGCCAGTTGAGCCAGGCGGGGACGCCGTAGGTGTTCGTCACGAGGCCCCACCCGAGCACGGTACCGAGCACGACGAGCGCGATCGGAAGCCATCGGACATCGCCGTAGCGCCCGCGGCGGTCGTCCAGCTCGGCCTCGGCGTAGGCGCGTCGACGGAGCAGCACGTCGGCGACGAAGATCCCGGCCCACGCGGCGATCGGGACGCCGAGGGTCACGAGGAAGGCCTGGAACGGCGAGATGAAGTCCTGCGCGAAGAAGGCGACGTAGACGGCACCGGCGACCATGATCACGCCGTCGACGCCCGCGGCCGCCGGACGCGAGATCTTCACGCCAACGCTCAGCAGTGCGAGGCCCGACGAGTAGATGTCGAGGACGGCTCCCCCGACGAGCCCGAGGATCGCCACGATCGCGAACGGGATGAGGAACCAGACGGGGAGCACCGTCGTGAGCGCGCCGATCGGGTCGGCTCCGATCGCGTCGTTCAGGTCCGGCGACGACCCCGCCAGCATCACGCCGATCACCACGAGGACTGCCGGTGCGAGGGCACCGCCGAACGTCGTCCAGCCGACGACACCGCCCGTCGAGGCGTTCCGTGGCAGGTACCGCGAGTAGTCAGCGGCGGCGTTCACCCAGCCGAGTCCGAACCCGGTCATCACGAGGACGAGCGCCCCGATGACGTTCTGCCCGCTGCCAGACGGGAGGGCACCGAGCGCTGCGAAGTCGATCGTCGGCGCGGCGAGCACGATGTAGACGACGGTCAACACGGCGGTGACGACGGTGATCACGGTCTGCAGGCGCATGATGACGTCGAACCCGGCGATGCCGGCTCCGACGATCAGTGCGGCGACCACGACGAGCGCGACGATCTTCGTCAGCACCCCGCCGTCCCAGCCGAGCTCGGTGAACACCGTCGAGGTCGCCAGGACGGCCAGCGCGGCGAGCGAGGTCTCCCACCCGACGGTGAGGACCCAGCTGAGGAACGACGGCACCCGGTTGCCGCGGACCCCGAAGGCCGCGCGGCTCAGCACCATCGTCGGCGCGGACCCGCGTTTGCCGGCGATCGCGACGACGCCGCACAGCAGGAACGAGAACACCACCCCGATGACCGAGACGATCGTCGCCTGGGCCAGCGAGATGCCGAAGCCGAGGACGAAGGAGCCGTAGCTCAGGCCGAGGACGGAGATGTTGGCGGCGAACCACGGCCAGAACAGCCCGCGCGGGGTGCCCTTCCGGTCGGACTCGGCGATGACGTCGAGACCCTGGCGTTCGACGGCGCGAACCTCGGGCGGGTTCGTGGCGGCTGTGCTCATGCGCTGAGCGTAGTGGCTCGTCGGCCCTACCCGAAGAGGTTCACCGGACGAACTATGTCGGCGTAGATGAGCAGGGCACTCATGCCCGCCAGGAGCACCACGACGACCATGGTCAGGGGCATCGTCTTCGCCAGGTCGATGGGCCCCGGGTCCGCCTTGCCGACGAGCTTGAAGGAGCGCCGTTTGATCGCCTCCCAGAGCGCACCGGCGATGTGCCCACCGTCGAGCGGCAGCAGCGGCACCATGTTCAGCACGAACAGGCCGATGTTCAGCGAGGCCAGCAGCCCGAGGATCGTGTACGCCTTGTCGACGACCGGGACGCCGCTCATCGACGAGACCTCGCCGATCGCGCGACCGACGCCGACCACCGACACGGGACTGTCCTGCGACCGCTCCTGGGCACCGAACGCGGCGTTCCACACCGCGACCAGGCGCTGCGGCAGGTCGATGATCAGGTGCGCCGACGCCGCGATCTGGGCGCCGGTCGCGGGCAGGACCTCGGCCGGGGACTGCCGCACCAGGGACTGCCCGATGCTGACACCGACCACGCCGACGCGCTGGGTCTTCGTGGTGCCGTCGTCGTTCTGCACGACCTTGCCCTCGGCGTCGTAGACGTCACGGGTGGCGGTGGTCGGGGTGATCTCGAGGGTCTTGCGGGCGCCGTCACGCTGGACCACCACGGTGACCTGCTCACCGGCCGATTCCTGGAAGACCTGCGAGACCCGGGTGATCGTGGGGTCCTGCTCGCCGTTGACCGACAGCACGACGTCGCCGGACTCGATTCCCGCCTGCTTCGCCGGGGACACCGCGTCGCCGGGCGAGCACTCGGTCGTCTGGCTGTTCGGCAGTACGCACCGGACGCTCGACGTGAAGGTCGTGGTCGGCGCCCCGAACCCGCACAGCAGCACGCCGAACAACACGATGCCGATCACCAGGTTCATCGCCGGGCCCGCGACCATCACGATGATCCGCTTCCACGGCGTCAGGCGGTAGAACGCCCGGGAGTCGTCGCCACCGGAGTCGGCGATCTGCTCGGCACTGGCCTGACGGGCGTCCTGCACGAACGCGCTGTACATGCCCGTGTTCGTGATCGCGCGGCCAGAAGAGCGCGGCTTCAGCATGCCGACCATCGAGATGTAGCCACCCAGCAGGATCGGACGGATCCCGTACTCGGTCTCACCCCGCTTGAACGACCACATCGCCTTGCCGAAGCCCAGCGAGTACTGCGTCACCTTCACGTTGAAGAGCTTCGCGAAGGACAGGTGCCCCAGCTCGTGGAGTCCGATCGAGACCAGCAGGCCGATGATGAAGACGACCACGCCGAGGACGAAGAGCAGGACGGATTCGACGGTCACCGGGAAAGAGTACGGGACTGATTCCATGACGGGGCCGAGCGCCGTCTGAGAGGCGAGCCGGGCCTCCCGACCGTCGCCGTCCGCGGTCTGCCGCCTCCGCGTCGGACGGGAGGCGCGACTCGCGTCAGCGGGTCAGCGCTCGGTCCGCAGCGGCGCGGGCCCACTGCTCCGCCGCGAGCACGCCGTCGAGTGACGGCTCCCCCGCGGTGTGCTCCTCGACGATGCGCTCGACCGTGTCGACGACGTCGAGGAATGCGATCGCGCCGGCGTGGAACGCGGCGACGGCCTGCTCGTTGGCGGCGTTGAACACGGCCGGGAACGTCCCGCCGAGTTCGCCGACGCGTTTCGCGAGGGCGACCGCACCGAAGGCGTCCTGGTCGAGGGGCTCGAACGTCCACGTGCTCGCGGTCGTCCAGTCGAGTGGGACACCGACACCGGGTACCCGGTCGGGCCAGGCCAGGCCGAGCGCGATCGGCAGGCGCATGTCCGGCGGCGATGCCTGGGCGATCGTGGAACCGTCGACGAACTCCACCATCGAGTGCACGATCGACTGCGCGTGCACGGTGACGTCGATGCGGTCGTACGGCACGTCGAAGAGCAGGTGTGCCTCGATGACCTCGAGGCCCTTGTTGACCAGGGTCGCGGAGTTCGTCGTGACGACGAGTCCCATGTCCCAGGTGGGGTGGGCCAGTGCCTGGGCGGGGGTGACGTCGCGGAGCTGCTCGCGGGTGCGACCACGGAACGGGCCGCCGCTCGCGGTGAGGACGAGTCGCTGCACCTCGGTGCCGGCGCCGGAGCGCAGGGCCTGCGCGATCGCGGAGTGCTCGCTGTCGACCGGCACGATCTGCCCGGGTGCCGCGGCCTGCTGCACGAGGGAGCCACCGACGATCAGGCTCTCCTTGTTCGCGAGGGCGAGGGTCGCGCCGCTCTCGAGTGCCGCGAGCGTCGGACCGAGGCCGACCGAGCCGGTGATGCCGTTCAGGACGACGTCGGCCTGGACGCTCCGGACGAGCTGCTCCGAGTCGGCCGCGCCGAACGCCGTGTCGCGGACGCCGAACCGGGCGGCCTGCTCGGCGACGAGGTCGCGGTTGCTGCCGGCGGTGAGCCCGACGACCTCGAACCGGTCGGGGTTGCGGGCGACCACGTCGAGCGCCTGGGTGCCGATCGAGCCGGTGCTGCCGAGGACGACGATCCGGCGCCTGCGGCCCACGTCGGTGTCGCGGTCCGGACCGGTGCTGCCGAGGAGGTCGCCGCCGCGGTCCGTCACGGTCAGCCCTTGGCGAGGATGTCGACCACGAAGACGAGCGTGGCGTTCTTCGGGATGCCCGAGCCCTCTTGTGGGTTGGCGCCGTAGGCATCCTCCGGCGTGGCGACGATCAGGACCTGTGAGCCGACCTTCTGCCCGACGAGCCCGGTGACGAAGCCCTTGATGAGTGCGCTCTCCGAGACGGTGAAGGTCGTCGGGACGCCCTTCGACCACGAGGAGTCGAACTCCTTGCCGGTGTCGTAGACGACGCCCTTGTACTGCACGAGGGCGGTGTCGCCGTCGGCGATCTCGGTGCCGTCGCCCTGCTTGAGCACCTCGACCGTGGTCTTCATGGGCGCCTTCACGCCGTCGGGGACCGTGATCTCCGGCTCGCCCGAGGCCTTGTCCTTGACCGTGGGCAGGCCCGGGTCCTGGTCCTGCGGGGTGCCGGTCGCCTTGGTCGGGGTCTGCGCGACGACGTCGGCGACCACGACGATCTCACCGCCGGTGTTGAAGCCGAGTGCCGAGGACTGTCCGACCGCGGCGACCCGGTCGCCCACCTTCGAGCAGGCGAGGAGCGCGCCGAAGCCCGACCCACCGACGGACAACACCTGCGGGTTCCCCTCGTCGAAGCCGACGGTGCCGAGCTTCTTGGCGTCCGATGCCTCGTACACGCTGTAGGACACCTGCGCGTAGTCGCCCTCGTCGAGCGCCGCGCCCTTGCCCTTCACGAGACGGGTTGCCTGCGGCGTCTTCGCGGACAGGCCGGACGCGAACTTCACGGTCGGGGCCTTCGGTCCACCGAACGACCCGGTCGCCTTGACGGCGTCGGACGACTTGCCCGGGTCGGGGCAGGAGGTGATCGCCGAGGCCGTGGCACTGGCCGACGGGGTCGGCGAGGGCGAGGACCCGTTCGAACCGGAGCCGGAGCAGGCGGCGAGTCCCAGCACGACGGCGGGGACGATGGCGATCGGGAGCAGGCGGAGACGCTTCACGAGGACCTAGTCTGCCCCACCTGTCGAAGAGTCCCCTGCCAATGGCGCAGGTCGGACGACCAGCTGCGGCTCGTGGTGCACCGGGAACGACACGGATCGCGCGATGAAGCAGAGCTCGTTGGCGGTGACGTGTGCGGCTTCGGCGTCCGCGACCCGGTCGGCCTCGAGGATCGTCACGACCGGGTGCAGGGTCGCCTCGGTCAGTTCCCCCGAACCGTCGTGGTTCAGGCGGAGCGACGCGGTCGCGGTGTCCTGGTAGTCCACGACGGTGAAGCCCTTCGACACCGCGACGTGCAGGTAGCTGAGCATGTGGCACTGGGCCAGCGCCGCCACCACCATCTCCTCGGGGTTCCAGCGGTCTCGGTCCCCGCGGAACGTCGGGTCGGCAGAGCCGGGGACGTCGGGCTTGCCGGTCGCCGAGACGACGTGCTCGCGGCCGTAGTCGCGGTACCCGGAGGTGCCGGTCCCGCGGTCACCGGTCCAGCTGACGGAGACCTCGTAGGAGTGGTCGTGCACGGGTGCGCCCCTTCGCCTTGGCTAGCATGGCGGCATGACGGTGAGCCCCGAAGTCCGCAGTGATCGCCATCCTCTCACCGCCGACGGTTCCGTCGAGCTGGCGGTGCTCGAACGCTCTGGGTTCGACGAGAGCCGACACGTCGGTGCCGGCGTCGTCGTCGACGCGAGCGGCGCGGTGATCGACTCCGTGGGCGACGTCACCGCGAGCATCTACCCGCGCTCCACCATGAAGCCCTTCCAGGCCCTGGCGGTCCGACGAGCCGGTGCACTGTTCTCGGACGAGGAGCTCGTCCTCACCACCGCGAGCCACGCCGGCACCGCGGCGCACCAGGCGCTCGCCCTGCACATGCTCGAGTCCTTCGACCACGTCGAGTCCGACCTCGGCTGCCCGCCCGACATGCCCTTCGACCGCGGGACCGCCCGGACGATGGACGGCCCCCGCCGACTGGCGATGAACTGCTCCGGCAAGCACGCCGGCATGCTCGCGGCCTGCCGGGTGAACGGGTGGGACGAAGGCACGTACCTCGACATCGAGCACCCGCTGCAGCAGCGGGTGCGTTCCGTGGTCGAGGAGTACACGCACGAGACCGTCGACCTGGTCGGCACCGACGGCTGCGGTGCTCCCGTGTTCCCGCTCACCCTGACGGGGCTGGCACGCGGGTTCGCCGGTGTCGTGGCACGGGCAGACGACGACTCGGCCGCACTGACCGACGCGGTCCTCGCGCACCCGTGGGCGATCGACGGCGTCGGACGTGCGAACACGGTGACCATCGAGCAGCTGCAGGTGCTGGCGAAGCTCGGCGCCGAGGGCGTCATGGTCATGGGGTTGCCCGGAGGCGCCGCCGTGGCCGTGAAGGTGCTCGACGGCTCGCAGCGGGCCGGCACCCTGGCGGCCCTGGCGCTGCTGGAGCGGAACGGGCTCGTCGCGTCGGACGGGGTGGCCGAGGTGCTCGAGGCAACCGGTGAGCGGGTGCTCGGCGGTGGCGTGCCCGTCGGAGCGGTGCGGGTCGGGTCCGGCCTGCGCTGATCCGGCGTCGGCCCGGATGCTCACTCGGTGCTGGCGGGTTCGGGTGCGAGCAGCGGGAGCGCCGGTGACACGCGGACGGCACGGTGGTCGTCGGGTCGACGGACGGAACAGCCGTACCGCGAGACCTCGACGGTGACGTCCCAGTGCCGGGGCGCTGATCCGAGTCCGGCCACGAGCACCACGGAGCCCTGCGGTCGGCCGTCCGTCGCGAGCCGGACCGCGACGGCGGTGCCCGGCGGGAGCGTGCTCGGTGTCTGATCGTCGCTGACGAGTCCCGCTGCGCAGAGGAGTCCGGGCGCGACTGCCCAGCGCAGATCTCCGTGGTCCTGGGCCGTCGCGGCTCGGAGTTGCTCGGCCAGCCCGCGGAACACCGCGAGGGCGAGGGCTCCGGCACCGGCGACCACGACGTGCGACGCGGCATCGACCCGGAGCACGCGGCCGCCAGGACCGTGCCCGAGGACGAGAACCGACGTCTCGCCGCCGCCATCGGCGACCGAGCCCGTCGGCTGCTCCGGCACGCCGAGTGGATCGGGCGCCCAGGGCTGGTCCGGACCGCGCGGAGCAACGACCGCGACCGGACGGGTTCCGGGATGCGGCAACGCCGAACGGTGCAGCACCACGTCGACCAGGGCGCAGCACGCGCCCGCGCCGAGCAGGACGACCTGCCCGGCGCCGCTGACCGGCGCGAGGACCCCGGCCACGACGAGCGCGACCGCGGCCCCCACGATCAGACAGCGGGCGGAGAACCGGGACATGCTCCCATCGCACCAGGCACAGCGGACCCGAACTGGCCCGCGGCGCGATCTGTGGAGAAGTCGCCTACTGCACCAGGAAGAACTGCTCGCCGATGTCGACGCGGGCGCCCCGCTCGACGCGGTACCGCCGACCGGGCTCGCAGCGGCGGATCGACCCGTCGATGTGCCGGACCACCGTGCCGTTGCCGGAGAACCGGTCGGAGACCCACAGGTCGTCGCCGTCGCGGCCGAGCTCGAGGTGGGTCTTGGACACCGACTTGCCCGGATCGTGCACGGTCAGCAGGTCGTCGTACCGCTCCCCCGGCTGCGGTCGAGGCAGCCGGCCGAGGAGACCCGTGCCGTGCACCCCGAGCCGCTCACCCGTGCTGAAGTGCAGGACGAACGGAGCCCGGGTCGGCGTCTTCGCGACGATGCGGGTCTCGTCGACGTCGTCGTCGGGGTCGTCGAGCGCATCGGCTCCGGCGTTCGGCTCCGACCGGTCAGTGCGCGGGAGCGGCAGCGCGGGTCCGGTCGCTCCCGGGATCGGGGGCAGCGGCGCAACCAGGGGTGTGCCCGTGGTGGTGGCGGACGGCGCAGAGGACGGGACGGTCGCGGAACCCGGCACCGGCGGGATCGGCGCGGGCGCCACAGCGGACGCGTGGCTCGGCGGCTCGGGGTCGGTCACCGGGGCCGCGTGCGCCCCGCGGGGGCGTCGGCCCGGACCGGACTGCTCGCCCCCGACGCGGACGGACTCGTCGTCCACCGGGATCTCGTCGTCCGGCTCGTCCGAGCCCGCGGGCCCGACCGAACCCGCGTCGGACTCGCCCGGCTCGCCCGGCTCATCCGGCTCATCCGGCTCGTCCGGCTCGTCCGCAGCGTTGCCCGCGTCGGGGGCCTGCGTGCCGTCGGACTCCTCGGCTGCCCAATCGGGTCGGGTCATCGGCAACGGCATGACCGGGCCGGTGAAGGCCGCGGTGACCGCCGGGCGGACGGCTCCGCATTCGCCGCAGAAGATGTCGTCGGGCTCGAGCCGGTTGCCGCAGACGTGGCAGATGGTGGTCTCGTGCATGCCCGGCGTGACGAGCGGGGCCGGACGCGGTGGTCGACGGTCGATCAGCGGCTCGACCACGGCGGTGTCGCCGGGCTGCGGGGGCGACACGACGGCGGGCTGGTCGTCGGCGGCACTCGTCTCCGACGCCGCCACGATCACCTCGTCACGCTTCGGCTCGGAGCCGGGCTGGGCGTCCTGCGCGCCGTTTGCGTCCGACGCCGGAGCGGCGGTGCCCTGCTCGGCGGGTGTTCCTGGCACCGGCGGAACGACCGGCTCGGCCGGCGCCTCGGCAGCCGGGGTACCGCGCCCCACCCACCACGACGGACCGGCGGGCACCGCCGGCGGTGCGGTGGCGGCTGGCGGTGCCCAGACCGGTGCGGTGGGCTCGGCGACGGGCCGCGGCTCGACCCTCTGGTGCGCGGTCTGCTCCGGAACGACCGACCCAGCTTCACTCGCAGGGGCCGCGGGCGTCGCAGGGCGACCGGGAGCCGGAGCGATCCGGGTGCGTTCGGGGTCTTCGGTGTCGAGGGGTTCGGACGGGTAGGCGTCGGGGTCGAGGGGAGGCTCGGAGTCTGACTGCTCCGGCGCGCCCGACCAGTCGTCGAGCCCCGATCCGGCACCGTGCACGTGGGAGGGCGACTGGCGCGGAGCGAAGTCGTCGGGACGCTGCACCGGCACGGGTGCGGGCGGTTCGGTCCCGCGACGGTCTGCGCCGGTGAGCCAGGCACGGGTGGCGGGATCGAGCGTGGCCTCGGGCAACCAGGCGTCGGACGCCGGGTCGGACCGCCGGCCGTGGGCGTCGGGCTGCTGCAACGGTGGCGGCGGTGACTGTTCGACCGGCGTCGGCGCGACCGGGCGACGGCTCGCCGCGGCGGTGACCGCGCGTCCGCACTCACCGCAGAAGATCGCTCCGTCCGGGAGCATCGATCCGCAGTGTTCGCATCTGATCACGTGGTGCCTCTGTCCTCACTCGGCCGTCCACGACGCTCGTCCGGCCTCTGGACATCGTAGTCGCCGTGCCCCGACGCAGTCTGGCCGTCGGTTCCACGACGGGACCGCGACGTCGGACGACTCCCCGTCCCCCGCAGCGACCGGAGCGAGACGGCGGTGCGGAACCGCTCCCGCCGGTTCCGCCCGGTCCGGAGCGACCCGATCGCGTCGTCCGTCGCGGCCCACATGCGGTCTGCGGTGCCCTGGTCGGCGTCGCTCGGACCGAACACCGTGCGGTCGGCCAGGGCGGCGAGTCCGGTTCCGCCGTCGCCCGGTGCGCCGACCACGGCTTCGCGTCGGGTGGCGGAGCGCCGCACGTCGTGCCCGCGGTCGAGCAGCGCGTCGCGGTACTCGTCCCAGGCACCGACGATGCGGCCCCTCGGCGTGGAGGCGTTCCGCCGTCGTCGCCGTCGCAGTCGCTTCAACAGCACGATCACGGCGAAGGGCAGCAGGACGAGTACGACCACGCCGAGGGTCCCGAGGGCCCAGGGCAGCACCGCGAGCAGGATCTGGAGCCAGAGCGGCTGCACCGGCGGCGTGTTCCGGTCGCTCTCGGGAGGCGTCTGCTGGTCCTGGTCCTGTTGATCCACCGGGGGCGGCGGAACGACCGTCTCCGGTCGGGTCACCGGCTGCGGGGTCTGCTGCTGCTCGTTCGGGATCTCGCGCACTTCGGGGTTCGGGTTGAGCATCACCCACCCCCACTGCGCGGTGTCCACCTCGATGCGTGCCGTGACGTCGGACCCGCGGAACGTCGTCGTGCCGCCACGTCGTACGGAGCCGTCCCGGCCCGAGTCTCCCCCCGCCGTGAAGCCCATCATGACCCGTGCGGGGAACCCGATCTCGTCCGCCATGAGCGCGGCCGCCGCTGCGTACTGCTCCTGGTCACCGATCATCAGGGGTGCAGTGAGGAGCTCCTGGACACGGTCGGCGCCGTGGCCGGACCGACTCATCCGGTCGTCACCGACACCGTGACTGACGTACCCGTTCCGTTGCAAGGCCTGCACCGCGGCGAGGAGCTTCGCCCCGGGTGCCGACACGTCCTTCGTCGTCGACTCCACGGTGTCGCGGACGGCGTCGGGGACGTCCCGTGCGGTGGGCACGGCAGCGCTCCCCGGCCGGGCGGAAGCCAGCTGCTGTTCCGTCGGCTGATCGGGCAGCACCGCCGTCAGGTCGTAGGACGTCCCGTCCCGCACGCCGCCGACCACGGCGCCGGTGCCGGTCGATCCGTTGTAGAAGAAGGCGCCGCGCTCGTCGTCGGCGTCCTGCCCGGTGAACTCCACGCGCTCCAGGTCGCCGACCGTCGGCAGCCACACACCGCGGTACCCGTCGACCGTCACACCGACGTCGACCCTGGTACCGCGGACGCCACGCACGTCGACCGCGGTCGGCACGCGTTCGAAGGTGCCCGAGCCTGCGGAGCTGTCTGACCCGCCCACGCGGTAGACCACACCGTCGTAGGTGTCCAGCGTCGCGATGCGGACGAACCCGCCCTCGGGCAGGCCGCTCACCCGGAGTTGGGCCGCGTCCGAGGCAGTGGATTCCTCGTAGGCGCGGAACCCGCTGAGCGGACTGACGTAGTCGCGGGGGTCGAACGGCTTCACGACGTCGGTACGGGCGACGGTGCGGTCCCCAGACGGCGGTGCGACCAGGCCGAGCCCGGTCGCGACGACCGCAGCGGCCACGATCGTGCCCGTGCCCACGAGGGCGGGGCGGACGATGGACCGTGCGACCGGCACGCGTGAACCGATGGTGGTCGACACGGCGACCGCGCGACGCGCGTGCCGCACGGTCAGCGCCCAGACGAGGGCGAGGCCGACCAGGACGACCGCCGTCGCGATCGATGTGTCGAGCCGGCTCGGCCCGACCACCACACCCACCGCGAAGAGCACGAGTGCCGGGATGCTCGCGAGTTCCTGCCTGGAGGCGCGGGTCGCCACGCTCACGGCGGTCACCGTCGCCACGAGCAACGTCACGAAGTAGGGCACGAGGAGCGCCTCGTAGGAGCCCACCGGCAGGCTGATGGTCACCAGCTGCTTCCAGCCGAGGGCGATGCCGGCGAAGAGGTCGAGGAGTCCGGGTCCGGTGGGCAGCAGGCCGTTCGCCTGACTCGGGACGGCGGCGGGGACGCCGGTCAACGTGAAGGCGGCGACGGTCGCGATCGCCACGACGGCCGTCGGGAGCCGGAACAGGGTGCCGAGGAGCGCGACGACCGTACCGATGACGATCGCGGTGACCGCGGCGGTGATCATCGCACCGTCCCGGTACACCGGCCACCAGGACGTGCTCGCGACGGCCAGCAACAGCCAGACCGCCAGCGTGCCGCCGGCGAGCCGGAACGGGACGAGCCGCCGGGCGTCGCGACGGTCGGATCGTCGGGTCGAGCGCCTCGCCCGGTCCGCCGCAGGGGCCGGGGTGGTCACGGGTGCAGCGCTCATGCTGCCGACGCCGATCGGTGCAGCGCGTGCCGGAGGTCGTCCAGGTAGCCGATGGTCATCACCGTCAGACCCGCGACGCGCAGGAACCGCGGCTGGGCTTCCGGCTCGCAGATCACCGCGACGACCTCCACCCCGACGGGGAACCGCGTGGCGGCGAGTCGGAGCGCGGGCAGGCCGACGGTCGAGCCCACCACGAGGAACGCGACGGAGATGCCGTCGGTGTCGCTGCCGACGATCCGGGAGACCTCGGCGATCGGCAGGCACGCGTCGGCGAGACCGACCGAGGCGAAGTCGTCGAGCAACCGGGTCGGCGTGACGGTGGGGAGCGTCCGCACGGCGTACACGGCACGCTTCGCGAACTCGGGCGTGCGCTGGGACACCACGACCGAGACCTCCCGGCCGTCGCGGATCGCCCGTGCGCCGAGCGACGCCGCCGCGCTCACCGCGAGCTCGAACTCCTCGTCGTCGGCGAACTCGCCGCGGGCGATGCCGAGCGCGACGACGAGGTGCGAACGACGCGTGTCCTCGAACTGCCGGACCATGAGCGCACCGGACTTCGCGGTCGACTTCCAGTGGATGGTGCGCGGGTCATCGCCCGGCATGTACTCGCGGATCGCGTGGAAGGCGATGTCCGCCGGCGACAGGTCGGTCGTCGCCTGGCCCTCCAGGTCGCGCACCAGCCCGGTGCTGGTCGACGGGATCGCGATGGTGCGGGGGTGCACGATGACCTGCTCGCGGGCGGTCCACACGACCTCGCGGCGGACCAGCCCCACAGGATCGGCGCGGACGCCGGTCACGGGACCGACGTCGAGCACGCCACGGCGCAGCGTCGGGACGGGGACCTGCCGCTCGAAGGTGCCGTGTGGCCCGATGGCGGGGATCGCGACGTCGACGAGGCCGGATCCGACCGGCACCTCGACGGTGGTCGGCACCGACGGTAGGCGTGTGGGGTTCTCGGCCGTGACGATCACGCCGGCCTCGTCGCCGACCGCCACGCGGTGCTGCGGCAACCGCATCCGGATCGCCAGCCGCGACCGGCCGATCAACGCCACGGCAGCGACCACCGCGAGCACGGCGCCGGCGAACCCGACGACCACGATCTCGCGCAGGCCGAACCGGTAGCCGGCCACGAACGCGACGAGCGTCAGCGCGGCGACCGTCCACCCGAGCCCGGTGACGACGGACGAGACCTCGCCCCAGAGACGCAGGACGAGCCTCCAGGCCGTTGCCCAGATCCGGACGATCCCGATGACCGCATCGGCTGCGACGCCCTCACGGTCACCCACGATCCGCGTCCGGACGTTGGTCATGCCGGTGGCCGTCCCCGTGCGCTCGTACGCCGTCGTGCCACGACGCGACCGCGTCGAGGACGGACGGCGCGAGCGCGTGGAGACGGGCCGGCGGTCCGTCACGTCGTGACTCGGTCGGCGGGCGGCGGGGTCTCCACCAGGAGCTGCGCGATGACGCTCGGCGCACTGACGCCGTCGAACTCGGCCTCGGCGTCGAGCACCAGGCGGTGCGCGAGGACCGGGACGGCCAGTGCCTTCACGTCGTCCGGCGTGACGTAGTGGCGACCACTCAGCGCCGCGAGGACACGGGAGGCGCGGATCAGGCCCATCGCCCCACGGACGCTGACGCCGAGCCGGACCTCGCTCGCGGAGCGGGTCGCGTCCACCAGGCGGGCGACGTAGTCGGCGATCACGGCGTCGACGTGCACGGAGCGCGCCAGGGCGGCCATCTCGGTGATGGTCGCGGCAGGCACGACGCTCGCGAGCGGGACCGACGCGGACGGAGCCGACGAGGTCTCCAGGATCTTCACCGTCGCGGCGTGGTCGGGGTAGCCGATGGACGTCTTCATGAGGAAGCGGTCGAGCTGCGCCTCCGGCAGGCGGTAGGTGCCGGCCTGCTCGATCGGGTTCTGGGTCGCGATCACCATGAACGGCGCGGCGAGACGGTGGTTGACGCCGTCGACCGTGATCGCGGACTCCTCCATCGCCTCGAGCAGCGCGGACTGCGTCTTCGGACTCGCACGGTTGATCTCGTCGGCGAGCACGATGTTCGCGAAGACCGGCCCGCGGTGGAAGTCGAACTCCTGGGTGCGCTGGTCGTAGACGCTGATGCCGGTGATGTCGCCCGGCAGCAGGTCGGGAGTGAACTGGATGCGGTTCGTGGTGCCCTGCACGCTCTGCGCCATCGCACGGGCGAGGCTCGTCTTGCCCGTGCCGGGGACGTCCTCGAGGAGCAGGTGCCCCTCGCTGAGCATCGCCGTGACCGCGAGGCGGATCACGAACGTCTTCCCGAGGAGCACCTGCTCGACGTTGGTCACGATGCGGCCTGCGACGTCGGCGAACCAGGTGGCCTGCTCCGGGGTCATGCTCATGCGGGGTGGTCCTTCGGTCGTGGCGGGAGGTGCGGCGGCGGGCGGGTCGGGGCAGGTCGGGCGGGCGTCAGCCGCCGGGAGCGGGTTCCGGGGCGGGCTGCTCCGGAGCGGGTTCCGGTTCGGGTGCGTCCGCGATCACGAAGGCTTCCGTGGCGGCATCGGACTTCGACGAGCTCGATCCGTCGGTCGCCGACACCGATGCGCGGACCTTCACCGAGCTGGCGCCGAGCGGCGGCGTCGGCGCGGTCTCCCCCGCGTTCCAGCTATCGGTCCCCCGGAAGAAGTCACCGTCGTCATCGAAGTACCAGTACGCCGTGTACCGCACCGTGATCCCACTGCCGCTGGGACCCGTCACGGCGATCGGCTGGCCCTGCTGCGCAGTCGTCACCGAGAGGTTCGAGTCGAGCGCGGTGGCGGTCCCCGTCCACGAGTCGGCATCCGACGTGCAGAAGCTGCTTCCCGGGCCGCCGCAGGCGCGGAGGGTCAACGGTGCCGAGACGTTCCGGGCACCGGAACCGGGCACGCCAGCCCACGTCTGGCCCGGCTGGAGCGTGATCGGCTGTCCGCCGGTCTCGAGCTGGTAGTGGTCCGCGGGCCGCGACGAGGCAGTGACGCTGACGTTCCAGAGGTTGGTGCCGGCCGGGACGACGTCCACCGAGGGCCGGCCGGTACCGGACGGACGTTCGTAGGTCACGGCGGCGACGTACTCGACGTTGCAGAAGTAGCCGTTGGTCACCGTCACCGCATACCGGGTCGAACCGCCGCCGACACCCGAGTCGCGCGTGGGGCTCGAGCTGCCGAGCGAGTTCGAGGACGGCGCGGCACAGTTGACGTTGCCGGAACGGTACACGGCGTAGCGGAGGCCCGAGCCACCAGCGGCGTCGCCAGCGTTCCAGGTGACAGTGACGGTGGACCGACCCGACGAGTCCGCCTGGTCCCCGGCGACCGCCTGGAGGTTCGTCGGCTTGCCGGGCGTCCCGACGGCACTGCCGGTGGCGGACGCGGAGTTCCACTGCACGACGGTGCCGTTGCGGTCGGCGGCGTTGCGGGCCGACACGGTGACCTTGTACTGGGCAGCGCTCTGAGCGCCCGTGAACGAGGTGCTCGTCGCGGTGCCGGTGTGCCGCGTGGTCGACAGGCCGGGGCCCTCGATCGTGACGATGTAGTCGTCGACCGCGCTGCCGTTGTTGGGCGCGGAAACCTTGCCCCACTTGACGTCGAGCTGGTTCGGCATCGCCTTGCTGGGCGTGACCGTGATGCCCTTCGGCGGTGCCGGCACGAAGTCCGCACTCATCGGGCCCGAGCGGGCCGAGGGCTTCGAGTCACCGATCGCGTTGGTGGCCACGACCTGGAACCGGTACGACGCCTTCGGGTCGAGTCCGGTGATCGTGCACACCGTCGCGGTGCCGCAGTTCTTCGACACACCGTTGGTCCCGACGACGCGGTAGCCGGTGATGGGCGAGTTGTTGCCCTGGGGGGTCGACCAGGTGAGCGTGACCTGGCCACCGTCGTAGGAACCGGTGCGGGTGGGCGCACCCGGAGCGTCCGGGACGTCCTGCACCGAGATCGTGACGTCGCCCCAGACGTACCGGTCGGGGTCGTTCGTGGCGTCCGCCACCTGGTACTGCAGGTGCGCGTCGCCGGGCTTCGCCGTCTCGGCGACCGAGACCTGCAGGCGCGTGCGGTCACCGCTCGGTGTGACGGTGACACCGCTCGGCAATCCGCCGGACAGACCCCGGATGTTCACGACGCGCAGACGCTCACCCGGGAACGGGTTCGTCGGCTGGTCGTTCGTGAGCACGTCGATGGTGGTGGTCGCCCCGCGCTTGGTGACCGACCGGTCGGCGCCGGGCTGGACCACTGGCCGCGTGGAGGCGACGACGCCGACGGTGACCGTCCCGGCACGCCCGGCGTTGGCGTCGTCCGCGACCCCGATCCCGATGGACGCCGTGGTGTTCTTCTTCGCGGTGTCGGCGACGGAGATCGTGAGCTGCTGCTTCGCGATCGACGCGGTCGTCCCCGCGGCGGGCCGGCCGACGACCGAGTACCGGAGCTCCGGCAGGTCCTTCGGGTACGGGTAGTCGGTGAGCTTCGTGAGGTCGATCTTGCGTGTCTCGCCCGGCTGCATCTCGACCGAGGAGCCCGTGAACGCCGGCGGCTGGTTCGACCGCGGCGTGACCGTGATCGGCAGCACGAGCGTGGCGACGCGGCCCTTGCCGCCGTTCGCCGACGACCCGTCGGTGACCTCGAACGAGATGGACGCCCTGCCGTAGTAGAGCTTCGCCGACGTGAACTGCAGCGTCGACGAGTCCACCACCAGGCTCTGCCTGTTGGCGTGGGTGGCCTTGACCGTTCCGCGGTCGGTGACCGTCGCGGTCTCGCCGTTCGCCGTCACGACGAAGTCCTGCAGCGGGATGCGGACGGTCGCTTCGCTCTTCACCGTGACCGCGCCGGCGCTGCGGTTGATCTGGGGCAGGGCGTCGTCGAAGCCCGGCACGTTGATGAAGCCGTAGGAGACGATGTCCGGGTGGTCGACCCGGGCCACCGAGAACGGGATCACCTGCGAGTCGTCGGTCAACCGCACGGTGATCCGGCCGTCGTCGGTGGGGGTCGCCGTCTCGCCGTAGCCGGGGACGACCCCGACCCGGAGGTCGGCAGCAGTGCCCTCGGCGAAGAAGACGTTGTCGAGCACGTCGACCGTGACGCTCTGCCGGTGCAGGATGTCCTGCAGGTCGAGGGTCGTGTCGTCGACCTCGGGCCGGAGCGGCTGGGCGTCGGGGTCGACGGTCACCGTGAGGAAGGCCGTGCTCGATCCCCCGCTGCTGTTCGCGACGGTGTAGAGCACGGCGAAGTCACCGCGATTCGCCGACTTCGGGGGCGTGACGCGAATCTGCTGCTTCCGGAGGACCTTCGCGGTCACGTCGTCTGCCGTCGGCTCGGCCTCCGCGACGGTCAGCTGCCCGCCTTCGGGGTCGGAGTCGTTCTGCAGGACGCGCACCGTGACCGACCCGCCGGGGCGGATCGTGACGTGGTCGGCCTCGGCCACGGGGTTCGAGGCCTGCTCGGCGCGGGGTGCGATGCCGACCCGTACGGTGCCGGTGGCGCGGGCTCCGAGCGCATCGACGACGGTGTAGGTGAACTCGTCGGTACCGGCCGAGTAGTCGCCCGCCTCGTAGGTGAGGGCGTCCGAGGCTACGTCCGAGACCGACCCCTTGTCGGGGTTGGAGCCCACGCCGACCAGCTGGACGGAGTCGCCGTCCGGGTCGATCCCGTTCAACGGCACGCTGACCCGCACCGACGACCCGGCGACGACGCGCGCGGTGACGGTCTGCGGGACGGGCGGGTTGTTCGTGGCGGCGTCACGCTCGCGCACCGAGATCGACACGGCGGCGTCGGCGTACTGGCCGTCCGGGCCGGCGACCCGGTAGACGGCGGTGTAGTTGCCCGGCGTCTTCGGGGCGAGGTACCGCAGGTGGTCGCCGGAGACGAACAGCAGGCCGCCGTCACCCGGCACGTTCTGCACCAGCTCGGGCTGGAGCGTCAACGGCTCGCCCTCGGGCTGGGTGTCGTTGCCGAGCACGTCGATGTTCGCGACGTCGCCGACGCGGACGGTGGTGCTGTCCGGCTGGGCCACCGGGGGCTGGATGCGATCGGGCTTCGGGATCTCGACGACGGTGATCGTGCCGGGGGACGACGCCAGGCCGTTCGTCTCCGTGTACCCGAACGAGACCGGGCCGTCGAGCGGCGCCGTGAGCGTGACGCGGACCGTGTGCTGGTCGAGGATGCTCGCCTGCACGCCGCTGCCCCGAGCGGGCCCGTCGAGCGCCGTCACCAGCAACACACCGCCCGCAGGGTCGATGTCGGTCGCGGTGACGTCCGTGTCCTTGGTGGACAGGGTGTTGACGAACACCGTCTTGGGGGTCGTGATCGGTGCCGTCGAGGCGTCCGGTGGCGCGAGGACGGTCACGCGGACGATGCCGCTCGACGTCTTCACGCCGTCGGTCACCGTGTACTCGAGCTGGTGGTCGCCCGCCCGCTCCCCCTGCACCCGGAAGGTCCCGGCGTCGTAGCTCGGGGTGACGGTGAGCCCGGAAGCCGACGACACACTCGTCAGCGTCA
Organism: Curtobacterium sp. MCSS17_011; assembly: GCF_003224275.1. Classification (NCBI taxonomy): domain Bacteria; kingdom Bacillati; phylum Actinomycetota; class Actinomycetes; order Micrococcales; family Microbacteriaceae; genus Curtobacterium; species Curtobacterium sp. MCSS17_011. The sequence continues at coordinate 30,807 of NZ_QKLE01000001.1, read as the reverse complement.
CCGTGCCGTTGCCGCCGCGCACGTGGTCGAGCGGCTCGACCGTGAAGGCCTTGCCGGCGTACCCGGACACGGGGAACGGGTCGGCGCGCAGCGGGACGGTGCCCTGCTTGGCGACCCGCACCGTCACAGCACCACGGCCGTCGGCCCGTCCGTCGCTCACGACCAACTGCACGGACCGCTCACCGGTCCGGCCGCTGTCGTTCCGGAAGTCGAGCAGGCCGTCGGGTGTGGTGGACACCCGGTCGCCGTTCGACGCGGTCGCCGACTCCAGGTACACCGGATCGCCGTCCGGGTCGATCCAGTCGCCGAGGACGTTCGACACGACGTGCCCGTTCTGGACGACGTCGGCCGAGGTGTCACGCACCTGCCGCGGCGCTTCGTTCTGGCTGTCGGGGCGCACGGTGATCCGGACGGTCGCGGTGTCGGACCCGCCGTTGCCGTCGGTGATCGTGTACGGGAACGTCACGTTTCCGGTGGCGCCTGACGACAGCGTGACCTGCAGGCGTTGGCCGTCACCGACGATCGCCACGCGGCCGGCGGACTTCGAGATGGTGCCGACCTCGCTCACGATGATCGGGTCACCGTTCGGGTCGTAGTCGTTGAGCAGGACCGGGAGGCTCGTGGTGCGGCCCGGACGAGCGCCCAGTTCGTCGTCGACCGCCACCGGCGGCTTCTGGTCCTTGTCGACCTCGGGGTCGTCGTCGGAGACCTGCTCCTGCTGCTGCTCGTCGTCCTGCTTGATCAGGTCGGCCCAGTTGTCGATGAGCTGACCGCTCCGGTCGATCGCCCAGGACCGGCCGCTCGTCGGGTCGTTGGCGACGACGGTGTCACCGTTGTGCAGGATCTGCAGTTCGCTCGTGCCGCCGGTGCTCGCGAGCCGCTGCAGCGCGCTGCCGTCACACGTGTCGATCGCCTGTCCTCCCGCCCACGCCGCGTACGTGCAGGAGCCGTCGACGTAGGGCCGCGCGGCTCGTCCGGACACCTGGAGCGCGGTGGCGTCCACGGTACCGGAGGCGCTGACGCGGACCAGGCCCGCCGTGCCCGCGACCGTGACCTGCGCCGTGGTGTCCGACGACCGCTGGAGCGCCGGCGACGAGCCCACCCGGTCGCCGAGCTCGACGGTGCGGCCGTCGACCGACAGGGCACCACTCGTGCGGTCGAGCACGGCGAGGTGCCCGTCGATCGTCGCGACCTGGAAGTCGTCGCCCCGGTCCGTGTCGACCTTCCACCGTTCGGCGACGGTGAGTGTCGCGCCGACGTCGACCAGCGACGCTGTCCCGGTCTTCGCGGAGTAGACCGCGACGTGACCGTCGGACGCATCGAAGACGGTGTCCGCGCCCAGGGTCAGGTCGGCCTTGGCCGACGCGTCGAACTCGGCGAGGTCGCTCGCCGGGGTGGCCCAGAGCTCACCCGTGTCGGCGTTGCCGACCACCGCGGTGTCCCCGGCGAAGAAGACCTGCGGGGTCCCCGCGGGAAGGGTGACGGCGTCGCCCACGGTGGCATCGGCGACGTCGACCCGGGCGACCGTGCCCTTCGTCTCGTCGACGCTGTAGACGGTGGAGCCGCGCTGCAGCACCGACAGGTCGTCGCTGGCGGTCTCGACCGCGGTGTTGAGCTGCAGGATGCCGGTGTTCGCCCGGCCGACGGCGCCGTACTCGGCCGAGGGCACCCAGACGGTCCCGTCCCCGAGGTCGACGCGTTGCGTGTGGTAGCCGGTGGACACGATGGCGGTGGTCGCGACGACTGCGGCGACGAGCACCGAGGCACCGGTCGTCACGGCGGCGGAGCGGTGCTTCGCGAGGAGGGCGCGGATCACCCGGCGCTCCCGATCGTCGCGCACTTCTGCGCACTCGCAGCACCCGTCTTGCCGTCACGGTTCACGGCGACGGCGATGCACTCCTCGTCGCCCCGCTCACCGGAGACGACGAAGGTGGTGCCGGTCTGCTGGCTGGAGGACCCGTTGGACGAGATGACGTACGTGTCGCCGCTGCGCAGCCCGGGGTCGGTCCAGCTGAACGACACGGACTGCGACGACGGCGCGGCACGGACCTCGGCCACGACGGGGATCGCCCCGGCGCCGAGCCGACCGACGACGACCACCGTGGCGATCGCCAGGGCGGCGACCACGACGACGGCGAGGGAGGTCGCCCAGACCAGGGTCGAGCGGGTTCGGCGGCGAGCACGGGTCACGGACCCGGTGCGGTGCACGGTGCCGACGCTGTGCGAGCCGCCGGCCACCACCCCGCCCTGCACGGCGCGGCGGGTCCGACGACGCCCGCCGACCCGCGTCGGCGGCTGCAGCTCACGGATCACGGTGCGATCGCCGTGCGGGGTCGGCGTGGAGATCGCCCAGGCCTCGACCGCGACGTCGGCGGAGGTCTGCGGGATGCCGAGCTCGGCTTCGACCTGCTGGAACCCGCGCACGAGCTCGATCACCGTCGCGGGGCGCCCCTGCGGCTTGCGGGACAGCGCGGAGGCGAGCAGGCGCTCCAGCGAGGGCGGCACATCGGTCCGGCCGGTGGGCTTCGCCCCGCCCTTGTCGATCCGGTGCATCAGGTCGCTCGCGCCGTTCTTCCCGCCGCGGACCTCGAACGGACTGCGCCCGGCGAGGAGCGAGTACACGGTCGCCGCGAGCGAGTACACCTCGGACTGGATCGTGCCGCGCGACTCGTCGATCAGGACCTCGGGCGCGGACCACGGGATCGACATGCCTATCGGCTCGTCCGGGTCGGTGCCGCCGATCGTCGCGGCGATGCCGAAGTCGGAGAGCACGGGGTTGCCGTAGGCCGTCAGCAGGATGTTCGACGGCTTGATGTCGCGGTGCAGCACGCCCTCGCGGTGTGCGGTCTCGAGCGCCGATCCGATGCGGATGCCGATCGACAGCACCTCGGACACCGGGATCGGTTCGCGACGGTAGCGCTCGCTGAGGGACGAGGAGCAGAGCTCCATGACCAGGTAGGGGCGACCGTCGGCCGCGACGCTGGCCTGGAAGACGGTGAGGATCGACGGGTGGGTGCTGAGCCGGGCCATCAGGTTGGCCTCGGCCTGGAACATCTGGCGGACGCGGTCGTCGACGACTTCGTCCAGCAAGACCTTCACCGCGACCTGTCGTCGGGGCATGTCCTGCTCGTAGAGGAAGACGTCGGCGAAGCCACCGGACCCGAGGACGTGGACGGGACTGAAACCGCCGATCACGGGCGGGTTGGACGGCAGGCGTCTCGCCATGGTCCTCTCCTCCCCCGGCCGAGCGGCCAGCTCTCTCGACGTGGCCATGTCATTGTACGAAGCGTGGGCGACCGACATTCCGCACGCCGATCCCCCACAGCTCGACGTGTTCCCCCAGTTCGGGGGCCAGCTAGTGCCGCGGAAGCGTGTCTTCGAGGTCGCCGTCGTCGGGTGCGGCATCGACCTGCAGCACCACCACGGTGACGTTGTCTCGACCGCCGGCCACGACGGCGTCGCCGACCAGGCGCTCCGCGAGGTCCTGTGCGCCCGGCTCGCGTGCCGCGATCCGCGCGATCCCGGCGTCGCCGAGCTCCTTGGTCAGCCCGTCGGAGCAGACGATGTAACGGTCACCGGCCCGCAGGGGCAGGGTCCACCAATCCGGTGCCGGCGGTTCGCCGAAGCCGACCGCACGTGTGATGACGTTGCTGTCGGGGTGCTGCTCGGCGTCCTCGGCGCGCAACAGGCCGGCGTCCACCATCTCCTGCACCACCGAGTGGTCGACGGTGACGCGGCGGAGCACGCCGTCCTCGATGCGGTAGGTGCGGGAGTCGCCGACGTTGAACACGAGCGCCGCGGGTTGCCCGAGGGACGCCACGAGTGCGATCCCGGTGACCGTGGTGCCCGCGCCGATGGCGTTGCCGCCGGCTGCACGCTCGATGTCGGCGGTCGCGAGGAGCAGTGCACGCTGGATGCCCTGGCGTGTGGTGAACGGTTCGGCCGTCACCTGCTCGAGTCGACGCACGACCGCGTCGCTGGCGCGGTCGCCCGCGAGGTGCCCGCCCATGCCGTCGGCGACGACGAAGAACGGCGCGCTCACGATGTAGCTGTCCTCGTTGTGGTCACGCCGTCGACCGACGTCGGTCGCGGCTCCCCACGAGAGCGTCAGGGTGGCGCCGTCGGCACCGGGGACGTCGATGGCGTGCGCAGTGGCTGCTCGGCCGAGTTCGGTCACGTGTCAGGATCGCTCTCTGGTGGGTCGGGGCGTGCCGTGTGCTGGCTGATCGGAGGGCCACGGGGGAGCCGGAGGCAGCCCCTCTGCCGTCGGTGCGACCCGGAGGTACGGCGAGAGGACCTCGATGGCGTTGCCGTCACCGATCTCGACTACCGTACCCGTCAGCGCGACGATCGACGCACCCGACGCCATGCGGTAGGCGGGTGCACCGGCCGGGCGGACGACGGTGCCGTTCGTCGACCGCAGGTCCTGCACGACGACGGCTTCGCCCTCGGCGTGCAGCCGGACGTGGGACGACGACACCTGCCCGTACGCCGACCGCACGGTCACGAGTTCGGGCTGCGGACCGCGGCTGACCCTCGGCAGCGACGGCCGGCGGCCGATGACCACCGGGTGGTCGAGCCGGAAGGTCCGGTCGCCGATGCGGATCGAGGGCACGCGTGTCGTGGGGGCCGGCGGTACCGACGGGACGGCCGGGAGGCCCGGGGCAGCACCGACGAACGGGCTCGCTCCGGCGCCTGGTCGCGCCGGCACCCGGACGACGGTGTCGTCCGGATCGACGTCGTCCACCGCCGCCGGTGGCAGGCCGGGTGCGCCGAGCGCGGGCCGGATGACCGTGTCCCCGAGGACACCGTCGTCAGACCCGCGGTCGGAGTCCGGACCGGCCCCGGGAACGACGAGACCTGCGCCGCGGATGACGGTGTCATCGACGGCATCCGCCGTCCGGTCGCCCCCCGACGATCGTCGGGGTCGCCGGATGACGGTGTCCTCGATGTCGTCGTCGCGCAACCGGAGCCCTCCCAGTGTGGTCTCCCCCACCGTAGACGATCCTGTCGACCCCACGTCATCGACGTTCCCACGACGGCCCGCTCCCCGCGACGACCGAGCGCAGCACGAGCCCGGCGAGCGGGTCGTCCGCGCGGGTCTCGAGGGCGTACCGCGCGCGGGTCTCCGCGCGCGCCCACGAGCCGAGCGCCCAGGCGCACCACGCCCCGAGTGACAGAGCGCCGGCAGCACCCGACGAGCCGTCGAACGGACCGTCCTGGGAACGCCACATCCGCCACGCATCGGCACACCGGTCGCCGGCGAGCCGGACCCTGGCTCGGTCGGGGGCCGGGCCGAACCCGTGCAGCGCTGGCGGTGTCGGGTCGGCGAACGGGTCGAACACCCGGATCGATCGGGGATCCGGCGTGCCCTGCGCCGCGATGAACGGCACCAGGGCCATCCGGGGCGCGAGTGCGCCGCACGCCGTCACCAGGGCGGTCGCGGCGGCCGTCGACAGGGCCGCACGGCCGGGCGCGACCAGCGCGGCCGCTGCGGCGGGGAGGGTGACCGCCGCGGCGATCTCGCGAGGGAAACGGACTGCGGAGCCGGGGCCGGACTGTGCCGTGAGGGGGATCATGCACGCCATCGAAGCGTGCTGCGGGCCTCCAGGCAGGGGCGCCCCGGCCATCTGTGGACCGGAGCGGCCCCGCCCACGCCTGTGGAGGACGAAGCGGCGGAAGCCGCTCAGGCGGCGACGGGCTCCAGGCTCTCGGCGACCAGGTCCCAGCCGCCCTCGTTGCGTTCGACGACCACGCCGTTCGCGGCCGCCCAGCCGACCAGGTCGTCCATGCTGCCGATGCTCGCACCGGTGCGGGCGAGCAACGCCACCAGGCGACCCTTCGCGGTCTTGTTCCAGTGGTTCAGTGCACGACGACGACCGGAGCCGTCGACGCTCACCACCCGTGGTGCCACCGCTCCGGACACGGGACCGAGCTGCCGGTACCCCTCGGACCGAAGGTCGAGCACCAGGCCGTCCGCACGGGTCAACAGGGAACGGGTCGACACCGCGGGCCAGTGCGCTGCCAGACGGATCGACCCGAGCCGCGAGTCGTGCGACAGCCGGTAGGCCGGGATCGGGTCACCGGCGCCGATCGGGCCGAACATCGCGGACTGCACGATCACGTGCTCCGCCCACCACGCACGGGTCGCCGCGTCCGCGTCCTGCGCGCCCAACGGGTCGTAGAGGACCCCGGTGTACCGCTCGATCGCGGGCATGGTGCCCGAGGTGTCGAGCTCGAGGTTCCGGAGCCGCTCGGCGATCGACTTCGGACCGAGCTTCAGCGCCGTCCTGGCCGAGGACTCGTCGGAACTGACGAAGCGGGCCGCGGTGATCACCGCGGCCCGCTCATCGGCCAGTTCCGGGAACGAGAGTGCACGCAGATCGAGCGTGCGGCTCGTGTCCCCGCCCTCCCGCTTCGTCTCCGAAGGCGGGAGCAGGACGGTCAGTCCGGTCAGGACGCCAGCGCGGCCTGCCGCGCGACGATCGTCACCGTGTCGTGCTCGACCGACAGGAAGCCGTCCTCGGCGTCGACCGCGACGGTCGACCCATCGGCCCGCGTGATGCGGACCTGACCCTGCGCCAGGATCGCGAGCATCGGCTCGTGTCCGGCGAGGATGCCGATCTGGCCCTCTGTCGTCCGTGCGACGACCATGGTGGTGTCGCCCGACCAGACCTCACGGTCGGCCGAGACGACGCTCACGCTGAGACCCGCCATGTCAGCGGTTCTCCTTCTGGATCTGAGCCCACTTCTCTTCCACGTCGTTGATGCCACCGACGTTGAAGAACGCCTGGGTCGCAACGTGGTCGAACTCGCCGTCGGCGATGGCGCGGAAGGACTCGATGGTGTCCTTGAGCGGCACCGTGGAGCCCTCGACGCCCGTGAACTTCTTCGCCATGTAGGTGTTCTGCGAGAGGAACTGCTGGATACGACGAGCCCGCTCGACCGTGATCTTGTCCTCTTCGGAGAGCTCGTCGACACCGAGGATGGCGATGATCTCCTGCAGTTCCTTGTTCTTCTGGAGGATCTGCTTGACGCGCGTGGCCGTCTCGTAGTGGTCGGCACCCAGGTAGCGCGGGTCCATGATGCGCGACGTCGACGCCAGCGGGTCAATCGCGGGGTACAGACCCTGCGACGCGATCTCACGGGAGAGCTCGGTCGTCGCGTCGAGGTGCGCGAACGTGGTGGCCGGAGCCGGGTCGGTGTAGTCGTCAGCCGGCACGTAGATCGCCTGCAGCGAGGTGATCGAGTGACCACGCGTCGAGGTGATGCGCTCCTGGAGCACACCCATCTCGTCGGCGAGGTTGGGCTGGTAGCCCACGGCGGACGGCATGCGGCCGAGCAGCGTCGAGACTTCGGAACCGGCCTGCGTGAAGCGGAAGATGTTGTCGATGAAGAGGAGCACGTCCTGCTTCTGGACATCGCGGAAGTACTCCGCCATCGTCAGCGCCGACAGGGCCACGCGGAGACGCGTTCCCGGCGGCTCGTCCATCTGGCCGAACACGAGGGCCGTCTTGTCGAAGACACCCGCCTCCTCCATCTCACCGATGAGGTCGTTGCCCTCACGGGTGCGCTCACCGACACCGGCGAACACCGACACACCGCCGTGGTCCTGCGCAACGCGCTGGATCATCTCCTGGATGAGGACGGTCTTGCCGACGCCCGCACCACCGAAGAGGCCGATCTTGCCACCCTGCACGTACGGGGTGAGGAGGTCGATGGACTTGATGCCGGTCTCGAACATCGAGGTCTTGGACTCGAGCTGGTCGAAGGCCGGGGCCTTGCGGTGGATCGGCCAGCGCTCGGTGATCTCGAGCTTCTCGTCCGTGTTGAGCACGTTGCCGAGGACGTCGAACACCTTGCCCTTGGTGACGTCGCCGACGGGGACCGAGATCGGAGCGCCCGAGTCACGGACCTCCTGTCCACGGACCAGGCCGTCGGTCGGCTTCAGGGAGATGGCACGGACGAGGTCGTCGCCGAGGTGCTGCGCGACCTCGAGGCCGATCTCCTGCGACGAGTCACCGATGGTGATGGTCGTGAACAGGAGGTTGTACATCTCCGGGATTGCGTCGTGGGGGAACTCGATGTCGACGACGGGGCCCGTGACACGGGCGATCCGGCCGACACCGGGCGCCGACGACGTCTCGACCGCGGTGGTTGCGGTGTCGGTCATGGCTGGTGCCTTCCTGAGGGTGGGTATCTGTCCGCGAACGACGCGGACTACTTCTTCTTCGACGAGAGGGCGTCGGCGCCGCCGACGATCTCGGAGATCTGCTGGGTGATCTCCGCCTGACGCGCGTTGTTCGCGAGTCGGGTGAAGTCACGGATCAGCGAGTCGGCGTTGTCGCTGGCCGCCTTCATCGCCTTCTGACGCGCGGCGTGCTCGGAAGCAGCCGACTGCAGCATGGCGTTGAAGATGCGGCTCTCGATGTAGACCGGGAGCAGCGAGTCGAGCACCGCATCGGCGTCCGGCTCGAACTCGTAGAGCGGCAGGGGCTCGTTGCCCTCGGGCTCGTCGATGCCCTCGACGACCTCGAGGGGCAGCAGGCGAACGACCTGCGGCTCCTGGGTCGCCAGGCTGATGAACCGGTTGAACACGATGTGGATCTCGTCCACGCCGCCGTCAGCGGTGTCCTGGAGGAACTTCGCCACGACGGCGTCGCCGATCTCCTTGGCCGTCGAGAACTCCGGCTGGTCGGTGTTGCCGACCCACTGCTGCTCCGACGGACGCTCACGGAACGCGAAGTACCCGACCGACTTGCGGCCGACCAGGTAGTAGACGACGTCCTTGCCCTCGCTGCGGAGCAGGGAGGCGAGCTCCTCGCCCTGCTTGAGGACGTTCGTGCTGAACGCGCCGTTCAGGCCGCGGTCCGAGGTGAAGAGCACGACGGCTGCACGGGTCGACGACTCCGGCTCGGTGGTCAGCACGTGTTCGACGTTCGAGAACGTCGCCACGGCCGACACCGCACGCGTGACGGCCCGCGAGTACGGACCGGACGCAGCCATGCGGGCCTGTGCCTTCTGGATCCGCGACGCCGAGATCAGCTCCATCGCGCGAGTGACCTTCTTCGTGGTCTTCGCCGACTTGATCCGCTGGCGGTAGACCCGGACCTGCGCTGCCATCTAGCGACGACCCTTGACGATCTGCTCCTGGTCGACGTCCTCGGCGTCAGCCGCGTCGAACTGCTCGGAGCCGAGGGTCTTGCCGTCGCTCGTCTGGAAGCTCTTCGTGAACTCGTCGATCTGCTTGTCCATCTCGGCGACGGTGTCGTCGCTGAGCTGGTTCGTCTCGCGCAGGGTCGTGAGGACGTCGGAGTTGCGACGCAGGTGGTCGAGCAGCTCGGACTCGAAGCGGAGCACGTCCGGCACCGGGACGGTGTCGAGCTTGCCGTTCGTGCCGGCCCAGATCGAGACGACCTGCTCCTCGACCGGGTACGGCGAGTACTGCGGCTGCTTGAGGAGCTCGGTCAGACGCGCACCACGCTCCAGCTGACGACGCGACGCCTGGTCGAGGTCGGACGCGAACATCGCGAACGCCTCGAGCGAGCGGTACTGCGCCAGCTCGAGCTTCAGCGTGCCGGAGACCTTCTTGATCGACTTCACCTGGGCGTCACCACCGACGCGGGACACCGAGATGCCCACGTCCACGGCCGGACGCTGGTTCGCGTTGAAGAGGTCCGACTGCAGGAAGATCTGGCCGTCGGTGATGGAGATGACGTTGGTCGGGATGTACGCCGAGACGTCGTTCGCCTTGGTCTCGATGATCGGGAGACCCGTCATCGAGCCAGCGCCGAGCTCGTCGGACAGCTTCGCACAACGCTCCAGCAGACGGGAGTGCAGGTAGAAGACGTCACCCGGGTAGGCCTCGCGGCCCGGCGGACGACGCAGGAGGAGCGACACCGCGCGGTAGGCCTCGGCCTGCTTCGACAGGTCATCGAAGATGATGAGGACGTGCTTGCCCTGGTACATCCAGTGCTGGCCGATGGCCGAACCGGTGTACGGGGCGAGGTACTTGAAGCCGGCCGGGTCGGAGGCCGGGGCGGCGACGATGGTGGTGTACTCCATCGCACCGGCGTCCTCGAGCGCACCCTTGACGGAGGCGATCGTGGAGCCCTTCTGGCCGATGGCGACGTAGATGCAGCGGACCTGCTTCTCCTCGTCGCCGGACTCCCAGTTGGCCTTCTGGTTGATGATCGTGTCGATCGCGATGGCCGTCTTGCCGGTCTGGCGGTCGCCGATGATCAGCTGACGCTGACCACGGCCGACGGGGATCATCGCGTCGATGGCCTTGATGCCGGTCTGCAGCGGCTGGTGGACCGACTTGCGGGCCATGACGCCGGGAGCCTGGAGCTCGAGGGCACGACGGCCCTCTGCGGCGATCTCGCCGAGACCGTCGATCGGGGCGCCGAGCGGGTCGACGACGCGACCGAGGAAGGCGTCGCCGACGGGAGCGGAGAGGACCTCACCCGTGCGGGTGACCTCCATGCCCTCCTCGATGCCGCCGAACTCGCCGAGCACGATGGCGCCGATCTCGTCTTCGTCGAGGTTCTGCGCCAGGCCGAGCGTGCCGTCCTGGAAGCGGATGAGCTCGTTCGCCATGACGCCGGGGAGACCCTCGACGTGGGCGATGCCGTCACCGGCGTCGGTGACGTGCCCGACCTCGGCCGTGGAGGCCTTCGTCGGCTCGTAGTTCGAGACGAAGTCCTTCAGGGCATCACGGATCTCATCGGGGCTGATGGTGATGTCTGCCATGGGATTTTCCTTGTGGTTTTCCGGGGCCCTTCGGCTCCGAGAGGGTGACGCTGCCGGACTCGGCAGTTCCCGTTGTGGACTTGGGGAGGAGCGGCTTCGACCGTACGCCTAGCCGGCGAGCTGGAGCCGGAGCTCCGAGAGTCGCGTGGACACGGTGCCGTCGATGACGTCGCCGCCGATCTGCACCCGGACCCCGCCGACGACCGTGGGGTCGACGACCTGGTTGATGCTGATGTCCTTGCCGTACCGCTCGGACAGACCGCGCGTGACGCGGGCCGACTGGGCGGGGGTCAGGGGCGTCGCCGTGACGACGGTCGCGACGAGCTTGCCGGCCTGCTCGGCCACGATGCGCGAGGCGTCGCGGACGATCTCACCGATGCGGCGGCCGCGGGGCTGCTGCACCAGGGCCGACACGATCGTGATCGTCTGCTCCGATGCCTTGGCACCGAGGAGCCGCTCGACGAGCGCGCCCTTCTGCTCGGGGCTGCCGAGCTTGGTGCCGAGCGCCAGCTCGAGGCCGGCGTCCGAGCGGACGGCGGTCTCGAAGGCGAACAGCTCCGACTCGATCGAGGAATCCGGACCCGCGGTCGCAGCGACGGCGCGGATGCCCGCGTCCTCGATGCCCGCGAGCAGGTCTTGCTGCGAGGACCAGCGCGAGCCGGCCACCGCGGTCAGGACCGCACGCGTCGCGTCCGACTGTCCGGCGAAGACACGGTCGATGAGGACCTTCTTGCCGGCCGGATCGGCCGTGGGGTCGGACAGCAGCCCGAGCAGCTGCGGCGCACCGGCGATCGCACGCCCGGAGGCGAGGATCTCGGCACCCGCGGCCAGGCCGGCGCTCGGACCGAGGTCCGACAACACCGCCCTGGTGGACGCGAGTGCTTCTCTGGTAGCGCTGCGCATGCTCAGTGCTCCCCCGTCTTCGTGGCCTGCGAGGCCTCGAGGTCGGCGAGGAAGCGGTCGACCACTGCGGTCGACTTGGCGTCGTCCTTGAGGGACTCACCGATCACACCGGACGCGAGGTCCAGCGCGAGGGTGCCCACTTCGGACCGGAGTGCCTGGACGGCGCTCTGGCGCTCGGCCTCGATCTGCGACTGGGCGTTGGCCGTGATGCGTGCTGCATCGGCGGCCGCCTGCTCGCGGACCTCGTTGCCGATCGCCGTGGCGTCGGCGCGGGCCTGCTCACGGATGCGTGACGCCTCGGCGCGTGCATCGGCGAGCTGCTTGTTGTACTCGTCGAGCGCAGCGGCAGCCTGCTCCTGAGCGGCTTCGGCCTTCTTGATGCCGCCCTCGATGGCCTCGGTGCGCTCATCGAGCATCTTCGTGATGCGCGGCGTGACGACACGCCACATCACCAGGAAGATGATGACGAAGGCGAGCGCCGACCACACGATGTCGTACACCGGCGGGATCAGCGGATTGTGCGCTTCCTCCGCCGCGATGATGAGTGCGTTCTGCATCGAGGAACCTTAGTTGGTGAAGATGAAGTACGTGGCGATACCGATGAAGGCCAGGGCCTCGGTGAAGGCGATACCGATGTACATGAGGGTCGTCAGGCGGCCCTGGAGCTCGGGCTGGCGAGCGACGGACTCGATCGTCTTGCCGACGACGATGCCGACGCCGATGGCCGGGCCGATCGCTGCGAGGCCGTAGCCAACCGTCGCGATGTTGCCGTTGATCTCCGCGAGAACGGTCGTTGCGTCCACGTGTTTTCCTTTCGAGGTGCGGGTCCGACGGTCGCCGGTCCCGTAGGGGGTCAGTGAGGAATCAGTGCTCGTCGGCCAGCGCCAGCTGGATGTAGACGGCGGTGAGGAGCATGAAGACGTAGGCCTGCAGCAGCGCGACGAGGACCTCGAAGAAGCTGAACGCGATGCCGAACGCGATGGTCCCGACGCCGAAGGCCTTGAAGCCGAGCGAAGCGTCGAAGAAGAAGAACTGCGTGGCCGAGAAGAACAGCACGAGGAGCAGGTGCCCCACGACCATGTTCATCAGGAGTCGCAGCGTCAGGGTGACGGGACGGAGCACGAAGGTGGAGACGAGCTCGATCGGCGTCACGATGATGTACAGCGGCCACGGAACCCCGGGCGGGAAGAGCGAGTTCTTGAGGAACGTGCCCGGGTGCTTGCGGAGACCGGCGTAGATGAAGGCGAGGTACGCGACGATCGCCAGGATCATCGGCATCGCGATGCGGCTGGTGCCGGCGAGGTTCATGCCCGGGATCAGGCCGGTCAGGTTCATGAACAGCACGCCGAAGAAGATCGTCGCCAGGAGCGGCAGGAAACGCTTGCCGTCCTTCTCTCCGAGGTTGTCGAAGGTGTTGCGACGGACGACGTCGAACGCGTACTCGATGAACGCCTGACCGCGGTTCGGCACGAGCTTCAGTGCACGGGTACCCACGAACGCGAACACCAGGAGCACGGCGACGGCGAAGAAGCGGATGAGGACGACCCGATCGATCTCGAACGGCGTCCCGGCGAAGAAGATCGCGTCCGGGAAGAACTCGTTGATCGACGGACCATGGAACTCGGCGGCCTTGCTGCTCCCCGCCGCGACGGTGTCAACCGCAGCGGAGAGGGACAGGGGAAGAGCGTGGGATAGCAGCGCTGTCTCCTGTGTCGGCGCGCGCACATCATGGCACGCGATGGTGGACGTTGTGGAGGCTCGCCCGCCCCGAGCGAAAGGCTCCGGTAGCGGACTTCGAGAAGCCTATCAGGTGCGAGAGGCTTCCCGGCTTCTCAGACGCGGGGGGTCGGGTTCCCAGCGTCCGCGGAGTCGTCGAGGCCGTCGCCCGGCAGCCGGACGCCGATCGGGATGCGGGCCTTCGCGACGGCGACGACGTCGATCACCAGGGAGCCGACGACCCCCGCGATGATCACGATCGCCAGCACCGGGAAGTCGACCCAGTCGCGGTCCTTGAGCAGGACCAGCAGCACGATGAAGACGATGAACTTGAGCAGCCAGGTGCCCATCACGATGCCGAAGAAGGCACCGGAGATCATCTGGCCCTTCGAGACGCGCAGCGCGACGAGGACACTGACCGCGGTGAGCCCGAGGAACACGACGCTCAGCACGGCGCCGAGCAGTCCCCCGACCAGCCCGGGGCCGTCCGCGACGAGGAACCCGATGAGCCCGCCGACCACCGCCAGGGCGACGGCGAGGACCGCTCCCCAGGTGATGATGCGGCGGAACACCGGCCGGACGTGGTCGAGCGCGTTCGGTGCGGTCACGTGATGTCTCCAGGGATCGTGCGGTCGTTGGCGGCGCGGTCGAGCGGGTCGAGGCTGGCATCCACCACGGCGGCTGAACGGTTGGCGGTCTGGGCGGCGATCTCGGTGCGTTTCCGTCCGAGCGGCGCGAACGTCGCGACGGCGCAGACGGTGAAGCCGACGGACACGAAGGCGACGACCCAGTACCAGTCCACGAAGAGGAACAGCAGGCACCCGAAGGCGACGGTCGCGGTCCACGCGTAGAAGATCAGCACCGCGTGGAAGTGCGAGTGCCCCATGTCGAGCAGGCGGTGGTGCAGGTGCTTCCGGTCGGCTGAGAACGGCGACTTGCCCGCGCTGAGCCGTCGGGTGACCGCGAGACCGAAGTCCAGGATCGGCACGATCAGGATCGCGAACGGCAGCAGGATCGGGATGAACGCCGGCAGCAGCGCCTGGCGTGTCTGCACCGCCGCCGGGTCGATGTTGCCCGTGACCGAGACGGCGCTCGTGGCCATCAGGAACCCGACGAGGAGCGCACCGGCGTCCCCCATGAAGAGCTTGGCGGGGTGCCAGTTCAGGATGAGGAAGCCGAAGCAGGCGCCGACGAGCACCGCGGTGAGCAGCGACGGCAGGTTGAAGAAGAACTCGGTCTGCACGACCACGCGGTTGATGAAGAACGTGTAGAGGAAGAACACCCCGCCCGCGATGATCGCGACCCCGGCGACCAGGCCGTCGAGCCCGTCGATGAAGTTCACCGCGTTCATCACGAGCACCACCGCCAGCACGGTGAAGATGAGGCTCATGTAGGACGACCCGACGCCCAGCGTGTTGCCGATGGGCAGCGAGACGATCGCCACGCCCTGCCAGGCGAGGATGCCCGCCGCGATGATCTGTCCGGCCAGCTTCGTCATCCAGTCGAGGTCCCAGATGTCGTCGGCGACCCCGAGCACCACGATGATGGTCGCTCCCCCGAGGACGGCGAGCACGCGGCCCGGTTCGGAGAACACGAGCCGGAAGTAGTCGGTCCCCGCGATCGACGGGAACAGGAACCAGGCTGCGAGCAGCGAGACGATGACGCCGATGTACATCGCGATGCCGCCGAGCCGGGGCGTCGGGGTGCGGTGCACGTCCCGCTCGCGGACCTGCGGGTACCACTTGTACCTCAGCCCGAGCTTCCAGACCACCAGGCTCATGAGGAAGCTCACGACCGCGGCGATGGCCCCTGCGAGCAGGTAGTACTTCATGTGACGAGGTCGGCTCCGACGACCCGGATGATCTCCTCGTCGGGGATCACCCCGTGCCGGACGATGCGGAGCGTGCCGCCGTCCGACAGCCCGGTGGCGTCGACGATGGTCGACCCGGTGCTGGCCTCGAAGCCGTCGTGCACCTCGACGGGTCCGCCGTCCAGGTAGATCGCGACGCTGTCACCGAGCATGCGCTCGGCGGCGTCGACGTCCATCGCTGCCGGGTCGCCCGTCGAGTTCGCGGACGAGACCGCGAGGGGCCCGACCTCCTGCAACAGCTCGAGGGCGATCCGCGAGTCCGGCATCCGCAGCGCGACCGTGCCCCGCGTCTCGCCGAGGTCCCAGTCGAGCGACGGCTGTGCGTGCAGGATGACGGTCAGCCCGCCCGGCCAGAACTCGGCCACCAGGTCGCGCACCGGCTGCGGGACCTCGCTGGCGAGGGCATCGAGCGTGGGCGGACCGGGGATGAGCACGGGCGGCGGCGACTGCCGCGTGCGGCCCTTCGCGTCGAGCAGCCGCTGCACGGCCGTCGCGCTGAAGGCGTCCGCGGCAAGGCCGTAGACGGTGTCGGTGGGGACCACGACGAGCTCTCCGCGTCCGAGGGCGGCACGTGCGAGCCGCATCCCGGTCAGGAGCCCGTCGGAGTCGGTGCAGTCGTATCGGGATGCCATGACTCGACGATGATAGTGCGACACAATGGTGGACATCGTGAACGAGACGCCCGCACCCCCGCTCCTGTTCCTCTTCGACATGGACGACGTCCTGGTCCGGTACGACTGGCACGTGCGCATGGCCGCACTCTCCGAGTTCACCGGACACGAGTTCCAGGAGCTCCGTCGCCGCTGGTGGGACTGCGGTCACGAGATGCGTGCCGAGGCCGGTGGCTTCGCCGACGGCGACGAGTACCTGGCCGCGTTCGAGCGTGCGATGGAGTGCGACGTCCCCGAGGCCGACTGGGCCCGGATCCGCGGATCCGCCATGACCGAGCTGCCGGAGCGCATCGAGGCGGTCCGGATCGCGAGCGAGCACGGGCGTGTCGGGCTGCTCACCAACAACGGTCCGCTCGCCGGCCGCTGGATCCACGAGTGGGCGCCGTCCCTGCCCGAGGTTTTCGGCGAGCACCTGGACACGTCGAGCAACTTCGGCGCCCGGAAGCCCGAGCCCGAGGTCTTCCAGCGCGCGATCGCCCACCACGGGGTCCCCGTGGAGCGCACCTTCTTCGCCGACGACATGCCCGAGAACGTCGCGGGTGCGCGGAGCGTCGGCATCCACGCGGTCCTGGTCGAGCACGACACCGACCTGCGCGAGCACGTCCGCGCCTTCGTCGCGGCACAGCAGCGCGAGGCCTCCCCCGTCGCGTAGCCCGCCACGCCCGCTCCTTCCCATCGCGGTCGCGCTGGAAAGCAAGAACGGGCATACCTGGTCATCCCGAACGACCCGGTACGCCCGATCCCACCAGGTACGCCCGGATCCACCCGGCACACGCACGCACGGCCGAGCGACGGGAGGCCCGCCCCGCGCCCGCCACGCCCGCTCCTTCCCATCGCGGTCGCGCTGGAAGGCAAGAACGGGCATACCTGGTCATCCCGAACGACCCGGTACAACCGATCCCACCAGGTACGCCCGGATCCACCCGGCACACGCACGCACGGCCGAGCGACGGGAGGCCCGCCCCGCGCCCGCCACGCCCGCTCCTTCCCATCGCGGTCGCGCTGGAAGGCAAGAACGGGCATACCTGGTCATCCCGAACGACTCGGTACTCCCGATCCCACCCGGTACGCCCGGATCCACCCGGCACACGTACGCACGGCCGAGCGACGGGAGGCCCGCTCCGCGCTCAGCGCGTCGCGGTGGTGGTGCGGTCGCGCCCCGTCAGGTCGACGTGCGTCTCCGGGGTGCGGAACCCCCGGCGCGCCAGGACCTGCCGGACGCCGGCGCCCTGCGGCTCGGCGTGCTCGATGACCAGCACTCCCCCGGGCACCAGCAGCCGCCAGGCCGTCCCGGCCAGCGCCCGCACGGCATCGAGGCCGTCCGGCCCGCCGTAGAGCGCCATCGCCGGGTCGTGGTCGCGGACCTCGGGGTCGATCGGGATCGCGTCGTCCGGCACGTACGGCGGGTTCGACACGACGACGGACACGGTGCCGTCGAGCTCCGGTATCGCGTCGGCGAGGTCGCCCTCGACGAGCCGGACCGTCCCGCCGTGGGCGTCGACGTTGCGCCGCGTCCAGGGCAGGGCCTCTGCTGAGCGCTCGACGGCGTAGACCACGGCGTTCGGCACCTCGGTGTCCATCGCGATCGCGATCGCACCGCTGCCGGACCCCAGGTCCACGGCGATCGGCTCGGGGACCGCGGTCGCCCGCAGTGCGTCGATGCCGAACTGCACGACGCCCTCGGTCTCCGGACGGGGCACGAACACGCCCGGTCCGACGGCCAGGGTGAGCGCGCGGAAGTACGCCTGCCCGGTGATGTGCTGCAGCGGCTCACGGGTCGCACGGCGGGCGACGGCGTGCCGGAAGCGCTCGACGTGCTCCGGGGCGATGCCGCCACCGATGAGCGCACGGGCCTGGACCGCGCCGCGCGAGGTGTCGGTCGCCCACGCGAGCAGCAGCTCGGCGTCGACCCGGGGCGTCGGGACGCCGACGGCGACGAGCGCCGCGGTCGCCTGCTCGAGCAGGCGATCCGCGGCGAAGGTGAGGGGCGTGTCGGCGGTGATCCGGGCCTCCAGGCTGGGTGTGCGGCTACGCGTCCTGGTCGCCGATGGCGGCCAGACGTGCCTCTTCGTCCGCCTGGATGGCGGACTGGATGACGGGCTCGAGGGCACCGTTCATCACGCGGTCCAGGTCGTACGCCTTGTAGCCGGTGCGGTGGTCCGCGATCCGGTTCTCCGGGAAGTTGTACGTGCGGATGCGCTCCGAACGGTCCATCCCGCGGATCTGCGACTTGCGCGCGTCCGAGGCGATCGCGTCGAGTTCCTCCTGCTGGCGCGCGAGGATGCGTGCACGGAGCACGCGCATGCCGGCCTCACGGTTCTGCAGCTGCGACTTCTCGTTCTGCATCGCCACCGTGATGCCCGTGGGCAGGTGGGTGATGCGGACCGCGGAGTCCGTCGTGTTGACGGACTGCCCGCCCGGGCCGGAGGACCGGTAGACGTCGATCTTGAGGTCGTTCTGGTTGATCTGGACCTCTTCGGGCTCGTCCACCTCGGGGAACACCAGCACGCCGGTGGTCGAGGTGTGGATACGCCCCTGCGACTCGGTCTGCGGCACTCGCTGGACGCGGTGCACACCGCCCTCGTACTTCAAGTGCGCCCAGACGCCCTGGGACGGATCGGTCGTGTTCGACTTGATCGCGACCTGGACGTCCTTGTAGCCACCCAGGTCCGACTCGGTGCGCTCGAGGAGCTCCACCTTCCAGCCCTTGGTCTCGGCGTAGTGCGAGTACATGCGCAGCAGATCGGCCGCGAACAGCGCCGACTCCTCGCCGCCCTCGCCGCCCTTGATCTCCATGATGACGTCACGGCCGTCGTCGGGGTCGCGCGGGATGAGCAGCCGGCGGAGACGCTCCTGGCGCTCCGACAGCTGCTCCTCGAGCCCGGGGACCTCGTCCGCGAACGCCGCGTCTTCACGCGCGAGTTCCTGGGCGGCGGCGAGGTCGTCCCCCGCCGCCTGCCAGGCCTCGTACGCGGACTTGATCTGGTTGAGCTCGGCGTACCGCCGGTTCACCTTCTTCGCCCGGGCCGCATCGGCGTGGAGCGCGGGGTCCGACAGCTGCTGCGTCAGGTCCTCGTGTTCCGCCAGCAGCCCCGCTACCGACTCGAACACGCGTTACTCCTGGTGACCGTTGTGGTGGGCGCCGGTCGAGGGGACCGACTTCTGCACCTGCACCAGGAACTCGACGTTCGACTGCGTCTCCTTGAGGTTCCGCAGCACGATCTCGAGGGCCTGCTGCGGGTCGAGCCCGGCGAGGGCCCGGCGCAGACGCCAGGTGATCTTGACCTCGTCGGCGGAGAGCAGCTGCTCCTCGCGACGGGTACCAGAGGCGTTCACGTCGACGGCGGGGAAGATCCGCTTGTCGGCGAGGTGACGGTTCAGGCGGAGCTCCATGTTGCCGGTGCCCTTGAACTCCTCGAAGATGACCTCGTCCATCTTGGAGCCGGTCTCGACGAGCGCGGTCGCGAGGATGGTCAGCGAGCCGCCGTCCTCGATGTTGCGCGCGGCACCGAAGAAGCGCTTCGGCGGGTACAGCGCCGCCGAGTCGACGCCACCGGAGAGCACGCGGCCCGACGGCGGGGTCGACAGGTTGTACGCACGGCCCAGGCGGGTGATCGAGTCGAGCAGCAGCACGACGTCGTGGCCCAGCTCCACCAGGCGCTTCGCACGCTCGATGGCGAGCTCGGCGACGGTGGTGTGGTCCTCGGCGGGACGGTCGAAGGTCGAGGCGATGACCTCGCCCTTCACCGTGCGCTGCATGTCGGTGACCTCTTCGGGCCGCTCGTCGACGAGGACGACCATCAGGTGCGCCTCGGGGTTGTTCTTGGCGACGGCGTTCGCGATGGCCTGCAGCACGACGGTCTTGCCGGCCTTCGGCGGGGACACGATGAGACCGCGCTGGCCCTTGCCGATCGGCGACACGAGGTCGATGATGCGGGTCGACAGCTTGCCCGGCTCCGTCTCGAGGCGCAGGCGCTCGTTCGGGTACAGCGGGGTGAGGTCGTTGAAGTCGACGCGGGCCGCGGCCTCGTCGGCGGACTGGCCGTTGATCGACTCGACGGCGACGAGCGCGTTGTACTTCTGGCGGCTCTGCTGCTCGCCGTCACGCGGCTGCTTGATCGAACCGACGACGGCGTCGCCCTTGCGCAGGTGGTACTTCTTCACCTGGCCGAGGGAGACGTAGACGTCGCTCGGGCCCGGCAGGTACCCGGTGGTGCGGACGAACGCGTAGTTGTCGAGGACGTCGAGGATGCCCGCGATCGGGATCAGGACGTCGTCCTCGGTGACCTCGGGCTCGAAGTCGTCGTTCTGGCCGCCACGGCCGCGCTTCCGGTCGCGCTGGCGACGGCTGCGGCCGCTCTCGGCCTCGTCGGCGTGCTGTTGCTGCTGCTGCTTCTGCTGGCCGCTGGTCTGCTGCTTCTGCTGACCGGCGTTCTGCTGCTGCTTCTGGTCCGCCTTGTCGTCCTGCTTGGCCTCGGCCTGCTTCGGCTGTTCGTTCTGCTTCTGGCCGCCGTTCTGCTGGCCGTTCTGCTGCTCGCCGCCGTTCTGCTTCTGCTGACCGGCGTTCTGCTGGTCGGCGCCGTTCTGCTTCTGCTGGCCGCCGTTCTGGCCGCCGTTCTGCTGGTCGGCGCCGTTCTGCTGCTCGCCGTTCTCGGCGTTCTGCCCACGGCCACGACCACGACCACGGCTTCGGCGGCCGCGACGCGAGCCGCCCTCGCCCTGCTCGGAGTTCTGGTCGCCCTGGTCGTTCTGGTCGCCGGACTCGTTCTGGTCCTGGTCGGCCTGCACGGCGGACGTCGGGGCCTGCTGGCCCTGCTGGGCCGCCTGGCTCGGCTGCTCGGCCTCGGCGGGCGTCGACGCCTGCTGGCCCTGCTCGGTGCCACGCTGCTCGGTGCCACGCTGCTCGGCGTTCCGCTGGCCACGGCCACGGCGCTGCGAGCCGGACTGCGCGGCTTCCTGGGCGTCCTTCTCGGCGCGGACCTGGTCGAGGCCGGCGAGGAGGTCCTCGGTGCCGGTCTGGCCGTGGTTGGTGTGCTCGGCGGCCGCGGTCGGCGCGGCGTTCACGGTGCCACCCGACGACGCGCGGCGCGAACGACGGGCACGGCTCGGGGCGGCGGACTCGGCGTCGGCGACGGGTACCTCGGCAGCGGGCTCCGCGGGGGTCTCGGCGGGCTCCGGCAGGGTCGGCTGCTCGGTGGCGGCCGGCTCGGCGGGGGTCTCGGCGACGACGGCGGCGACCGGGGCGACCGGGGCGACCGGCGTCTCGTCGACGGGACGCTTGTCCTCGATGGAGGCGATCAGGTCGCCCTTGCGGAGCTTGGAGAGCCCGGTGATGCCGAGCGAGGAGGCGATGCGCTGGAGCTCCGGGAGACGGAGGGCACGCAGGTCGCTGGGGATCTCCACCTGGGCGGAGTTGTTGTCGGTCAAGGTCGGTGTTTCCTTTCGAACCGCAGAACGCGGAGAGTTTCCACCGTCCCGGATGCAGGAGAGCATCGACCGCCGTTCAGACGACGGATCGGGATTCGGTGATCAGAAAGAGATGCACACTCGCGCACCGGACCCTGCGACGTCGCAGGAGCTGTCCTGAGGACGAGCGATCCGTACGGTTACGCGGGTTCGGCTTCGAGCGCCGAGTGCGCTGCCACTGTAGCACCACCGAGATCGACGGCCAGCATGAGCGGCCGCCAGTCGGATTCGGCGTGTCGCTGCACCAGTTCGGCGGCGGTCAGTCGCTGTGCGGGGTCGCTGCCGAGGACGAGCAGGCTCGGCCCCGCGCCGGAGACGACCGCGGCGAGGCCGTGCTGCCGGAGCAACCGGATCAGGGCGTCGGTCTCGGGCATGGCGCTGGCGCGGTACGCCTGGTGCAGACGGTCCTCGGTCGCGGCGAGCAGCAGCTCGGGGCTCTGGATGAGCGCCGCGACGAGCAGCGCCGAGCGGGAGACGTTGAACGCGGCGTCGGCGTGCGGGACCTGCTCTGGCTGCAGGGAGCGCGCGAGCTTGGTCGAGAGCGTCGAGGTCGGGACGAACACCACCGGTGCGACACCACGGTGCACCAGGAGCCGCTTGTACGCCGGGCCCTCGGCGGTCATCCACGCGATCGTCAGGCCGCCGAAGAGCGCCGGCGCGACGTTGTCCGGGTGGCCTTCCATCTCGGTGGCCAGGGTCAGGAGCGTCGAGGCGTCGAGGTCGACGATGCCCTCGAGCAGCCCGCGGGCAGCCATGAGCCCCGCGACGATCGCTGCGGCGGACGAACCGAGGCCGCGGCCGTGCGGGATCGCGTTCGTGGCGTGCAGCTCGAGACCGGGCTGGTCGACACCGGCGTGCTCCAGGCCGCGACGGACCGCACGGACGACGAGGTTCGTGTCGTCCGTGGCGACCTCACCGGCACCGACGCCCTCGACCGCGACGGTCGCGCCGGGCTCGGGACGCACGCGCACCACGACCTCGTCGTAGAGCGAGAGCGCGAGGCCGAGCGAGTCGAAGCCGGGGCCGAGGTTCGCCGACGTGGCCGGCACCCGGACGCGGACCGCCGATCCGGTCGGCAGCGCACGGACCGCCCGTCCGGCCGGTACAGCACTGCGGGCGGTGACGCCCTCCCCCGGTCCGGACGAGCGGTCGGAGATCACTGCTCGCTGACCAGACCGAGCACGTCGGCGATCGACTTCGTGTCGACCGGCACGCTCGTCGGGGTGACCTCGCCGCCGTCCGGCGTGCGGAGGGCCCACTGCGGGTCCTTCAGGCCGTGGCCCGTGACCGTGATCACGACCTTCGCGCCCTTCGGCACGACGCCGGCGTCGGCACGCTCGAGCAGCCCGGCGACACCGATGGCTGACGCGGGCTCGACGAAGACGCCGACCTCGGCCGACAGGATGCGGTGTGCCGCGAGGATGGCCTCGTCGGTGATGGCACCGAAGTAGCCGTCGGTCTCCTGCTGCGCCTCGAGCGCGAACTGCCACGAGGCCGGGTTGCCGATGCGGATCGCCGACGCGATGGTGTCGGGGTGCCGGACGACCTCGCCGTGCACGATCGGGGCGGAACCGGCGGCCTGGAACCCGAACATGCGGGGCAGCTTGGTGCTGCGGCCGGCGGCGACGTCCTCGCGGTAGCCGCGCGAGTACGCGGTGTAGTTGCCCGCGTTGCCGACGGGCAGGAAGTGGAAGTCCGGTGCGTCACCGAGGACGTCGACGACCTCGAACGCGGCGGTCTTCTGCCCCTCGATGCGGTCGTTGTTGACGGAGTTGACGAGGTGCACCGGGTAGTTCGCCGCCAGGTCGCGGGCGATGTCGAGGCAGTCGTCGAAGTTGCCCTGCACCTGCAGCAGCTGGGCGTCGTGGGCGACGGCCTGGCTGAGCTTGCCCATGGCGATCTTGCCCTCGGGCACGAGCACCGCAGCGGTGATGCCGGCGTGCGTGGCGTACGCGGCGGCCGAGGCGCTGGTGTTGCCGGTCGAGGCGCAGATGACGGCCTTCGCGCCGTGCTCGACGGCCTTCGAGATCGCCATCGTCATGCCGCGGTCCTTGAACGAACCCGTCGGGTTCATGCCCTCGAACTTCACGTAGACCTCGGCGCCGGTGCGCTCGGAGAGCCGACGAGCCGGGATCAGCGGCGTGCCGCCCTCACCGAGCGTGACGATGGGCGTCGCCTCGGTCACGTCGAGTCGGTCGGCGTACTCGCGCAGGACTCCCTGCCACTGGTGGGCCATCAGGCTTCTCTCTCTGTCCGGTGGGGTGGATCTGGTGGTGGTCGGCTCGGTGAGCCTGTTGGTCGGCCTGGAGGCCCGTGGTCGCGTCAGCGGCCGACGACGCGCAGGACGCTGGTGACGTCCAGGACGACGTCCTCGCCGCGGAGGGCGACGACGGTGTCCGCGAGGTCGGCCTCGCGGGCCAGGTGGGTACCGATGACGAGCGTCGCGGTCCCCTCGGCTGCGCCGGTGGTGGTCTGCTCGACCGTCTCGACACTGACGCCGTGCTTCGCGAGCACGCCGGCGACGGTCGACAGCACGCCGGGGGCGTCCGTGACGTGCAGGGTGATCTGGTAGCTCGTGCGGACGGTGCCGATCGGGAACACCGGCAGCTCGGACTGCGTCGACTCGGCGACCCCCGGGCCGCCGATGACGTGCCGACGGGCCGCGGAGACCAGGTCGCCGAGGACCGCCGAGGCCGTCTCGACGCCACCGGCGCCCGCGCCGTAGAACATCAGGTCGCCGGCGGCCTCGGCCTCGACGAACACGGCGTTCTTCGCACCGTGCACGCTCGCGAGCGGGTGCGACTCGGGCACGAGGGCCGGGTAGACGCGGGCACTGACGCCCTCGCGGCCGTCCTCGTCGGTCAGGCGCTCGGCGGTCGCCAGGATCTTCACGACGTAGCCGGCCTTGCGGGCGGCGCGGACCTGGTCGATCGTGACGTGGGTGATGCCCTCGCGGTGCACGGCGGCGAGCGGCACCGAGGTGTGGAACGCCAGCGAGGCCAGGATCGCGGCCTTCTGCGCGGCGTCGTAGCCCTCGACGTCGGCGGTCGGGTCGGCCTCGGCGTACCCGAGCTCCGTCGCGGTGGCAAGGGCGTCCTCGAACGTGGATCCCTTGCGGTCCATCAGGTCGAGGATGAAGTTCGTGGTGCCGTTGACGATGCCCATGATCCGGACGATGCGGTCGCCGGCGAGCGAGTCGTGCAGCGGACGGATGATCGGGATCGCCCCGGCCACGGCAGCCTCGTAGTAGAGCTGCGCGCCGACCTGCTCCGCTGCGGCGAAGAGCTCCGGGCCGTGGGTCGCGAGCAGCGCCTTGTTGCCGGTGACGACGTCAGCGCCGGACTGCAGAGCCTGGAGCACGAGGGTGCGCGCCGGCTCGATGCCGCCGATGAGCTCGACGACGATGTCCGCGCCGAGGATGAGCGATGCAGCGTCCGTGGTGAAGAGCTCCGCCGGCAGGTCGACGTCGCGCTGGGCGTCCACGTCGCGCACGGCGATCCCGACCAGCTCCAGCCCGGCACCGGCGCGCGAGGCCAGCTCGTCGCCGTGCTCGAGGAGCAGTCGGGCGACCTGGGAACCGACCGAGCCGGCCCCGAGCAGCGCGACACGGACGTTGCGGTATTCGATCATCTGGTAGCGGTTCCTGTCGGTGGGGGTAGGCCCTGCGGGGTGGGCGGACCCGGTCGGGTCGGGGGTCAGCGGCCGGTGCCGTCGGCGGGCACGGCGGTGACCCCGGTGTCACGGGCGAGGAGGTCGTCGATCGTCTCGCCCCGCACGAGGATACGGGCTGCGCCGTCCGCGACGGCGACGACCGGCGGGCGGCCCACGTGGTTGTAGTTGCTCGACAGCGCCCAGCAGTAGGCGCCGGTGGCCGCGACGGCCAGCAGGTCACCGCGCTGCACGTCGCCGGGCAGGTACTCGTCGTTCACCACGACGTCGCCGCTCTCGCAGTGCTTGCCGACGACGCGGCTCAGCACCGCCGGGGCGTCGGAGGTGCGGGCGAGCCGGGCCGTGTAGTCGGCGCCGTACAGGGCGGGACGGATGTTGTCGCTCATCCCGCCGTCGACGGAGACGTACGTGCGGGTCGCGCTGCCGCCGTCGTCGGTCTCGAGCGTGACCGGCTTGATCGTGCCGACGCGGTAGAGCGTCACCCCGGGCGGGCCGATGATGTAGCGGCCCGGCTCGACGGCGATGTCCGGCACCGGGATGCCGCGCTCGGCGCAGGCCTCACCGATGATCGTGGCCAGTGCGTCGGCGACGTCCTCGGGGGCGAAGGCCGAGTCCGCCTCGGTGTAGTCGATGCCCCAACCGCCGCCGAGGTTCAGCTCGGGCACCGGACCGGAGGCCACGAGCGTCGCGTGCACGTCCATGAGCCGGCGTGCGGCCTCGCGGAAGCCGGCGTCGTCGAAGATCTGCGATCCGATGTGCGAGTGCAGCCCGACGAAGGCGAGCGAGGGTTCGGCGCGGACGGCGGCAGCGGCCTCGACGGCCTCGGACAGCGGGATGCCGAACTTCTGGTCCTCGCGAGCGGTCGCCAGGTACTCGTGGGTGGACGCGTGCACGCCGGTGTTGATCCGGATGCGCACGCGCTGCACGACCCCGGCGTCGGCAGCCGCACGGGCGACGCGCTGCACCTCTTCGTGGCTGTCGAGCACGATCGTGCCGATGCCGACCTCGACCGCGCGGGCGATCTCGGCGTCGGACTTGTCGTTGCCGTGGAACCCGAGCCGGCCGGGGTCGATGCCGCCGGCCAGGGCGACCGCGAGCTCACCCGCGGTGCAGACGTCGACGCGGAGGTCGGCCTCGGCCATCCACGCGACGACCTGCGTCGTCAGGAAGGCCTTGCCGGCGTAGTAGACGTGCGCGTGGCTGCCGATGCGCTCGAACGCCTCGGCGAACGCGTTCCGCACGCGGACGGCGCGGGACTGGACGTCACGCTCGTCGACGACGTACAGCGGCGTGCCGAACTGCGCGACCAGGTCGGTCGCGCTGATGCCGCCGATCGCCAGCGTGCCGTCGTCGGTCCGCGTCGCGGACGCGGGCCAGATGCGGTCCACCAGTTCGGAGGCGTCCGTCGGGAACCGCAGCCGCGGCGGTGCAAGGGGGTTCTCGCTCACGGGACCCGATCCTACCGACGCGAACCGTTCCTCCAGGCCGCGTTACGCGCCCGTCCGCTCAGCCGCAGCTGCCGACGGTCCGCAGGCCGTCCTCGTTGAGCGGCAGGGCCTCCGCCGTGATGCGGACCGTCGCGTCCGTCTTCGACACGTCGAGCGAGCGCACCCGCAGCGCCTCGGGCAGGAACTGCGCGGTGCAGACCTGCACCGGGACGCCGGTGACGCCCGGGATCGAGTCGACCTTGAGGCCGAGGTCGGAGTTCGTGATCCGGACGCTCTCCGGGGTGATCGTGATGCCGCGGCCGTCGTCCTGCGCGACGACGGCGCCCTCGGCGGCGTAGGTGATGTCGTAGCCGAGCACCGACGACGACCCCGTCAGTTCGACGCCGCCGTCGACCAGGTTCAGCCGGTCGAACAGCGGGCTGTACTTCGCCAGGTCCTTGACGCTCGACGACGCCAGGGTGACCGTGCCGTCCACGTCACGCACGTCGCCCTCGCCGTCCACCGGGACGTCCTGCGCGGTGACGTCGGCGGCGAGCGGGATGCCGTCGACCGTGAGCTTCGCCGAGGAGATCTCGACGCGGTCGAGCGTGCCGCTGATGAGCTGCGGGATGACGATGCCCTCGGCGTGGGCGTCGACCTGGCCGGTGGTGCCGTCGGGCAGCGACTGCTCGACCTGCTGGGCGATGATCCGGTCGACGACGCCACGCAGCACGAACTCGGCGATCACGACGAGGGCGGCGAGCACGACGACGACCACGAGCAGGACGACGGGCCAGCGGCGGCGCGTGGTGGGGCGTTCGGTGGCTGCGGGCATGCGTCCTACCCTGCCAGCCCGGTCTGCGGCCCGGCTGCGGCCCGGCTGCGGCCCGGACGCAAAACACCGGTGTTCGCGCTCGGCACCGCGGGATGCCGGTGTTCGGTGCGCGAACACCGGTGTCTTGCGGAAAGGGCGACCGCTACATGCGGGACGGAGCCGACACGCCGAGCAGGCCGAGGCCGTTGCGGACGACCTGGCCGGTGGCGTCGTTCAGCCACAGGCGCGTGCGGTGCAGGTCGGTCACGGGCTCGTCGCCCAGGGGCGTGACACGGCAGGAGTCGTACCAGCGGTGGTACAGGCCGGCCAGCTGCTCGATGTACCGCGCGATGCGGTGCGGCTCGCGCAGCTCGGCGGCGTGCCGGACCACCCGCGGGTACTCGGCGAGGGCTCCGAGCAGCGCGCTCTCGGACTCGTGGGTCAGCAGCGACGCGTCGAACACGGAACGGTCGACCCCGGCGGCCGCGGCGTTCCGGGCCACCGACTGGGTGCGGGCGTGGGCGTACTGCACGTAGAAGACGGGGTTGTCGTTCGTGCGCTTGGTGAGCAGGTCGAGGTCGATGTCGATCGCGGTGTCGCTGGCGAAGCGGACCAGGGCGTACCGGCCGGCGTCGACACCGACGGCGTCGACGAGGTCCTCCATCGTGACGATGGTGCCGTTGCGCTTCGACATGCGCATCGGCTCACCGTCCTTGAGCAGGTTGACCATCTGCCCGATCAGGATCTCGAGGTTCTTGCCCGGCTCGTCACCGAACGCGGCACACATCGCCATCATGCGGCCGACGTAGCCGTGGTGGTCGGCGCCGAGCATGATCAGGTTCCGCTCGAACCCACGCTCGCGCTTGTCGAGGTAGTACGCCAGGTCGCCGGCGATGTAGGCGGGCTCACCGTCGGACTTGATGACGACGCGGTCGCGGTCGTCGCCGAAGTCCGTCGTGCGGAGCCACTCGGCACCCTCGGCCTCGTACATCACGCCGGCCGACCGCAGTCGGGCGATGGCGCGCTCGACCGCCTTCGACTCGTGCAGCGCGTTCTCGTGGAAGTAGACGTCGAAGTCGACGCCGAAGTCGTGCAACGAGGACTTGATGTCCGCGAACATGAAGTCGACGCCCTCGCGACGGAAGAGCTCCTGCGCCTCGTCGCGCGGCAGGTCGCGGACGTCGACGCCCGGCTCGAGGGTCGCGATGACCCGTGCCGCGATCTCGGCGATGTAGGCGCCTCCGTAGCCGTCCTCGGGCGTGGGCTCACCGAGTGCGCTGGCGACGAGGGAGCGGGCGAAGCGGTCGATCTGCGCGCCGTGGTCGTTGAAGTAGTACTCACGGGTGACGAGCCCGCCCTGCGCCTGGAACACGCGGGCCAGGCTGTCGCCGACCGCGGCCCAGCGGACGCCGCCCATGTGGATCGGGCCGGTCGGGTTGGCGGAGACGAACTCCAGGTTGATCCGGACGCCGTCGTAGAGGTCGCCGGTACCGAAGGACTCGCCGCCGTCCACGATGGTGCGCGCGATCTCACCCGCGGCGGCCGCCTCGAGCGTGATGTTGATGAAGCCCGGGCCGGCGACGTCGACCGAGTCCACACCGTCGAGCTCGGTCAGCTCGCCGGCGATCTCGGTCGCCAGCTCGCGCGGGTTGGTGCCGAGCCGCTTCGCGAGCTGCATGGCGGCGTTCGAGGCCCAGTCGCCGTGGGCGCGGTTCTTCGGACGCTCGAGCACCACGTGGGACTCCTCGATCGTCACGGTCTCGGACGCGCCTCGGCGCTCGACGATCCCGGTCAGGATCGACAGGTACGCGGCGGAGAGTTCGGCAGGAGTCACGAGGATCGATCCTACCGGGACGCCCAGGTCCGCACCGGTCGATGCACCATCATGTCGGGATGACCCCCCGCAGCCGCGCCCGGGCGCTCACCGTCGCCGTCGTCACCACCGCAGCAGCCCTCGTGCTCGCCGGGTGCTCGGGCGGCGGGGACAGCACCCCGTCGGCCAGTGCGACGCCCGCGGGCAAGCCGGTGTCGCAGAGCTGCGCGGAACTCCTGCCGTCGAGCGCACTGTCGGTGTACGGGCAGACCTTCGAGCTCGACGACTCCTTCACCCCGGCGAAGGGTTCCCCCGCTGCGGCCATCGCGAAGCAGCGGGGTCGCGTCTGCCGGTTCGTGAGCACCGACGCGGACGCCACGACCATCACGCTCGCCGTCGCCGACCTGCCTGAGAAGTCGCTCACCAACCTGAAGGACGCCCTGTACGAGCGGGGCGGGTCCGTCCCCACCTACCGGGTGGAGGGGTACTTCGCCCTGAACGGCGACGTCGGCCGCGCGGACGCCTTCGCCGACCCGTACTGGATCACCGCGCAGTCGACGCTGTTCACCGAGCCGGGTGGGGCGCAGCCCGTCGTCGACGCGGTGCGCGCCGCGCTGGCGCCGTCCGCGTCGGCGACAGCCACGCCCGCGGGCTGACGCGGCACTGCGGCCCGCGCACCGTGCGGCCTGGAGGCCCGGTGCGGGCCCGCACCGCGCCTCCCGGGCACCCGTCGTGACGTCCACGGCGCGACACGCGCTGTCCAGGAGCACCCGCCGGACCTGCTACGGTTGTTGACACCCCTTGGCCCCCATAGCTCAGGGGATAGAGCACTGCCCTCCGGAGGCAGGGGCGGAGGTTCGAATCCTCCTGGGGGCACTGGAAATCGCCGGCCAAGGTGACGTCTCCGCTCCGCGGAGTCGGCACCGGCCGATGTCGCCTTCGGCGACCTTCCCCCGTTGAGACTCCTCCGGGTGCGTCGCCGGCCTCGTGGCTGGGTGCTCCTCGACGGTGAGCAGCAGGACCTCCTCGACGGTGAGCAGCAGGACCTCCTCGACGGTGAGCAGCAGGACGAAGTGCGCGGCGCGCAGCGGGTCCGCCCGGTAGCGTTCGGGCATGACGATGACGTTCCCGGTGCCCGGAGTCCACGCACTGCGGGGCGGACCCGTGCTCCGGTGGGGTGTGATCGGCCCCGGGGAGATCGCGAACGACTTCACCACCACGCTGCACGCGAACTCCGACCAGCGCGTCGTCGCAGTGGGCTCCCGCTCCCCCGAGCGTGCCGCGGCCTTCGCCGCCCGCCACGGCGTGCCCGGTGTGCACGGCTCGTACGAGGCCCTCGTGGCGGACCCCGCCGTCGACGTGGTCTACGTCGCCTCGCCGCACCCGCAGCACCTCGGGCACGCGCTGCTCGCGATCGCCGCTGGCAAGCACGTGCTCGTCGAGAAGCCGATGACGACCTCGGCGGCGGACACGCGCACCCTCGCCGACGCCGCACGGGCCGCGGGCGTCCTCGCGATGGAGGCGATGTGGACCCGGTACCTGCCGGGCACGAACGTCGTCGCCCGTCTGCTCGCGGACGGGGTCCTCGGCGACGTCCGGCTCGCGACGGTCGACGTCGGGTGGCCGCACGACCCGGACCCGGCGGACCGGATGTTCGACCCCGCCGCCGGTGGGGGTGCGCTCCTCGACGCCGGTGTGTACGGGCA